>JBDGTD010000060.1:0-24785 GCA_042217165.1 Haloferacaceae archaeon | reverse complement strand
GACGGGCGGGACGCAGACGAGAGCGCGGCGATTACTCCGTCGAGTGGTGCCCCGGGCGCCACTCGCCGTCGAACTCCTCGTGGGTGAACGACCGCGCGTCATCGCCGGCGTAGGTGCCGACGACCTGCCCGTCGCCCTCGAGGTAGTACTTGTAGGTCGTCAGCCCCGCCAGCCCGACGGGGCCGCGGGCGTGGGTCTTGCCCGTGCTGATCCCCACCTCGGCGCCGAGGCCGAAGCGGTAGCCGTCCGCGAACCGGGTCGAGGCGTTGTGGAAGACGCTCGCGGAGTCGACCCCGCGCATGAACGCGCTCGCCGCGCCGGCGTCCTCGGTGACGACCGACTCGGTGTGTTTCGAGCCGTGGGTGTTGACGTGGGCAACGGCGTCCGCGAGCGAGTCGACGACCCGGACCGCGAGCACGAGGTCGCCGTACTCCGTGGTCCAGTCCTCGTCGGTCGCGGCGTCCATCTCGGTGATCTGACGCGCGCGCTCGTCGCCCCGGAGTTCGACGCCGGCCTCGCGGTAGCGGCTCGCCATCGCCGGGAGGAACTCCTCGGCGACGTCCGCGTGGACCAGCAGGGTCTCGACGGCGTTACAGACCGCGGGGTACTGCACCTTCGCGTCGTAGGCGACCGCCTCGGCGGTCGCGAGGTCGGCCGCGTCGTCGACGTAGACGTGACAGACCCCCTCGGTGTGGCCGAGAACGGGGATACTGGTGTTGTCCTCGATGTAGCTGACGAACCCGGAGCTCCCGCGAGGCATCAGCAGGTCGACCGAGTCGTCCATCTCGAGCAGGCGGTCGACGTCCTCGCGCGCCTCGATCAGCCCCGCCCAGCCGTCGGGCAGGTCGCTCGCCGCCTCGCGGATGACCTCGTAGAGGACGCGGTTCGAGTGACTCGCCTCGCTGCCGCCCTTCAGGATCACCGAGTTGCCCGACTTGCAACTCAGCGCGGCGATCTGGACCAGCGCGTCGGGCCGCGACTCGAAGACGGTGCCGACGACGCCGATGGGGACCGACACCTTGTACAGCTCCAGGTCGTCGTCGAGCCGGCGGGCCGAGAGCGTGCGCCCGAGCGGGTCGTCCTGCCCGGCGACGCTCCGGACCATCTCCGCGATACTGTGCAGTTTCTCCGTCGAGAGCTTCAGCCGGTCGACGAGCGCCTGCGTGTACTCGCCCGCCGCGAGCAGCTCCTCGGCGGCCGCGACGTCGTCCTCGTTGGCCGCGAGGATCCGGGCCTCCTCGTCTTCGATCGCGTCCGCGATCGCGTGAAGCGCCGCGTCCCGCTCCTCGGCCGACCGGTTCGCGAGCCGCAGCGCCGCCTCGTTCGCCGCCGTGACCTTCTCCGCTGTGGTGGGCTCACTCATCGGATGCTCCGTCGATGGGGAGGAATATCGTTCCCACGGACTTGCCTTCGGCGATCTTCGCGAGCACGTCCGGCTCGGTCGAGAGCGCGATGACCGCCGGGATACCGTGTTCGCCGACGTTCCGGGCGCCCCGCACCTTCGTCCGGATGCCGCCGAACTCGCCCGAGCCGCTCGCGTCGACGACCTCCTCTACCGCGCCGTAGTTGCGCCCGACCGCCTCGATCAGCTCCGCGGACGGGTCGTCTTTCGGGTTCCCGGTGTAGACCCCGGCGACGTCCGTGAGCGTCACGAGGAGGTCCGCGTCGACGCCCTGTGCGACCGACGCCGAGATCATGTCGTTGTCGCCGATCTGGAGTTCCTCGGTCGCGACGGCGTCGTTCTCGTTGACGATCGGGACGACGCCCCAGTCCAGCAGCGTCTCGACGGTGTTGCGGAAGTTCGTGAACCGCTCGGGGTCACGGAGGTCGTGCTGGGTCAGGAGGATCTGTGCGGCGGTCAGGTCGTAGCGCTCGAGGCTCTCCGTGTAGCGCCGCATCAGGTGGCTCTGGCCGATAGTCGAGAGCGCCTGTGACACCTCGACGGTGTCGCCGGTGTGGGCGATCCGGCCCTTGCCGGCGCCGACCGCGCCCGACGAGACGAGGATCACCTCCTTCTCGCGCTCGCGGAGGTCGGCCACGTCGTCGACGAGTTTGTCCACCTTCGCGTCGTCGAGGCGAGACTCGTCGTCGGTGAGCGAGTTCGTCCCCGCCTTGACGACGACGCGCTCGGCCGCCGCGGCCTGGGCGCGCGCTCGCTCGACCGCCGCCGGGTCGAACTCGGTCGCCTTACTCATCGGCGCGCTCCGCCGCGAGTTCCCGCGAGCGCCGGGTCGCCGCCGCGAGCGCCGCGCCCATCGTGTCTGCAAAGTCGCTGTCCCACAGCACCTCCATCCCCTCGACTGTCGTGCCGTTCGGCGAGCAGACGGCGTCGATCAGCTCCTCGACGCTCCGGTCCGAGCGCAACACCGTCTCCGCCGCCCCCTTTACCGTCTGGGCCGCGAGCGTCTCGGCGTCGGCCTCGTCCATCCCCTCCGCGACCGCGCCCTCGGTCATCGCCTGGATCGTGTAGAAGACGAACGCGGGGCCGCTCCCGTTCAGCGCGGTGGCCGCGTCCATCAACTCCTCCTCGATCTCGACGTACGAGCCGAGGTCCGCGAGCATCTCGCGCACGCCCTCGTCGGGGTCGTCCCACGTCACCGCGGCGGCCATGTCCCGCGTCTCCGCCGCGAGGTTCGGCATCACCCGGACGACGGTCGCGTCGGTCCGCTCCCGGACGTACGCCCGCGAGACGCCGGCCGCGACGGTGACGAGCGTCTGGTCCGACGAGAGGTCGAACTCGTCCAGCACGGCGCCGACGACGTCGGGCTTCACCGCCACTGTCACGACGTCCGACGCCGACGCCGTCTCGACGTCGGTCGTCGTCCGCGCGACGTGCGGTGCGACCCGCTCCAGCGCCGCCTCGTCGACGTCGTACGCGGTGACGTCGTGTCCGCCACTCTGCGAGAGCCCCGCGACGAGGGCGCTCCCGAGGTTCCCACACCCCACGATGGTCACGTCGGTCATGCGCCCCCGTGGGGTCCGCCCGCAGATAACCGCGGGGGTATCCGCGCGCGACGGCTCCGTTCACGACCGCCGCGAGCGCGGGCCAGGGCCAGGGCGTGTCGTCGCGGGGTCGTCGCCGCGAGGCGTACGAGCGGGTGGTCAGCGCGCGGCTCGGCGCCCGAGAACGAAGACGACGAGGGCGAGCATCGTCGGGCCGAGCAGCGTCGTCCAGCGGTCGTCGACGGCCCACTCGGCGCCTCGACGTCGACTCGTTCGAGGTCGTCACGTTTGCCCTCTTCACACCGCTGAAGAGGTGGGACTTCCAGACGAGCCATCGTGTCGTCCGCCGTATCCCGTCAGAACTCCGGGATCACGCTGTCTGCGATCACGTTCCGCATGATCTCTCGGGAGCCGCCGGCGACCTCCAGGGTCTTCACGTCCCGGAAGTTCGCCTCGTAGGGCTGGTCGCGGTAGAGGCCGTGCGCGCCGGTGATCTGCATCGCCTCGGTCGTCGCCGCGAGCGCCGCGTCGGCCGCGGCGAGTTTCGCCATCGAGGTCTTGCGCGGGGCGTCGTCGTCGCCCGCGTCGAGGGCGGCCGCCGCCTCGTCCCGCAGCAGTTCGGCCGCCCGGAGGTCGGTGTGGAGGTCCGCCACCTTCCAGCGGATCCCCTGGAAGTCCGTCACGACGTCGTCGCCCACCTCGCGGTCGCGGGCCCAGCGCACGGCCTGCCGGAGCGACCGCTTCCCGTGGCCGATCATCTCGCTCGCGTTCCCGATACGGCTGAAGTTGAACGTCTCGAAGAACACCTCGTAGCCGTCGCCCGGCCCGAGGAGCATCTGGTCGTCGTCTACGACCACGTCGTCGAAGGCGACGTCGTAGATCGGGAGATACCGCGTCCCGATGGGGTCGCGCTTCTCCGACACCTCGATCCCCGGCGTCTCGTCGTCGACGAGAAAGACCGTCAGGCCCTCGTCGGCCATCGTGTAGACCACGTGGACCGTCGCCTCCGCCGCGAGGTTGACGTGGCTCTTCACGCCGTCTATCACCCACTCGTCGCCCCGTCGCTCCGCGGACGTCTCCATCGACTTCAGGCTGGAGCCGGTGTCGGGCTCCGAGATAGAGATGGCGCCGACGGCCGCCCCCTCGCGGAACTCGGGCAGGTACCGCGCCTTCTGCTCGTCCGTGCCGGTCGCGAGAATCGTCCGCTGGGTCTGAAAGCAGATCTGGAATATCCCCGTCTGCTGGGCGACGATGCCGTACTCCACGGCGCCGCCCCCCGGCCCGCCGTACGCCTCGGGGAGGATGACGCTCCCGAACCCGCGCTCCATCCCCTCCTCGTACAGGTCGCGGGGGAACTCGGAGCGCGCCGACCGCTCGCGGATCTCCTCCTCGTGTGTCTCGCGCCACGCCGTCACGCGCTCGTCGAGCTCCTGCTGGTCCGGCGTGAACTCGAACTCCATGGCTCTCGGCCGCCCGCGCGGCCTCATAACAGTTCGCCCGCAGAGACCGACCGCGTCCCGCCGGCTAGCTGTCCCCCTCCGCGTCCCACGCCTCCTCGACCGACCGCTCGCCGATCCGCGACCGCTCGATCTTGTGCGTACTCGTCCGGGGCACCTCGTCGAGGAAGCCGACGTACCGCGGGACGAGGCGGTCCGCGAGCCGGTCGCGACAGCGGTCGTACACCTCGCGCTCGGTCAGCGAGTCGTCCGCGGGGAGCGCCCACAGGCCAATCGTCTCGCCCGCAACCTCGTCGGGGACGCCGACGGCGACGGCGTCCTCGACCCGCTCCCAGTCCGCGAGCGCCGACTCCACCTCCCACGGCGAGACGTTCTCGCCCATCCGCCGGATGGTCGTCTTCGCGCGGCCGACGTAGTACAGACGGTCGCCCCGCCGCTCGCCGATATCCCCGGTTCGCATCCACAGGTCGCGCCACGCGTCGACGGTCGCCGCCGGCTTCCCGCGGTAGCCCCGGAACAGCAGGCCCGGCTCCGTCGGGCGGACCACTATCTCGCCGCGGTCGCCCTCGTCGGCGAACGAGACGCCGTCGTCGGCGAGGATCCGCACCTCGAACGGCTGGTCCGCGACGAGCCCCTGGTGGTCGGCGCCGTGGAGCGAGTCGGAGTCGTACGGCGCGACCGTCACCAGCCCCGCCCCGACCTCGGTGAGGCCGTACAGCCGGACGAGCTGAATCCCGGTCGCCGCCTCGAACTCCTGCTGGCGCCCGAACTGGGCGGCGCCCCCGGCGGCGAAGGTCAGCGGACTGGACGGGTCGACCTCGCCGGCGTCGAGCGTCCGCTGGAGAATCTCGAGGACCGACCCGACGTGGGTGAAGAAGGTGCTCTCGGTCTCGCGGGCGCGCTCGAAAAAGCCCGAGGCGCTGAACGCCCGGACGGGGGCGATACTCCCCCCGACCGCGAGCATCTGCATCAGCCCGTAGGTCGTCGGGTTCGCGTGAAAGAGCGGGAGGACGAGCAGTCCCCGGTCGGTCTCGTCGGTGCCACAGGCCGCGGCGAGGCGTCGGCCCGCGTCGACGTACGAGCGGTGCGGGTTCTCCACGCCCTTCGGCGGCCCGGTCGTCCCCGAGGTGTACGAGAGGACGGCGACGTCGAGCGGGTCGACGTCTGCGGGCGGCGGCGGGTCGTCGGGCGCGGCCGCGACGGCGGCGTCGAGGTCCTCGCCGCGGCCCTCGGGGTCGTCGTGGACGAGGACGTCGTCGACCGCGACCTCGGGCTGGTCCTCGACCGCCCGGTACCGCCCGACGACGTCGCCGTCGACCACCAGTAGCGCCGGGTCGGCGTCGGAGAGGAGGTACGAGAGCACCGACCCCTCCTGCCGGTAGTCGAACGGCACTACCGTCGCGCCGAGGCGCGCCGCCGCGAGGAAGACGAAGACGAACTCGGGGTCGTTCGGACAGAGGAGACCGACGCGGTCGCCCGGGCCGACGCCCCGGTCGGCGAGGAGGGCGGCGCGGCGCGCGACGTCGGCGCGCACCGTCTCGTAGGCGACCGCTTCGCCGTCGTAGACGAGAAACGGACGGTCGGGCCACGTCTCGGCGGCGTCGACGAAGGCGTCGTGGATCGTCTGTGGAGCTGGCACGACGAACGCGTGTGCGGACCGGGAGTTAAATCGCTCGCGGCCCGACGCGGCCGGCGGCTGTGCGTGCCTCTGGGACGCGTGCGTCCGACCGGCCCTGAGACGCCGGCGGCGTGAACGGGTGGGCTTCCGCTCGCTACGTGTCACCCGTCGGCACTCGTGCGTTGCGCGTAAAGAACGGGGAGTGTGCCGTAGCTGATGGCGTTTCGAACCAGCGCCTCGGTCGTCGTGTACTCGTCGGTCGCGTGTGCCGTCTGGGTGCCGAAGCCGAACTCGACCGTCGGAATCCCGTCGTGTCGAAACACCTTCGCGTCGCCGCCGCCGGTCGCGCTCCGCCGGTAGACCCGGTCGTCGACGACGTGCTCGGCCGCCTGCGCGCTCGCCTCGACGATCGGACTTCCGAGCGGTTCGTACGACCCACGGGTCCACGAGATATCGGTGAGTTCGACGCCGTCCATCCCGGCCAGGCAGTTCCGTATCCCGGCGAGTGCCTCCCCGGTGTCGACGCCGGCAGTCAGGCGGATATCGACTCTCGCACACGCCGAGGCCGGCACCGTGTTGATCGCCGTTCCGCCCTCGATGACGCCGAGATTGATCGTCGGATACCGGTACAGGTCACGGGTCGCCTCGGCTCCGGCCTCCGGCTCGTAGAAGTCGACGGACTCCTCGACGATCCCGTCCATCGCTGAATCGACCGACAGCTCCTGGCGTCCGAAGCCGTCTCGAAGCTGCTCGACCGCCTCGGTCAGTCGGTCGATCGCGTTCTCTCCGATCATCGGCCGCGAGCCGTGCGCAGCGGTGCCCGACGCCTCGAGCGTGAGCCAGACGTTCCCGCGATCGGCGACGGAGACGGAGTATCGCCCGTTCCGGGAGGTGGTTTCGCCCACGACACAGGCGTCGGGGTCGAACGCCGTCGTCTCTAAGACGGTCGTCAGGCCGGCGTCACCGCCCGTTTCCTCGTCGCTGACGAACGCGAACTGGAGTGTTACTGGTGGCTCCGTCCCGGTGCGAGCGTAGGCGAGCGCGACCTGCACCATCGCGGCGACGGCGCCTTTCATGTCGGTCGCTCCACGCCCGTAGATGCGTTCGCCGTCGCGCTCGCCGAGCGGATCGTGCGCCCACTCGCTCTCGTCGAACGGGACGGTATCGAGGTGACCGTTGAAACACAGCGTGCGGTCGGTCCGGCCGGGAAGTGTGGCAATGATGTTCGGCTTTTCCGGGTCGACTTCGAAGCGCTCGACCGACACCGCTGGTTCCTCGAGCGTGTTCTGGAGCCACTCGACGACGTCGACCGTTCGGCCCGGAGGATTCTGTGTCTCGTAGCCGACGAGCGTCTCGGCGAGCGCGAACAGCTCTGCTCGGTTTGCGGAGAGGTACTCGGCGACGGGCGCGGGCAGGTCGGACGTATCCATGGGTGGTGCGGGACGGTCTTGACCTCCTCCCACGGCTGAAGCCGTGGGATTCCACACACGGTGGGCATCCCGGTGATGCCACACCCGGTGGCAAAGTTCCCCTCGCAGAGAGGGTACTCCGGTTCGCGGGACTCTGGTTTGGCCCCGGATGGGGTCTGGCGTGTTCGCCCTCGCGGGCCGTATCCACTCCCAGCGACCGTCGTCCCCAGTTGCTCACTGGGCCGCAGGCCGGGCCATCGACCCGACGCGCCGCCACGGGGGCGGTGCGTCCCAAGCCGGCGCAGGGTTGCGTTTTGTGTGCCCTCGCGGGCCGCGTGGACGCCCTCGCAGGAACGGTGTGATAGCCGTTCGTCCGGCGGGCAGACCCCAACCCAACTGCCAGGTTTTCGCCGTCTTGCGTGCCTCTCTGTACGGTTTCCGGCAGTTTATACGTTGGGGGATGCAGACAGCCATCGGCGGTGGACTGGTCAGTTCGGTTCTCGAACCCACTCGTCGAGGGTGAACTCGTCGTGGGGAGTGCGGCCGGCGACGGACCGGAACGGGTCGGAGATGCCCGTCTCGACGACCCAGTCGCGGTCGAGTCCGGCCGACCCGTGTGCGTTCGGTCGGCCGTCCTCGCCGGTCCGGACGCCCGAGACGTCCTCGTGGACGACGCCGAACGGACGCGTGTCACGCGTCGTCGCGGGCTCCGGGCTCCACTCGGAGGCGGTCCCTCGCGCCTGTAGATTGGCCTCGTCGGCAAAGTTCGACACGGTCGCGGCGCGGGCGGCGCGGCCCGTCACGGACATCGATCCGCCGACGGACGCGCGGGCGTCACGGCGACGGCCACGACCGGTGTGTGAGGGCGGCGGCCTCGGTCGAACGCCGTCGAATCCGGTCCGACCACGACGCGCTGGGCTCCACACTCGGTGCCGTGCCGGCCGGCCGGATTCCGTCCGGGGCGGGTCGTGACCGTGTCGCGGCAGATCGCACGTCTGTACCTGTCGGGCTGTTCGTGTCCGGGACCGAGACCCCCTGCCCCGTTCGTCTCCTCGTTCGCCGCCCGGGGGACGGCGGCCGTATCGGGGTCAGAGGGCGGGATAGCTGTCGGCGGTAGCCGCCGCCAGGATCGCGACGACACTGGAGAGTACGACGCTGTAGAAGACGAACTCCGTTATCCCGCCCGGAGCAGCGCCGATGAGTGGCAGTAGACCGATAGCCCCGAATCCACCGCTGGTCATAACCAGTAGCAGGCCTGCCCATCCGAATTCGAAGTCTGCCATAGGAGACATTATCGACTTCTGTCAAGTAAAGGCTGACGGCGTCGTATCGTCTCCACGAGGCGGGGGTCGCGGGGTCGGATCTCGCTCCCGCGACCGAGCGGTCGCTCTCGCCTCGAGAGTCGCTCGTGACACAGGCAGATAGCCGTCCACGAGGACGCGGCGCTCGTCCCGTCCGACTCCGTCGCGGCCCGCGCCCCGGAGCGCTCCCGCGGGGAGGCGGGCGGAGTCGCCGCGGAGCCGGCACGATTTTACTCGGTCGTGGCTCAGTCCGTCCATGACTGGCGACCGGCCCCGGGTCGGAGTTCTCCACACGGGCGGGCTGTCGGCCGAACAGCGGGCGGCGCTCGCGTGGCTGGAGGGGCGACCGACCCGGTCGACGACGCTCACGTTCGCCGACCTCGTCGAGGAGGGGACGACGGCCGACGTGCTGTGGTGGCACCGGGAGACGCCGGTCGAGGCCGACACGCTCCGCCCGGGTGTCGCCGACGCAGTCGGGTCGTTCCTCGGCGCCGGCGGCGGCCTGGTTCTCACCCTCCGGGCGATGGCCGCCGTCGAACCGCTCGGCGTCGAGTCGGTGCCGCCCGACGCCGTCGGCGTCGAGAGCGTGACAGAGCCGACCGGGGTCCTCTGGCGCGCGCTCTACGACGACCACCCGGCAGCGGCGGGGTTCGAGACGCTCCGGGTCCCGGTCTGTGACCGCGGCGCTGTCCCCACGGCGCGGTACGAGCGCGTTCTGCCCGCCCGAGGCGAGGTGCTCGCCGGAACGGTCCGGGGTGACCGCGACGTGCCGACCCAGATGGCCGTCGTCTCGTGGAGCCACCGCGGTGGGGCCGTCCTCGGCGTCGGCGCGCCGCTCGCGTTCGACGAACCCGCCGACGAGACCGTCGCGAACGCCCGGGAGACGCTGACCGCGGGGTGTCTGGCGGCGGTCGCGGCCGAGGAGAGCGACCCGCCCAGCCGCCCGAAGACGGCCGACGACCTGCGGGCGATGCGCGCGCGAGCCGGCGGCGACGGCCGGCCGCGCTACCACGTCACGCCGCCGGCCAACTGGCTGAACGACCCGAACGGCCTCGTCCGGTGGAACGGCCGGTACCACCTCTTTTACCAGTACAACCCGGCGGGACCGTTCCACAACACCATCCACTGGGGCCACGCCGTGAGCGACGACCTGTGCCACTGGACGGACGAACCGGTCGCGCTCGCCCCGTCGCCGGACGGCCCCGACCGGGACGGCTGCTGGTCCGGGTGTGCCGTCGACGACGGCGGGACGGCGACGCTGCTCTACACGGGCGGGAACGGCCGCCGACAGCTCCCCTGTCTCGCGACGAGCGACGACCCGGCGCTCCGCGAGTGGAGCAAACACGGCGACAACCCGGTGATCGAGTCGCCGCCCGCGGACCTCGACCTCCTCACGACCGACGACTGGGCCGCCGAGTTCCGCGACCACTGCGTCTGGCGCGACGGCGAGACGTGGCACCAGGTCATCGGAAGCGGCGTGGCCGACCGGGGCGGCGTGGCGCTCCTGTACACCTCGTCGGACCTGCGCGACTGGGAGTACGAGGGGCCGCTGTTGACGGGCGACGACGGCCACGGCAGCGTCTGGGAGTGTCCGGAGGTCCTCGACCTCGGGGACGCCCACCTCCTCCACGTCTCCGACTACGAGAACGTCGTCTACTTCCTCGGCGACCTCCGGGACGGAGAGTTCGCGGTCGAGCGCCGCGGCCGCCTCGACTACGGAGACTTCTACGCCCCACAGTCGCTCGACGACGGCGACCGCCACCTGACGTGGGGGTGGCTCCCGGAGACGCGGGACACGAGCGCACAGTGGGACGCCGGCTGGTCGGGCGCGCTCTCGCTCCCGCGGGTGCTCTCTGTCGACGACGGCGGGCGGCTCCGACAGCGGCCGGCGCCGGAGGTGACGGCCCTCCGGAGGCGCCGGCTCGCGACGCCGTCGTCGCTGACGCTCGGCGACGGCGACCGGCGGGCGCTTGAGGAGGGCGGCGCGGCGGTCGAGATCGAGGCCGAACTGTCGCTCGACGACGCGGCGGCGGTCGAACTGTCCGTCTTCGAATCGCCGGACAGGGCGGAGCGGACGGCGATACGGTACACCCACGAGAACGAACTCGTGGTCGATCGGTCGGCGTCGAGTCGGGCGGGCGTGGGGACGACGGAGTCCCAGCGGATGCCGGTCTCGCCGTACGACGAGCCGCTGTCGCTCCGCGCCTTCCTCGACGGGTCGGTCGTCGAACTGTACGCCAACGACCGCCACTGTCTGACGAGCCGGGTCTACCCGGCGGGCGAGAGTACGGGCGTCTCGCTCGCGGCCGAGGGCGGGCGGGCAACGGTGGCGTCGCTCGCGGCCTGGCAGCTCGAACACGCCGTCACCGAGCGGCCGACGTAGCTCAGCCGTCCCAGTAGCGGTACGACCACCGCCCCGACCCGTGGCGGTCGGCCGAGGGCGCGTCGCCCAGTTCGTCGGTCGGGGGCCGGTAGTCGGGGTCGGGGAGCGGCTCGGCCTCTGTCGGCACCCGCCAGTGCGCGAGCGTGCCGCGGATACGGGTCCGGTCGTCCGTGACAGCCACCCGGAGCGTCGGGGCGAGCGTCCCGCCGAAGCGCCGGTGCTGTTCCGCCTCGGAGAACGCCGCGATACCGTCGAGCGACTCGCCGCCGAACTCGCGGTAGTTACAGAAGCTCTGGACGAGCATCTCGTCGCGGTGGGCGAACGCCATCCACGAGTAGGTCTGGAACGGGGCGCTCGCGGGGTTGGTCACGACCAGTCCGGTGCCGTTCAGCGGCCGGTACGCCCCGCGAAACGAATCCGCGACGAACCCGTAGAGGCCGTCGTAGCCGCCGAGCCCGGGCGCGAACGTGTGTTCGTGCGACGAGACGAACAGGTAGTACCGGCCGTCGGCGACCACGACGTGCGGGCGCTCGAGCTCCTGGTTGACACAGACGGCGTCGAGGAGCGGCGGTTCGAGCGTCCAGTCGAGCGGGTCGCCGCTCGGGGAGCGGGCGACTCCGACGCTCCCGTTGAACTCCTGCTGGTCCGCGTTTCCGCCACAGACGTTGCTCTCCGGCGCGACCGGCGTGTTCGCCTCGAACAGGAGGTAGGTCTCTCCGGTGGCGGGGTCCTCGAAGAACCAGGGGTCCCGGAACGTGTAGATCATCCCCCGTGACTGGGCCTCTGTCTCGTACCACTTCCCGCCGGGTTCGAGGAGCGTCTCGTGGGTCCACGGCCCCTCGACCGCGACGCCGTCGGCCACCCCCCGGATCGACCCGCCGTATCCGACGGCGATCCGCTGGCTGTAGTTCAACTCGGGGGCGCGTTCGTTGCCGGCGGCGGTGTAGTAACAGTAGAGGTCGCCGTCGTCGTAGAGCGCCGACCCGGCCCACTGTCGCTGGCCGAGGGAGTCGCCGTCGAAGACGGCGTCGCCGCCGCGCCAGTCGACCCCGTCCCGGGAGTAGAAGGCGCGGATCGTCGCGACGTCGTGGCGCTTGCCCGGCAGGAGGTCCGCCGACGACGTGAGCGAGAACAGCACCCGCCAGCCGTCGACCGTCGCGATCCGGCCCTGCCGGTCCCGGAGGATCCACGTGTCCCAGACGTGGAGGTCCGCGGCCGGGTCGCTGTCGGTCGGGTCGACGACCGGCGCGACGTTCTCGGGCGTGCGCTCGATGCCCGCCGCCTGCGCGCGGGTCCACCGCGGCGGCCGCGGGTCGTCCGTTCCGTCTCGCCGGTCGGGGGGTGACTCGCTCATCGAACTGTGTACTCGGGTTCGCGTAGCAGGTTATCTCTCACGGTCCCGGCGCGACGACCGGCGAGGGGTCAGTCGTCGCCGGTCGCTTCGGCGCCGCTCCCGCCCGGTTCGCCGGCGTAGTCGACGACGCCGTGTGCGATCGCCTCCCCGCTCGCCTCGTCGAACAGGTGGAGGTTCGTTCGGTCGAGGACGACCGAGACGTCCTGGTTCTCCTCGATGTCGGTGTCGGGGCCGACGCTCATCAGGAGTTGTCCGCCCGCGTCGGGGTCCTCCAGGTCGACAGTCGCGTCCTCGCCCTCGTCGGTGACGAGGTAGACGAATATCTCGTCGCCCATCGGCTCCATCACGTCCGACCGGCTCTCGATGGGCGCCGTCGCGCTCGGCACCGTGTCCGTCTTCGTCGTCGGGACGACGTCCTCCGGGCGGACGCCGAGGACGACGTCAGTTCCGGGCGCGGCGTCGACGGCCGCCGGGTCGACAGACACCGAGATCTTCCCGGAGTCGGAGCGGAAGCCGTCGTCGGTGAGCGTCCCGTCGACGAAGTTCATCGCCGGCGAGCCGATGAACCCGGCGACGAACAGGTTGTCCGGCTCGTTGTAACAGACGAGCGGCGGGTCGACCTGCTGGAGTTCGCCGCTGTCGATCACCGCGATGCGGTCGGACATCGTCATCGCCTGCGCCTGGTCGTGGGTGACGTAGATGATGGTCGTGTCGAGCGTGTTGTGCAGACGCTGGAGCTGGGTCCGCATGTGGACCCGGAGTTCGGCGTCCAAGTTCGCCAGCGGCTCGTCCATCAGGAACACCTCCGGCTGGCGGACGATGGCGCGGGCGATGGCGACACGCTGGCGCTGGCCCCCGGACATCTCCTCGGGCATGCGGTCGAGCATCCCCTCTAACTGGACGGTCTCTGCGGCGCGGTCGACCCGTTCGTCGATCACCGCCTTGTCGAGGTTCCGCAGACGGAGCCCGAACGAGATGTTCTCGTAGACGTCCATGTGGGGGAACAGCGCGATGTTCTGGAACACCATCGCGATGTTGCGGTCCTTCGGCGGCAGGTTCGTCACCTCCCGCTCGCCGATGTGGACCGTCCCCTCCGTCGGCTGGGTCAGCCCCGCCACCGTCTCCATCGTCGTCGACTTTCCACAGCCGGACGGCCCCACGAGCGTCAGGAACTCGCCGTCCCTGATCTCGAGGGTCATGTCGTCGACTGCCACTGTACTCCCGTACCGCTTCGTGACGCCTTCGAGTGTTACGTTTGCCATTATTCCTTCAGCGCTCCCGAGGTGAGTCCGCTCACGATCTTCTCCTGTGCGACGACGACGAGCACCGCGACCGGGATGATGGCGACGAGGCTCGCGGCCGCCATCAGGTCGTACCGGACCTGGTACTGCGTCTGGAACGAGATGACGCCGTCGACGATGGGCGCCCAGTCGGCCGCGCTCGTCCCCGTCATGAGAAACGAGAAGAAGAACTCGACGTACACCGAGATGAACGTCAGGATGCCAGCCGTCGCGACGCCCGGAGCCGACAGCGGGATGACGACCCGGAACAGCGCGCCGAGCCGTGTCGTCCCCTCGACCCGGGCGGCGTTCTCGAGTCCGTCGGGGATCTGGCTGTAGAACGTCGTCAGAATGAAGATAGCGAGTGGCATGAACACCGCACTCAACGGCACGATCACCGCGCCGGGCGAGTTGTACAGCTTCACCGGGAGTGTGATCACTCCGAGGAACGCGATCTGCTGGGTGAACAGCCGGAAGAGCGGGATGAAGAAGGCGGCGGGGGGGAAGAAGCTGATCACGAGGATCAGGAGCATCAGCGCCCCCTTGCCACGGAACTCCAGGCGTCCGAACGCGTAGCCCGCGAGGCTCGCGATGATCAGGACGACGACCGTCGTCGCCCCCGCGAACAGGAGGCTGTTGAACATGTACCGCGCGAACGGGATGCGCTGGAAGATCTCGAGGAAGGCGCCCGGCGCGAACCCGCTCGGCAGGAGGCCGACGCCCGTCGAGACGCCCGTCGGCGTCGAGAGCGCGACCATCAGCAGCCACCAGAGCGGGAACAGCGTCGTTCCGAGGATGAGGATCCCCGCGGTGACGAACATCGCGCGGTAGACCTTCCGTGGGTTCCTGATCGCGTCGTCGACCCACCGCCGGAACGGGCCGCCGGTGGCCCCCTCGTCGTCGGACCGCCCCGTGTCGACACTCATACCGGGCCAGCACCCCCACTGGTCCGCCCGAGCGCGACGATGTACACGGAGACCACGATGCCGATGATCACCGCCGTCAGTACCGCCGCCACGGCCGCGGTCCCGTAGGCCTGGGTCGCCCCGAACATCGACTCGACGACCATACACGACAGCGAGGGGACGGTCGTACAGCCGGCGCCCGTCGCCTCGATGACGCCGTAGACCCGCATCGCCTGCATCGTCCGGAACAGCATCGCGACGACGAGCGCGGGAAAGACCAGCGGGAGCGTGATGTACCGGAACCGCTGCCACGCGGTCGCGCCGGCGACGTCAGCGACGTCGTAGAGGCCGTCGCTGATGCTCTGGCGTCCCGCCAGTATCAACAGCGCCATGAACGCCGACGTCTTCCAGATGTCGGCGACGGCGACGATGATGAACGAGTCGACGCTGTTCTGGAGCGGCGTGCTGGAGAACACGCCGAGCGCCTGGAGTGGGCCCGTCAGGAACCCGACCGCCGGCCGGAACAGCAGGAAGAAGATCATCCCCTGGATGACGATCGGAATCGCCCACGGGAGGATGATCGCGACCCGAACCCAGCGGCGACCGCGGTAGTCGCGCGCCATCAGCGACGCCATCAGCCACCCGAGGAGGGTCTCGAAGACGACGGTGACGACCGCGAACAGTATCGTCACCGGAAGCGCCTGCTTGAACAGGGAGGTGTCGCCGCTCAGGTCGAGGAACGGCCGCGGGACGAGCGGATTCTCGTTCGTGAGGACCTTGACGTAGTTCTCCAGGCCGACGAACTCGCCCAGGAACGCGCCGCTGAACAGTTGGTCCGCGTACAGTGACATCCTGACCGTCTCCAGCAGCGGCCAGAACGCGATCACGCTCAGTACGAGCATCGACGGGACGAGGAGCAGATACGCGTACGTCTCCTCACTCAGACTCTCCATCCACGTGAGGAAGCGGCTCGTGATCCCCCTCGGCTCTGTCGTCGTGGCTGTCTCTGACATGTGTGGTGTGCTATCTCCCGAGTTTCTCGGTCTCGCTGAACGTCTCTTTGATGTCCGTCATCGCCTTCGTCGGCGATTTCGACTTCCGGAGCGCGGCGTTGACGTTCGTGGCGACGGCTCCGGACTGCTGTGGCCAGACGGGCGTGACCGGACGGGGAACGGAGTGTTCACCCGCCCAGCCGAGGGTGTCCATGAACTCCCCGTAGACGGGGTGTTCGGTCGCCGCCCCCGAGAACAGCGACGGCTCGTGCGGGATGAACCCGGGGCCGTTCAGCGTCGCCATCTGCACCTCGTCCGAGTGAAACGCCTTCAGCACCTCGAGGGTCTGGTCGAGGTTGGTCGAGTTGGGGTTCGCCGCCATCAGCCACCCGCCGAGTGCGGCCCACGAGCCGCCCTCGCCGGCGGGCATGGGCATGACGCCGAGTTCGGCGGGCGTGCCCTCGAACGTCGACTGCGCGATCCCCATCGTGTAGGTCCAGCTCCGGATCGCAACGGCGTTCGGCCTGTCCGCGAACTGGGCGTCGACGTCGGGTTCGGTCCACCCGACGGTCGCCCGCGGCGAGACGCCGGCGACGTCGTACGGCGACTCGTCGCTGCCGTAGATGAGGTCGCGGCCGAGTTCCACCGCGTCCGTGCTGTTCTGGGACGCGATGGTGATCGGTCGCTCGCCGACCGGGCCGAAGAGGTTCTCTCGGCTGCCGAAGTACGCGCCGCCGGTCGTGTTGAGGAGTTCGTTGAACGAACAACACGGGAGGCCGGCGTAGCTCGCGCCCTGCCAGAGGTAGCCGTACGACACCGTCGACGGGTCGTCGTCGGTCCCCGCCTTCTCGCTGTACGCGGCGTCTTTGGCCCTCTTGACCGCGGCCGTGAACTCGCTCCAGGTGAGCGGGTCCGTCTGCCACGTCTCGAACTCGGCGTCGGTGTAGCCCGCGTTCCGCAGCAGGTCCTTGCGGTACTGTATCGTCGGGTAGTCCGGGAAGTACGGAATCGCCCACAGTTCGCCCGTGTCGGGATGGGAGGCAGTCTTGACCAGCGACTGGAAGGAGTTCTCTCTGACGTCGCTCACGAACGAGTCCGAGAGCGCCTCGTCGAGGTTCACGAGGGATTTCCGGACGATAAACGGGATGGTCCACCCGTTGTCCATCATCATCAGGTCCGGCGACGTCTGCTTTGCCGACAGCGCCGTCGAGAACGCCTTCGCGCGGCTCCCCGACGACTCCGGACCCGCCGTCAGCTGGATGTCGATCGATTCCGAGACGCCCGCGTCGTAGAACGCCCGCGTGTCCAGGTTGTTGGCGAGGTTGGCGTTCGCCGAAACGACGACCGTCCCATCACCCCCCGAGCTGCCGCCGAGGCAGCCGGCGACGCCGGCTGTGGCGACCGCAGCGCCAGCCGTCCGGAGGACGGTCCGGCGGCGTACGCGAGGGGTCGTCCGTTCCCGTCGTCTGGGATGCTGGTCCGACACACGGTTCTGGATGATAGATGATGCAATAACGCTTTGGAGTTAACAACGGGCGTTGTACCCACTACCGCCCGCGCTCGACCATCTCGCCGAGGGCGTCGTCGGCCGCGCCGGTCACGTCCTCGACGACGACGCGCGTCGCCTCGATATCCTCGACCACGGCGTTCCAGCCGCCGACCCTGACTCGTCCGTCCTCCGTCTCGACGACGAGCGTGACCTGTCCGGCGACCGAAACGTGTGCGACCTCGGCGGGCGCGTCGCGTGCAGACCGGACCGCCGCGACGGTGCCGGCGACCGTGCGGTCGTCGCCCGTCTCGAGGTCGGTCCCCTCGACACGGACGGCGACGCTCGCGCCGTCGTCGAGGAGCGGCCCGACGTCACGCACGAACTGCCGGAGGTCGACGTACTCGAACGGCGGCGTGCGCCCGCGGTCGGTGTAGAGCGGCCGGGCGTGGTCCCACAGGCACGTCATGAAATACCAGTGAAAGACGAACGTGTGGACCGGGTCGTCGACGAGGACGCCGTACCGGTCGGAGACGTGCGGGGGATGCGAGAAGCAGGCCCGTCGCCGGTCGACCAGCGAGACGAACGGGGTCTGGAGCCCGCGGTGACGCGCCTCCCGACAGAGCCCGGCGACGGTGTCGGGGGCCGGCGGGTCCGTGTCCGGGGGGGTGTGGACCAGGACGTGGACCGCGACGCCGCGCTCGTGGGCGTCGGTCAGGGCGTCCCGTAACTGGTCGAGGTGGTCGGGCGCGACCGAGACGTGGACCCGCGTCTCGGCCTCCTCGACGAACATCCGCGCGCGGTCTACGACCGTCTGGAAGCGGTCGACCATGCTCGCCTGCGTCCGGTCCAGGGGCGGCTGTTCCCACCGGGCCTCGACCTCGTCGGCCGCCGATTCGAGCCGGCCGGCGCGGGCGCGCAGGTCGTCGACTATGGCCGCGGGGTCGTGGACGCGCGCCTTGACCGTCTCCTGCTCGTAGGTCTCGACGTACCCGCGGTCCGAGAGCGCGTCGAGGACGTCGTAGATCCGTGGACCGGGGACGTCGCTCGCCTCCGCGAGTTTCGTCGCCGGGGCGGTCCCGAACTCGAGGAGCGCGGCGTACGCGGACGCCTGGTACGGCGACAGTCCCGCCTCCTCCAGCGTCGCCACGAGCGCCTCCGTCTCCATTGCTGGGGGGTCGGTCGCGGCCGGCCTAAGTCGTGTGGTCGAGAGCGTCGGCTGGCCCTAGTCGGCGCGGACGAACGTCACCGGGCAGGGCGCGTTCAGCATCAGTTCCTGCGCCGTCGACCCGAACAGGGCCTTCCCCGCGGGCGACCGCTGCCGGCCGCCGACGACGAGCAGGTCGGCGTCGGCCGCCTCGGTCAACTCGACGATACGCTCGCCCGTGTCGGCGTCGGGGGCGAGACGGCCGTGGACGCTGGCGTCCAGGCCGTCGGCCGACAGCGTGTCGGTGACCGCGCGGACGCTGGCGTCGCGTTCCGCGATGGCGTCCGGCGTCGCCTCGCTGTCCGGCGCGAAGTCGAGCCGCGTTCGCGCCTGGTCGTACTCGGCCTCGGTGTACACCCGCACCAGCGCGACGTCCGCGTCCGCGGGTGCCGCGATGTCGCCCGTCGTCTGCGCGAGTCGGTCGGTCAGGTCTGTGTTCTCGCCGGCGACGGCGAGGACGACCGTGTCTACGCTCATACGTTCCCCTTCGTGGGGCGGGCGTAAATACCTTCTGAAAATTTACTCAGTTCCGAATTATTTTGTTCCGCGGCCGGCCGACGACGGGGGATACGAACCCGTCGCCCGTCGGACCGCAGTGGGCGGACGGCCGCCCAGTGCGACTACCTGTGCCGGCGTCGCGGTGGCGTTCGGCGGTGCCGACCCGCCGGCGATGCGCTCGCGCAGGGCACGCCAGTACGGCTCCACGTCGCCACACGGCGCCTCGGACAGCAGGTCGGCGTCGGGGTAGTACTCGAGCAGGCTCCGCTGGGTGCGTCCGCCGAAGAAGCGACACGACGCGACCGGCTGGCCGGACCAGTAGAGCCGCTCGCGCTCGGACGCGGTCGCGGGCGGGAGCCGGTCGGTGGGTTTCGGGTCGACCGGGTCGTGTCGGGCGAGCGCGCTCGGGGCGAACGCGGGCGCGAGCGTCAGGCCGAGGGCGACGACGGCCGCGAGGCGGACGCGCCGGGGGAGCGCTCCGACGACGAGGCCGACGCCGACGGCACAGAAGACGAGCGGTCCGACCACGTCCCACAGGCCGTCGAAGTCGACGAAGACGACGACGAGGCCCATCAGCAGGCCGCCGACGGCGAGCGGGCGCGCCGCCGCGTACTCGTCGCGGACGAACGCGAGCCCCAGACCGCCGGCGCCGAGGACGGTGAACCAGTACCCCGTGTCGCCCGGGAAAAAGAGCATGTACGTCCTGGGGTCGAACGCGCCGCCCTCGGAGGCGAGGACGAGCGGCCCCAGGACGACCTGCGCGAGAAAGCCCTCGGGGTCGGCGTAGAGCAGGACGGCGAGCAGAATCGCCGCGAGCGCGGCCCCGCCGCCGGCGAGATGCCGCCGCAGGACCGCCGGCGAGCGCGTCCGGAGGGCGTCGCCCGTCGTGACGAGCGGGAAGAGGACGCCGAGTTGCCAGACGCCGACCGCGAGCCCGGAGAGGAGACCCGACGCCCCCCACCGGTCGCGGAGTGCCCGCTCGACCCCGGCGAGTCCGAGCGCGAAGACGACCATCTTCGCCTTGTAGCCCATCCACGGCCGGTAGAACAGGTCCGGAAGCGCGAAGACGGCGACCCCGACCGCGACCCCGGCGAGAGGCGCGTCGGTCACCGTCCCGACGGCCCGCGCCGCGAACGCCGCCGTCAGCGCCAGCGCCAGCGCCGTCGTCGCGACCCCGAGCAGGTGGACGGCGTAGAGGTTCCCGCCCGTGAGGGCGGCGAACAGGTACGAGGGCAGGAAGGCGAGCGGCGGCTTGATCTCCCAGATGTCGACGTAGAGCGTGTTGCCGCGCGCGACGAACCAGCCGACGTACTCCAGGATCACCGTGTCGGTGTGTGGGAGCGGCGCGTCGAGGCCGTGCCGGCGCACGAACGGCCGCCCCATCGCGAGGACCCCCCCGAGGACGAGGAGGCCGACGCCGAGCGGGTAGTACCGCCGCCACGCGGCGAGGGCGGCGTCGACCGGAAGACGGTCGCGTGCGGCGCGGCGCAGGGCCTCGACCCGGTCGTGACGGTCACGGGACACGGGCGAGCGGTGGACGACGGCGGACCGAGTGTCTTCTGGTGGAGAGAGCGATTCGGCTGCCTGGTCGCGGGCGCGGCCGCGCCGCCACGGTCGCTCCGGTATGCTGAGGGCCCCACCGTCGTGAACGGGGTCGGGATCACCGGTCCGCCCGCGACCGACTTTTTACCCGCCGTCACGACCCGCCGGCCGTGATCGACACGCTTGGCGTTCACGACTCCGTCGACGCGGTGTTCCCGCCGGCCGTCCTGCGGGAGTCGCTCGCCGACGACCACCCCGACCTGACGGCGCGGGTCGTCGAGACGGCCGCGGGCGTCGCCGACTGTGACGCGCTGGTGACGTTCGCGCACGACCCCGCCGTCTTCGACGCCGACCTCCGGTGGGTCCACTCGATCCAGGCCGGCGTCGACCGGTTCCCGCTCGAGACGTTCGAGGCCCGCGGCGTCGCGCTCACGAACAGCACCGGCATTCACGGCGACGCCGTCGGCGAGGCGGCCCTCGGGACGATGCTGATGCTCGCCCGGCGGCTCCACGTCTACCGGTCGAACCAGGAGCGCGGCGAGTGGGCCCGGCCCGCCTGGGACGAGCCGTTTACCCTCCGGGGCGAGTCGCTCTGTGTCGTGGGCCTCGGGACGCTCGGCCGGGGGATCGCGACGCGTGCCGACGCCCTCGGGATGCGCGTCTCGGGGGTCAAGCGCACGCCGACGCCCGTCGACGGCGTCGAGACGGTCCACCCGTCGAGTGCCCTCCTCGAGGCAGTCTCGGACGCCCGATTCGTCGCCCTCGCGGTGCCGCTCACCGACCGCACCGAGGGGCTGGTCGGCGAGCAAGCGCTCGCGCGGATGCGCGAGGACGCCTACCTCGTCAACGTCGCGCGGGGCGGCGTCGTCGACCAGTCGGCGCTCGTGAGGGCGCTCGACGAGGGTGGGATCGCCGGCGCCGCGCTCGACGTGTTCGAGACCGAACCCCTCCCGCCAGAGTCGCCGCTCTGGGAGCGAGAGGAGGTGATCGTGACGCCACACGCGGCGGCGGCGACCGACGAGTACTACGAGCGGGTGGCGGCGCTCGTCCGCGAGAACCTGCGCCGGCTGGCGGCGGGCGAGACGCTGGCGAACCGCGTGGCCTGAGCGGGCGTCCACACGGCCACCAGCCGTCGTCGCGCGATAGATTTTCCACGGCGGAGCGCCACGGTTCTGGATTGACCCATGACGACACCCGAGCGAGAACTGGTCCGCCCGGCGTTCGAGTCTGTCGACCTCGAAATCGGCCTCGACGCGGCGCGGGACCGCATCGAGGCGGCGGTCGGGGGGCTCGCGCCGTCGGAGAGGGAGGAACTGGTCAACTACCGGACGGCATCGGGAACGCTCGTCGCGGTGGTCGGGTCACCGGGGCGTCGCGACGGCGCGACGCTCGCCTACCGGACGGCGCCGGCCGCGCTGTCTGCGACCCGGACGGCGTCACGGCTCCGCGACGCGCTCGACGACGTGGTCGTCGAGTGAGACCGACGCCCGCGTAGCCGTCGTTCCCGCCGGGTCGGCCGTCCCCGACGGGAGCGGTGCCCGGACACGCTCGCGCTGACCCACCGGAGCGACGGCGGAGAGGAGCCAAAGGTTCAACGCCCGTTTGAGCGTTCGGCGCCCTTTCAGTCCCCGGGACCGACCGCTCGGTCATGGTCCACTGGTCCACAGGTGACGAGTCCACCCCCGAGGGCACGAGGCTCGTCGGCTCCGTCGCAACGGCCGCACGGGTCGCTCGCGCCGCGAACAGCCCCGACGTCACGACGCCCGGTCGAGGTCGCGCCGCCGGAGGGGGTGGGTGAGCCGTGTCCGTCGGGAGCCGGACGCGTGACCCGACCGACAGTCCCGCCGGCGCGGCGTCGCTCTATCCGCTCGCGCTCGGCTGCGGGACGCTCGGCGCCGGAGTCGGGACCTACGCCGCCGGCGCGGTCGTGCCCGCGGCCGTGCTGGCGGTGCTCGGCGGGCTGATTCTCGCGACGCTCGCCGCGGACGACCACGCCGACGACATCGGGGGGCGGTGAGCCGTGTCCGAACTCCGTCCGTCTCCCGAGCGGCTCCGCGACCGGGCCGACGCCCGGTGTTCCGAACTCGTCCTCCGGAACCACGACCGCGACCGTGGCTACCACGTGACCGTCGAACTGACGGCCGGGGAGACCGGCGGCCGGACGGTCGTGACGTACCAGCTCGCGCCCGGCGAAATCAGGTGTCCGGCCGACGTCGCGCCCCGCGGACAGACGCGGGTGGTCGCACGGCTCGACGGCGGCCCGACCGACGTCGTGGACGGCGTCCTCGGCGGCCGGCCCGGCCAGACCGCGGTGATCGAGGTCGGCAACGGCCTCGTGAGCGCGACCCGCGGACTCTAAGCCCGCGGTCAGTACCGGCTCGGCCCGCCGCCGAACGCCCGCTCTGCCTCCGCGACCGCGGTCTCGAGACACTGGTGGTGGATCCCGACGCTCAGCGGGTTCCGGAGCCACGCCTTGCCGACCGTCGTCGTCGACGTGTCCGCGTCGTCGCTCGGGGTCGCAGTGATCGCAACGAGGTGTCGGACGCAGAACGACTCCCCGCTGACCTCGACGCGCGGCGGGTCCTGCGTCCGGTCGAGCCGAACGCGCTTGTTCCCTCGCGCGTCGAGGACGGTCCCGACACGGTAGGAGAGGTCGGTCTGTGCGAGCATCGCCCGCGCGCTCCGCTCGGCCGTCGCGACCGCTCGGCCCGTGCCGACCAGCGTCGCGCCGACGCCCTCGACGACCTGGCCGTCCGGGCCGGTCGCGGTCGCCAGCGCGACGTTCGCGGACGTAATCCGCCAGAGCGGCGGGTCGTAGAGGACCCGCGAGTCGGTGATGCGCGCATCGGTCGTCACGGGCGAGGGGACGGGCGCGAACGAGTTGGGTGTGGCGGCGGCCGTCACGAGCGGCACGCTCCCGGAGCGGAACGCGACCAGTCGGCGGCGGGAGAAGGGTCAGGTCGTCACCCGTGGTCTCGCGGAGACACGCCCGGCGCCGGTCGACATCTTCGGCAGATGGGACGGGGTGTACACGGCAGGGCGGTGACCTCGGCACGGGGTCGACCCGTCGAGGTGGTCGTGTCGGTCGAGGGGGCGCCGACCGCGGAGGTCAGCCGCTCACGGCGGTCGCGTTGGCGGTGCCGTTCACGTCGCGGGTGAGCGTGATCCCGCCGCTCTCGGTCGGGACGTACACCGTGTTCCCCTCTTTCAGCGCCTCGATGTAGCGCTGCCGGAGGACGACCCGGTTCTCGCGGAGCGCCTCGCCGCGGATCTCGATCGCCTTGGCGTCGGCCTCGGCCTGGACGACCTTCTGCTGTGCGCGGGCCTCCTCCTGTTTCACCTTCTCGAGTTCGACCTGGACCTGCTGTTTGGCCTGTTCTTTCTGGTCGAGCGTCGTGTCGATCTGGTCGGGGAGGTCGATGTTGCGAACCTGGACGGCTTCGAGGGTGATCGGCTCGTCCGCGAACTCCTCTCGCAGCGCCCCGAGCGCGGCCTCCTCGAGCGCGGCACGGCCGGTCTGGGTGTAGATCGCGTTACGTCCGGTGGTCTGGAGACGCGACGCCTCGTCGCGCAGCACCGTCCGGATCGTCGGGCGGATGAGCCGCGCTTCCATCTGACTCTCGCGGTTCCAGTCCTCGACGAACGTGTCCGCCTCGGCCGAGTTGATCCGGTACCGGATGGTGAGGTCGACGTCGACGGACGAGCCGTTGACCGTCTTGACCGTGATCGCGTCCGCCCGCGACCGGTCTCCCTCGCCTTCTGTCGCGCTCATCGTGTACGTCCGCGGCCGCGTCTCGACGGCCTGGACCGTCGTCATGACCGGGACCTTCCAGTGTGCGCCGGGCTCGAGCGTGGTGCCGGTGACGGCACCCCACTCTTTCTCGACGCCGGCGTGTCCCTCGGGGACCTGTCGGTACGCCAGCAGTCCGGTGATCAGACTCAGGACGACGACGAGTCCGACGGCGACTGCGAGTGCTTTCGTCTTCGTGGAGGACATCCGAGCGATCACAGTCGTGTGGGGGCAAAAGGAGACGGATCGCGTCCGCCGGCAGCCACGCGAGGTCGACGGGGAGCGACCACGAGGACCGCGCCCCGGCGCGAAGACAATCTGAGTTGTGCTACTACAACTGAAGTGAGAAGAACTTATGTGGGCACGGCGTCAGAGCAGATATTGCGGTTCGAACGAAGCACCCCCACATATGGGGGTTAAGCCACTGGAGGGTCAACGAGTGACAACCATGGACTGCCCGGACTGCGGGAACGACCGTACGAGTGTCGTCGACACCGCGACCAGCGCCGACGGGGCCTCGGTTCGGCGACGGCGCGAGTGCCGACG
This sequence comes from Haloferacaceae archaeon, assembly GCA_042217165.1. Taxonomy (GTDB): domain Archaea; phylum Halobacteriota; class Halobacteria; order Halobacteriales; family Haloferacaceae; genus A07HB70. The sequence continues at coordinate 74 of JBDGTD010000060.1, read as the reverse complement.
CTGTTCGTTCCGGTTCACGACCTACGAACGTCCGGAGTGGGAGTCCCTCCAGGTGAAAAAACGCGACGGAACCA
>JBDGTD010000068.1:0-31312 GCA_042217165.1 Haloferacaceae archaeon | reverse complement strand
GACGAGAACGCGGACTCTGCCGACGCGGCCGACGAGAACGCCCAGCGCGGCCCGCCCGAGGAACTCCCCTCGCAGGCCTCCGACCGCGCGTCGAGTGTCCTCGACACGGTCCGGACGTTCCTGAACGGCGGCCTGGACGGAAACCTCGGTCCCGCACTCGCGCGGTAACGAACGCCGCCGTCCGTCTGCTGGCACCCCACCCTGCTGACGCGGCCCTCCCCTCGATTCTCGCGGTCCGTTCGTCGACACGACGCCGAGCGGCGGCGCTCGCGCGCGGTGGGGTCCGAGAAGAAGCGTGGACTGCTGGCCTACCCGAGCGTCACATCGCGCCGCCCATACCGCCCATGCCGCCCATGCCGCCGGGGGCGCCGCCCGGGCCGCCCGGGCCGCCCTCGTCGTCGTCGCCCTCGCCGGCGTCGAGGATGTCGTCGATCTTGAGCACGAGGTTCGCGGCCTCGGCCGCGGAGGCGACCGCCTGCTGTTTCGAGCGGGTCGGTTCGACGACCCCGGTCTCGAGGCTGTCGACGACCTCGCCGGTGAACACGTCGAGACCGGCGTTGACCGCGCCGTCGTCGTGCGCAGAGCGGAGGTCGACGAGCGTGTCGATGGCGTCGAGGCCGCCGTTCTCGGCGAGCGTCCGCGGGACGATCTCGAGGGCGTCCGCGAACGCCTCGACCGCGAGCTGTTCGCGCCCCTCGACGGAGTCGGCGTAGTCGCGCAGACGCCGGGCGACTTCGATCTCGACCGCGCCCCCGCCGGGGACGACTCGCCCGTCACCCGCGGCGGTCGCGACAACATCGAGGGCGTCCTCGACGCCGCGCTCCATCTCGTCGACGACGGCCCCGGTCGACCCGTAGAGCATCATCGTCACGCCGTGGCTCTCCTCGCCGTGTCCCTCGATCCGGAACGTCTCGGTGTCGTCGTGGTACTCGACCGAGCCGCGCCCGACGTCCTCCTCGGTCGCGCTCTCGAGGTCGCTGACGACCCGTGCGCCGAGTACCTCCTTCAGGAACCGCATGTCGGACTTCTTCGTCCGGCGCATCGCGAGGATCCCCGCCTCCTTGAGGTAGTGGTGGGCGGCGTCGTCGATACCTTTCTGGGCTATCACCACGTCGACGCCGAGTTCTTTCAGGAACTCGACTTTCTCCTCCAGCTCTGCCTCCTCCGCGTCGAGGAAGGCGTCGATCTGGCTGCTGTCGGTCACCTTCACCGAGGCGTCGACGTCGGGCTCGCCCGCCTCGATTGGGTCGAGCGTCAGCAGGACCCGGGCGTCGTCGACCTCTGTCGGCATGTCCGGATGGACCGGGTCCTTGTCGATGACTGCGCCGTCGATGAGTTCGGACTCCTCGACCGGCGGACCGATCTCCGTGCCGGACTCGATGAACGCGAGGTCGACGATGGTGCTGCCGTCGTCGGCCGCCACTGTCATGGTCTCGACCGCCTCGACGACGATGTCGGCCAGGATCTCCTTGTTGGCCTCCGCGCCCTTGCCCGTCATCGCCGTCTCGGCGACCGCGCGCAGGAGCGCCTCGTCGCCGTCGACCGGGGTCGAGACCTCCTCGATCTCCGAGCGTGCGACCTCGCTCGCGTCGGTGAACCCGCGGACGATCGTCGTCGGGTGGACGTCCTGTTCGACCAGGTCCTGTGCCTGCTTCAGCAGCTCGCCCGCGACCGCGACCGCCGTGGTGGTGCCGTCGCCCGCCTCGTCCTCCTGTGTCCGGGCGACCTCCACTATCATCTCGGCGGTCGGGTTGTCGATGTCCATCTCGTTGAGGATGGTCACGCCGTCGTTCGTGACGGTCACGTCGCCCGTCGAGTCGACGAGCATCTTGTCCATCCCCTTCGGTCCGAGCGTCGTCCGGACCGCCTCCGCGACGGCCCGCGCCGCCGAGATGTTGTGTTCCTGGGCGTCGCGGTCCCGCAGTTGCTGGGCTTCCTCGCCCATGATCATGACGGGCTGGCCCGCCATCCGTCGCTGGCTCATATCACACGGAGTTGTCTTGCCGTTCTATATCAACGTGGCGGAACCGAACTCGGCCTCGCCCGGGCGCCATCCGCGCCGAAACCCGCGGCCAACTCCGCCTCGCGCCGGATCACGGGAACGGATCACACGCCGCGGTCGTCGCCGGTTCACCCCCTGTTTATATATGCTCGCCGGATGTCGTCAGTGTTAACCGCCTGACCGCACGTTCAGTGGTATGAGCAGCCGACGCGTCGCGGCACTGTCGCTCTCGGTCCTCCTCGTGCTGGCCGCGCTCTCCCTCCCAGCGGGCGCGAACACCGCCGTCATCGGGCAACCGGACGTCGCAGTCTCCTCTCCGACCGGCCCGGTCCGGGCGAGTTCGGCCGCCGGCCTGACGGTCGTCGTGACGAACGACGGCTCGCTCGACCAGGGCGACCCGCAGAACCCGCAGTACGAACGGCAGGTGACGACCGCGCGGAACGTCCGGGTCGACGTCGTCGAGTCGGGGATCGACGCGCCGATCGACGTCAAGACGGGCACCCGTACCCTCGGGACGCTCCCCACGGGCCAGTCGGTCCCCCTCGACTACCAGTTAGAGGTCGGAAACGTCTCCCCGGGAACGTACGAGGTGCCGGTCCGGGTCGAGTACACCTACACCCGGGCGATCATCTTCGACCAGTTCCGGCAGCCGGAGTTCGTGACGACGACGGAGACGGTCCGCACGACCGTCTCGCTCCGCGTCGAGGCGCGACCACAGTTCCGGGTGACCACGGCCGGGACCGACGGACTCTACGCGGGCGACACGGACCGACTCGCGGTGACCGTCGAGAACGTCGGGACACGGGTCGCTACGGACACCCGTCTCGGGCTCTCGACGGGCGCGCCCGAACTGTACTTCGGGCCGACGAACGCACCCCAGCGCCAGACGGGGGTCTTCGTCGGTCGGCTCGCGCCGGGTGAGTCGCGAGAGGTGTCGGTCCGGGTGGGCGCGACCGACGAGGCCGTCCCCAGTTCGTACCCGGTCCGGACGAACATCTCCTTCGAGAACACGAACGGCGTGACCGGGCAGGCAGACCCCCGGACTATCGGGGTGACCGTCGGCGCAGAACGGGCGTTCGCGCTCCGGAACGTCGAGACCGAGCGGTTCCGGGTCGGCGAGAGCGAGGCGCGGATCACCGCCGACCTCGTGAACGTCGGCGAGGCGCCCGCCCGACAGGTCGCGGTGCAGTTACAGGGTACTCCGGGCTCGCCGGTGACGCCGACGAGCGGCGAGGCCGCCGTGGGTGACCTCGCGCCCGGCGAGTCCGCGCCCGTCTCGTTCACCGTCTCGGTCGCCGAGGACGCCCAGCCGGGCACCAACAGCTTCGCGTTCACCGTCGAGTACGAGAACGCGGCGGGTGAGGTCAGGACGACCGACGACGCCCTGCGCCGGGCGATGACGATCGACCCCCAGCAGTCGCAGTTCGTGGTGACGAGCGTCTCGACGAGTCTCTCGCCCGGCGGCTCCGCGACGCTCGACGTGACGCTCCGGTACGACGGTGACGTCCCCGTCTCGGCGGCCAGCGCTCGCTTCTTCCCGACCGACCCCATCTCGTCGGCCGACGACGGCGCCTTCCTCGGTCGGCTGACCCCGGGCGAGACCGCCACTGCGACGTTCACCGTCAGCGCCACCGGCTCCGCACTCCCGAAGACCTACGACTCCTCTGTCGAGGTGCGCTACGACGAACCCGACGGCGACACGCGCTTCACTGACGGCCTGCCCGTCGGCGTGCCCGTGGACGAGGCGGACGGTGGTCTGCCCGTCGCGCCGATCGGGGTCGGAGCCGTGATCGTTCTCGCCGGGGGCGCCTACGTCCTCCTGCGGCGGCGGTAGCGTGCTCCGCTCGGCCTTCGCGGCGGTCGGCGCGACGATAGAGCGCCACCCGCTCGTGGTCATCGCCGTCGCCGTCGTCCTCCTCCTCGCCGCGTTCGGGGGCGCCGCACAGATCACGAGCGTCACCGGCAACGAGGCGTTCACCGCCGACAACCCGACGCTCGAACGCTTCCAGGACACCTTCGACCGCTCGACGGTCGCCGTCCTCATCCGGGGACAGGTGACCGACCCCCGAACGATGCGGGCGATCGACCGCTTCGACCGCCGGCTCTCTGCCCGCGAGAACGTCGTCGCCGTGGTGAGCCCCGCCGACCGCGTGCGGGCGACCTACGGGACGATCCCGGGCGACGAGGCCAAGATCGCCCGCGTCGTCGAGACCGGAGACGCCGCGTTCGTCGACATCATCCTCGCCTCCGGTCTCTCACAGAAACAGGAACGCCCCGTCTACACGGACGCCGTCCGGGCGAGCGAGTGGGCGCAGTTCCCGGCCGGCGTGGACGTGACCATCACCGGGCAGGCCGCGTTCTCGGCGCAGCTCTCTACGGCGATCCAGTCTTCGACCCAGCAGCAACTCGGCCTCGCGGTCGGCCTGATGGTCGTCGCGCTCTTTTTTCTCTTCCGCGGGGTCCGGCTCCGCCTGCTCCCCGTCGTCGCCGTCTTCGTGGGCGTGATCTACACCTTCGGCGCCATCGGCTACGCGGGGATCCCGAACTCGACGCTCACCAGCGCCGTCTTCCCCATCCTGATCGGACTCGGGATCGACTACTCGGTCCAGTTCCACCAGCGCTACGAGGAGGAACTCGCGCGGGCCCCGCCCCGCGAGGCGCTCCCTCGCGCGCTCTCGAGTATCGGCCCCGCCGTCCTCGTCGCGATGGTCGCCGCCGCGCTCGGCTTCGGCGCGACCTGGATCTCGACGCGGAACTCGCCCGCGTTCGTCTGGTTCGCCCAGACCTCCATCTTCGGGGTGCTCCTCACCTTCCTCGCGGCGCTTCTCGTCCTCGTGCCCGTCCTCACGCTCTGGGCGCGCCTCCGGGGCGAGTACGGCGGACAGGAGCAGCCCCGGGCGGCGACCGCGGCCGACGGCGGAACTCCTGCCGACGAGCCGCCGACGGCCGGGCAGTCCGGCGAGGGCGACACCCCCGAGCGTCCGGCCCCCGCCGACGGCGCGAGCGCCGCAGACGACGAGGCCGACCCCGGACGGTTCGGGCGTGCGCTCGGGACCGGGTCGCGCGCGCTCGCGGCCCACCCCGTCTTCGTCCTCGTCGTCGCCGCGCTGCTCACTACCGGCGGGTTCTACGCCGGGACCCAGCTCGAGACCCTCGCGGACACCGAGGAGTTCATCCCGCAGGACCTCCCCGCGCTGCTCGACTTAGAGCAGTTCCGCGCCGAGACCGGCGGCGGGTCGGCGGTCCAGTTCGACGTCCTCGTGGCGGGCGAGGTGACCCACCCCGAAACCCTGCGGTGGATGGCGCGGTTCGACCGCGTCGCGACCGGCACCCCGAGCGTCGTCGGCGTCCAGACGCCCGCGGACGTGGTCCGGCGCTACAACGACGGGCGACTCCCCAGGACGGAGGCGGGGGTCGAGCGAGCCCTCGCGCGGGCACCCCCCATGGAGCGCCAGCGCTTCGTCACCGAGGGCTACGGCCGGATCGTCGTCGTGAGTCGCTCGGGGCTCTCGACGGACGAGACCCTCTCGTTCATCTCGAACGTCCGGTCCGCGCTGCAGTTCTCCCGCCCCCCGTCGGGCGTGGACGCCGAGTTGACCGGGACGAGCGTGGTCTCGACGCCGTCGATCATCGACCAGATCGAGAGCCGCACCACAACCACGGCGCTCGGCTTCGGGTTCGTCTTGCTCGCCCTCCTGCTCTACTACCGCGACCCGACGCGTGCGGTCGCGCCGCTCGTCCCGATGGCGTTCGTCGTCGGCTGGCAGAACCTCTACATGTACGGGCTGGGTATCCGCGTGTCGCCGCTGGGCGCGAGTCTCGGGGCGCTCACCGTCGGCATCGGCGCCGAGTACACCGTGATCGTGATGGAGCGGTACTACGAGGAGGTCGAACGGGCGGGCGTCTCGCCGCTCGACGCGGTGGAGACGGCCGCGACGCGGGTCGGCAAGGCCATCTCGGTGTCGGGAATGACGACCGTCTTCGGCTTCTCCGCGCTCGCGGCCTCGCCGTTCCCGATCATCGCGGACTTCGGCTTCCTCACCGTCGGCGTCATCGCCCTGACGCTCGTGGCCGCCCTCGCGACGCTCCCGCCGACGCTCGTGGTCCTCCACCGGGTCGAGCGCGCCCTCGGCCGCGGCGCCTGACGCCGTCAGACCGAGGGCGAGCGGTTTTTGCGTCTCCCTCTCGTATCATAGCATCGTGACGGCCCCGGACACCGACTTCGACGACGCCCCGGACGTCCAGTCGGCCATCCGCGAGGCCACCTACCGCGCGCTCTGTCGCCACGGCTACCACGAGACGACGATCCAGCATATCGCCGACGAGTTCGAGAAGTCGAAATCGCTGCTCTACTACCACTACGAGAACAAGCACGAACTCCTCACCGACTTCCTGCGACATCTCCTCGACGAACTCGCCGAACGCCTGACCGTCGACGGCGCGGACCCGCACGACGATCTTCTGACCCTGGTCGACCGTATCGTCCCCGTCCCGATGGACGACGAGGAGGCGCAGTTCCGACGGGTTCTCCTCGAGATCCGCGCCGCCGCCCCCCACGACGAGGGCCACCGCGAACTCGTCCGGCGCTCGGATACGATCATCCGGTCGGCGTTCGCGGACGTGATCCGCCGGGGCATCGAGGAGGGCCGGTTCGACTCCGGGGTCGACCCCGACGAGGCCGCCGAGTTCGTCCACACCACGCTGCTCGGGACGATGATCCGCGGCGTCTCGCTCGACGACCCCGAGACGGTGGCTCGCACCCGCGAGACGCTCGTTACGTATCTGGACCGGCACCTGCTGGCGGAGTGACGGGGCGCGCCGGCGGTCGCGGCTGGGCCGTCAGACGCGTGCCCGGCGTGGATTCGCACCGCTGAGTACCGACGCTCACCCGACCTCCGTCGCCGGGCAGTGTGCCGATGAGCCGTGTCGCTCGGGGTACCGGCGACAGGAGCAGCGAAGACGAATACGGCCGCTTCGCTCGCCGTGCGGGTTACGACCCGCCGCGCCCGACCTCGCCGTGCCGAACCACACACCGGGCGGCGCTGACAGGGCGTGAGGTACGCCGGGAGAGGGATTCGAACCACGGTCTCTCGTTCGCTCGCTCACCACCCCTGTTTCGAATCCTGCTCGTCACCGCGTCGTCGCCTCCAGCGAGCGGCGCGACGGGATGCGCCGCTCGGTCGTCGTCGGCGACAGCAGCGCCGGGAGAGGGATTCGAACCCCCGATCCCAGAGGGAACACGCTTTCCAGGCGTGCGCCTTACCACTCGGCCATCCCGGCTCAACCCGAAGATAGCCGACTGCGACTCTTAACGCTGTTCGTTCTGGCCCAGTCGTGCCAGCCGCGGCTCCGCGACGTAGGCCAGAAGCGCCGTCACGCCGCCGACGAGGGCGGCCACGCCGAGGAGGCCGGGCGTGTCGACGGCGAGAGCGGCGACGAGCCGGTAGCCCTGTCCCAGTGCGAGGAAGGCGAACGCGCCGACCGCCCCCCACAGGAGCGCAGAACGCGTCCGCGGACTCACGCGACCGACCCGGGTACGGCCGTCTCGAAGACTCGGTTCACGCCCGCCGTTCGGCTCTCCGTCGCATAAGCGGGACGTTCGCTCGCGGCCGTCGGCTGTGGAGGCCCCGAGACGGAGACGACGGCGGGACTGACCACGCGCCCGACCCGACCCGCGCGGGCGTCCCGTCCGTGTCCAACCCGGACGCGTCGCGCTCGTCACCGGCGCCGTCTCCGGCATCGGCCGAAGGCGACGAGCCCTCGACGAGCGCCGACGCTCCGGCAGAGGGCGACCTAGAGGACCTCGCCGGCCTCGTGGGTCAGCACCTCGACGTCGTAGCCCCGGGCCGCGAGCGCGCCGAGCAGTCGCTCGACGTGTTCCGGGCCCCTGGTCTCGAGTTCGAGTTCCACGCGCGCGTCCCGCATCGCCACGTCCCGTGCCGTGCGGTCGTGGTGAAACGCGGTGATGTTCGCGCCCTGCTCTGCGATGATCTCCGACAGTTCGCGGAGCGCGCCCGGCCGGTCTTTCAGTACCGTCTCGATCTTCAGGTAGCGGCCGGTGGCGATCATCCCCCGCAGGACGACCGTCGTGAGGACGTTCAGGTCGATGTTGCCGCCACAGAGCGCGGGCACTATCACCTCGTCCTCGCGGTAGTCGAACTCGCCCTCGAGGAGCGCCGCGAGCGCCACCGCCCCCGCCCCCTCGACCAGCGCCTTCTCCTGTTCGAGAAGCGCCGTGAGCGCGACGGCGGTCTGCTCGTCGTTGACCTCCACCACCTCGTCGACGCGCTCGCGGATCACGTCGAAGGTGAGGTCGCCGACCCGCCGGGTGGCGATGCCGTCCGCGATGGTCTCGACCTCGTCGCGTTCGTACACCGTCCCCTGCGAGAGCGACCGGCGGACGCTCGCGGCGCCTTTCGCCTGGACGCCGATCACCCGCACGTCGGGGTCGATCCCCTTCGCCGCGGTCGCGATCCCGGAGATCAGGCCGCCGCCGCCGACCGGGACGACCACGGTGTCGACGCTCGGGCAGTCCTCGACTATCTCCAGCCCGATGGTGCCCTGCCCGGCCATCACGGCCTCGTCGTCGAAGGCGTGGACGTACGTCATCCCCTCCTCGGCCTCGATCTCGTGGGCGCGTTCGGCGGCCGTGTCGTAGTCCTCGCCGTAGAGGACGACGTCGCCGCCGTACTCCTCGGTGGCCTGGACCTTCGAGATCGGCGCGTGTTCGGGCATCACGATAGTCGAGTCGACGCCGGTGCGGGTCGCCGCCAGCGCCACGCCCTGCGCGTGGTTGCCCGCGCTGGCGGTCACCACGCCCGCCGCCCGATCCTCCTCGGAGAGCGTCTGGATCCGGTTGAGCGCCCCGCGGATCTTGAACGCGCCCGTCCGCTGAAAGTTCTCGAGTTTGAGGTGGACCTCTGCGCCTGTCTGCTCGGAGAACCCCGGCGAGAACTCGAGCGGCGTGTGCCGTACGACGTCCGCGACCCGGTCGCGGGCCGCCTCGACGTCTGAGAGAGAGAGCATACGCTCTGGCGGCCTGCCACCGGGTTCACGGTTTCGGTTCGAAAGGGGGGTCGCGGGGGGCACCGCGAAGGGGGGAGAACGTGTGGATCCCGCATCTGGGGAGAGACACCGACCCGACGTAAACCCACGCCGTGCGGAGTGAAAGTGAAAGTGAACGTGAACCGGGGTCTACCGCTCGTCGACGGGGACGAACTCGCGGTTCTCCGGGCCGACGTACCGCGCCCGCGGGCGGATGAGCCGGTTGTCCTCCCACTGTTCGAGGATGTGGGCGATCCAGCCGCCGACGCGGCTGACGACGAAGATGGGGGTGTAGAGGTCGATCGGGATCCCCATCTGGTAGTACATCGACGCGGAGTAGAAGTCGACGTTCGGGGCGATCCCCTTCTCCTCGGCCATGAACTGCTCGATGGCCTCGGAGTAGCGAAACCACTTCTCGTCGCCGCTCTCGACGCCCAGCGCCTCCGAGCGCTCGCCGAGGATGCGCGCCCGAGGGTCCTTGACGTTGTAAACGCGGTGGCCGAAGCCGGCGACGCGCCGGCCCTCCGCGAGGGCGTCCTGGACCCACTTGAGGGGGTCCTTGCCGCTCTCGTCGACCTCCAGGAGCATCCGCATCACGTTCTGGTTCGCGCCGCCGTGGAGCGCCCCCGAGAGCGTCCCGACGGCGCTCGTCACCGCGGAGTGCAGGTCCGCGAGCGTCGAGGCCGTGACCCGGGCGGAGAACGTCGAGGCGTTGACCCCGTGGTCGGCGTGGAGGACGAGCGCCATGTCGAACGTCTCGGCGGCGACGTCGTCGGGCACCTCGTCGTTGAGCATGTAGAGGAAGTTCGCGGCGTGGCCGAGGTCCGGGTTGGGGTCGACCGGCTCCTCGCCGCGCCGGAGGCGGTCGAACGCCGCGAGCGCGGTCGGGAGCTTCGCGGTGATCCGCCGGCCCTTCCGGACGTTCGCGGGGATGGACTGGGCGTCCTCGCCGTCGGCGTCGGGGTCGTACGCCGACAGCATCGAGGTGACGGTCCGCATCACGGCCATCGGGCTCTCGCCGGCGCGGGCGAGACACTCGATCGTGTCGAGTACCTCGTCGTCGAGGTCGCGCGCGGCCGCCATCCCGTCGCGGAAGGCGTCGAGAAGCGCCGGGGTCGGGAGTTCACCGTGCCAGAGGAGATAGAGCACCTCCTCGTAGCTCGCCTCCCGGGCGAGGTCGTCGATGGGGTACCCGCGGTAGATCAGCCGCCCCTCGTCGCCGTCGATCTCGCTGAGCGACGACTCTGCGACGAGGACGCCCTCCAGCCCTCGCTTGAGCTCCGTCCCCGTCTGCTCTGAACTCATGTGGCGCCGGTCGGTCGGTGGGGCGAAAAGCGTTGTCGTCGGTCGGGAGACTTTTGCACACGCGCCGGCTCCCCCCGACGATGGACCCCGGCGACGTCGAGTACGAGCCGGTCAGCGTCAAGGAGGTGCTGGCCGAGATGAAAGACACCGCCGAGTTACTGATCGACCTCTCGTACTCGTCGGTGCTGCTGGGGAGCTCGGAGGTCGCCGAAGAGGTCCTCGACCTGGAAGAGCAGATGGACCTCCTGGAGATGCGCGCACGGATGAGCCTCCTGCTCGCCGCGCGCAACCCCGAGGACGCCGAACGGCTCGCTCCCGTCCTCGGCGTCGTCGGCGCCGCAGAGAAGATCGCCGACGCCGCGGGCGACATCGCGAAGATCGTCATCGAGGACATCGGGATGCCCGACGCGCTCCGGGCGGCGCTCCCCGACGCGGTAGAGACGCTCGTCCGCGGGACCGTCGCGCCCGAGTCACCGTTCGCGGACCGCACGCTCGACGACGTCAACATGGAGACCGAGACGGGCGTCCGGGTGATCGCCATGCGGCGCGAGGGCGAGTGGCTGCTCGACCCCGACCGCGAGACCGTCCTGCGCCCGGGCGACGTCGTCCTCCTGCGCGGCAACGAGGACCACGTCACCGACGTCTACGAACTCGTCACCGGCGAGCGCTACGTCCCGCCTGCCGTCCCGGAGCCGGAGATAGACGACCTCGAACGCGCCGTCCGGACTATCGTCCTGATGAAAGACGTCTCGGAGCTCGCGGTCGATCTCGCCTACGGCGCCGTCCTCTTCGACAGCGAGGCGCTGGCCGAGGAGGTCGCGGAGCTGGAGGTCGAGGTCGACAGCCAGAAGTCGATACTGGAGGCGTGGGCGCTCCGCGCCGCGGGCCGGGTCGAGGACCCGACCGCCCTGCGCGGCCTGATGCAGCTCGCCTCCGCCACGGAGGTAATAAGCGACGCCGCACTCGAACTCGGCGAGGGCGTGCTGTGGGGCATCGACGCCCACCCGGTCGTCGCCGCGGCGGTAGAGGAGTCAGACGAGGTGATCGTGCGGCTGGCGGTCGAGCCCGGGTCGACCATGGCCGGGGCGACCCTCGGCGACCGCGGGGGCGTCCGCACCGAGACGGGGATGCGCGTCATCGCCGTCCGTCGGCCGGGCGACGAGTGGGTGCTGTCCCCCGGGCCGGACACCAGCGTCGACGCGGGCGACGTCCTCATCGCGAAGGGGACCCGCGGGAGCGCGGACCGCCTCGCGGCGTTCGTCGGCTCGGACCGGTCGTTCGACTAGTCGTCCGGCCCGCCCGTCTCTCCTGGCTCGCTGCCCGCTCCTGTCTCGCGGGTCGCCTCGCGCACCACCGCGTACCCCGTCACGAGCGTCAGGAGTGTCGCGACGACGACCGCCGTCGAGGAGGCGAGGACGAACGCGAGGAGGAGGAACCAGCCCTCGGGGCCGACGACCGGGAACGACTGGGTTCCCGAGAACGGCCCGAGGAGCTCTCCCACCCGAACGGCGTAGAGAAGCGCGGCGACGAGGACGCCGACGGCCGCACCGACGAGCGCGTTCCGGCGCACCCGCAGGCGCTCGACCAGCGGGCCGACGCCGGGGCGCTCGGGGCGGCCGTCGGGCGGCGTCTCGCGTCCGCTCGTCTCCGCGCCGGCCTCTGTCTCGCTCACGTCTGGCGGGTGGGGCCGCGGGGACAAACGTCCGTCGGCTCGGCCCGCGCGGGTCGTGCGGGTCGCTCTCCCTGTACTCCCGCCCGGAGCCGCCTCGCTGGACCCCCGGCACCCCGCGTCTGTCGCCGCGATCGAACGGCTAAAGGGTGGGCCGGACCGTCCAACGTACGATGATCACGGTCGGGACGGCGAGCGCCGAACCCGGTGAGATTGCCACCGGTCGGCTGGCAGTTGGTGAGGGGCGCGACGGGGGAACCGTCGGGCTCCCGGTTGCGGTGGTCAACGGCGCCCGCGGCGGCGACCGGCTCTACCTCCAGGCGGCGAGCGACGGCGACGAGGTCAACGGCGTCGGCGTCGTCTCGCGGGTCGTCCCGCGGCTCGACCCGACCGACCTCGCGGGCAGCGTCGTCGTCGTCGGCGTCGTGAACTACCACGGCTTCCTGGTCGGCGAACACCGGAATCCGATCGACGACACGAAGCTGAACCGTGCGTACCCGGGGGACAGCGAGGGCACCTCCAGCGAGCGCATCGCCTCTGCCACCTACGCGCTGGCGAGCGAGGCGGACCTCGTGGTCGACCTCCACCAGGGCTCGACCTCGCGGATGATCGACGAGGTCCGGGTGCGGTGTGGCCGGCGCCACCGTCTCCACCGCGAGTGCCTCCAGCTGGCGAAGACGTTCGGCTGTGGCCACATCCTCGACCAGAAGGGGCCGGACGGCCAGCTCGCGCGGGTCGCGCCCGACGACGGTATCCCGACTATCGACCCCGAACTCGGCGGGAGCGTCGGCTTCGACGACGACTCGATCGCGAACGGCGTCGCGGGCGTGTTCAACGTCCTCCGGGGCTACGATTTCCTCGACGGGCGTGTCGAGGCCGACGAGCAGACCCGCGCGACCGGCTTCGACCAGTACGGCTCGCCCGCGGGTGGCATCGTCGACCTCCGGGCCGACCTCGGAGACCGCGTCTCGCCCGGCGACCCCCTCTTCGACGTGACCGACGTGTTCGGCGGGCGAAAGGCCCGGGTCACTGCCGACTCGCCCGGGATCTTCTGGCGCTCCCGGCGCCTCCCGCAGGTCGCCTCCGGCGAGTACGTCTGCTCCGTCGGGACCGACCTCGACAGCTACTGATGCCCGCCCGACTCGCCTGTCCCGACTGCGGCGCGACGTTCGACGACCGCTGGCGCTGCGCCTGCGGCGCGCCGCTCTCGTACGAGTCCCCGCCCGCGTCCGACCTGCCCCCGGACCCGCCCGACCCCGCGAACCTCGACCGCGACCGCGGTCTGTGGGCCTTCGCGGACCTGATTCCCGACCCGTTCGACGCCCGCGCCAGCCTCGGCGAGGGGTTCACCCCGGAGGTCGCGGCGCCCGAGTGGGAGACGCGGGTGACACTCGAGTCCGTCTCGCCAACCGGGTCGTTCAAGGACCGCGGCGCGACGACGACGGTCGCACGCGCCCTCGACCTCGGCGTCGAACGGATCGTCGACGACTCCTCGGGCAACGCGGGCGCGGCGTTCGCGACCTACGCCGCCCGCGCGGGACTCGACGCGGAGATCTACGTCCCCGCGTCGGTCAAGCCGGCCAAGCTCCGGGCGATCGAGGCTGCGGGCGCGACGCCCGTCCGCGTCGAGGGCGGCCGGCGAGCCGTCACCGAGGCCTGTGTCGCGGCCGTCGAGGACGGCGACGCGTGGTACGCCAGTCACGCGTGGTGTCCGGCCTTCCTCGCCGGCACCGCGACGTGGGCGTACGAGGTCGCGGCCCGGCGGAACTGGCGGGCTCCCGACGCGGTGGTGTCGCCGCTCGGCCACGGAACGCTGTTCCTCGGCGCCTACCGCGGCTTCCGGACGCTCGTCGAGGCCGGCTGGACAGAGCGCGTCCCCCGGCTCTACGGCGCACAGGCGGCCGGGACCGCGCCGATGGTCGCCGCGCGCCACGGGCCCGAGGCGGCCGCCGGCGACAACGCCGCCGCCGACGGCATCCAGATCGCGGAGCCGGCCCGTCGCGCCGAGATCCTGTCCGCGGTCGAGTCGACCGACGGCGACGTCCTCGCGGTCGACCGCGAGACGACCGAGGCGACGCTCTCCCGGCTGCACCGCGCCGGCCTGTACGTCGAGCCGACCTGTGCCGTCGCGCCGGCGGCGCTCGACTCGCTGCGCGAGACGGGCGCCGTCGGGCCGGACGAGGACGTGGTCGTCCCGCTCACCGGGAGCGGGTTGAAGACCGAGTGACGCCCGGAGTCGCCGGGCAGCCGTCTACATCCCCATGTCTGCCGCCTCGTCGGGCACCGGCAGGTCGGTCGGCGCGACCCCCAGTAGCTCCGCGGCGTGGTCGAGCGCCATGTCGAAGCCGTAGTACCGCTCCAGTTCGTCGCCGTTCGCGTCTCTGACCATCAGCATGGCGTAGCCGTCGAGGTTCTGGGCGACGGTCGCGGTGCGTCCGTCGCGCTCGAAGGTCAGCAGTCGCTCGCCGTCGCGTTCGCCGTAGCGCGCGACGAGGCCGTCGCGCTCGGTCCGCGTCTCTGTCACGCCCGGACAGAGGGGCTGGCGGTACTTCACTTCGTGCCCGCGCGCGCGTGTTGCGACAAGCATTAGCCGATGCGGGACAAAGAACACGTATGGCTGAGCCGACCGATCTAGAGGATCTAAGCCGCGGGACCGACCTGATCAAGCGCGGGTTCGCGCGAATGCAACAGGGCGGCGTCATCATGGACGTCGTCACCCGCGAACAGGCGCGTATCGCCGAGGACGCGGGCGCCGTCGCGGTGATGCACCTCGAGTCAGTGCCGGCCGATATCCGCAAGCGCGGCGGCGTCGCGCGGATGGCCGACCCCGGTGCGCTCGAGCAGATCATCGACGAGGTGTCGATCCCCGTCATGGGGAAAGCGCGGATCGGCCACACGGCCGAGGCGCAGATTCTCGAGGCGACCGGCGCCGACATGATCGACGAGTCGGAGGTGCTCACGACCGCCGACGAGCGCTACCACATCGACAAGCGCGAGTTCACCGCCCCGTTCGTCTGTGGCGCGCGCAACCTCCAGGAGGCCCTGCGCCGGATCGACGAGGGCGCGGCGATGATCCGCACGAAAGGCGAGGCCGGCACCGGCGACGTGAACCAGGCCGTCACCCACCAGCGCAACATCCAGCGTGCGATCCGGAAGCTCTCGGGCATGAACCACGAGGAGCGCGAGGAGTGGGCCCGCGAACACGAGGCGCCCGCACACCTCGTCCACGAGACGTCCGAGATGGGCCGGCTGCCGGTCGTCAACTTCGCCGCCGGCGGTATCGCGACGCCCGCCGACGCGGCGCTGATGATGCAACACGGCTGTGACGGCATCTTCGTCGGCTCGGGCATCTTCGGCGCCGAGGACCCCGAACGGATGGGGGCGGCCGTCGTCGACGCGGTCAACGACTGGGACGACCCGGAGGCGCTCGCGCGCATCGCCGGCGCCGCCGGCGACGGCATGAAAGGCCAGTCTAACGCCGACATGTCCGAAGAAGAGCAGATCCAGGACCGCGGCGTCTGATGCGCGTTGGCGTTGTCGGTGTCCAGGGCGACGTGGCCGAACACGTCTCCGCAGTCGAACGTGCCGGCGCCCGGCGTGGTCTCGACGTCTCCGGCGTCGCGATCCGGAACGCGGGCGTCGTCCCCGACTGCGACGCGCTCGCGCTCCCCGGCGGCGAGTCCACGACCATCTCGCGGCTGCTCGGCCGCCGCGACATCGCGCCCGAAGTCGTCGCCCACGTCGACGCCGGCAAGCCGCTGTTTGCGACCTGTGCCGGGCTGATCGTCGTCTCGCGCGACGCCCGCGACGACCGCGTCGAGACGCTCGACCTCCTCGACGTCGCCGTCGACCGCAACGCCTTCGGCCGTCAGCGCGACTCCTTCGAGGCCAGCCTCGACGTGACGGGCCTCGACGAGCCGTTTCCTGCCGTCTTCATCCGCGCGCCCGCCGTCGCCGAGGTGGGCGCGACCGTCGAGGTCCTCGCGACCGTCGACGACCGCCCGGTCGCCGTGCGTCAGGGCCCCGTCGTCGCCACTGCCTTCCACCCGGAACTCACCGGCGACTCCCGGCTCCACGACCTCGCGCTGCTCGACCCGCTGGCCGAGCCGGCGTAGACGGGGCTACCGTTCCGGGTGTGTCGGCCCGTCGAACCCACCGCGAACCAGCGGCTTCGCGACGTGTCGGCGCGCCCGCGGCGGGACCTCGTACCACCCCTCCTCGACCGCGCGCTCGACCACCCGTTCGACCTTGTCTCCCGACGCCGTCCCGCAGTCCCGACACCGGTAGCCCGCGTTCGCGCCCGCCGACGACATCGAGCGGCCGCAGTCGGGACAGGTCGGTGTGACCCGCTCCGTCCGGTTCAGCGCCCGGACCGCGACCTTCTCGAGTTTCAGCGACCCGCCTCCGACCTCGCCGCAGGCGGTCACGCGGTCGCCGGCGCGGAGCGCGCGCACCCGGTCGCGGAAGCGCTTGGTCGGCTCGAACGCGACCGCCGGGAGGGTGGCGCCGCCGTCCCGCAGCGTCAGGTGGACGTGCCCGCCGGCGCGGGTCGCTGGCTCGGTGGCCACCGTCGCGTCGACGCGGTACGACCGCCCGCGCTCGACGGCCGCGAGCGCGGCGTCGCGGAGGTGGGCGTCGGTCCCCTGATTCGTGACGAAGGTCGCCGCGCGCGCCGCGGGTTCGTGGTCGATCCGGTCGGCGACGCGTTCGACGACGTCCGCCCCGTCGCCGCGAATCCCGAACAGCACGGGTCCGGGCGTGGCGGGCACGCAGACGGCCTCGTCCGCCTCCCGGTCGACCGTGTCCCACGCCGCGGGGTAGGCGTCGGCGGCAGCCGCGAAGACGGAGGCCTCGTCGACCTCGCGCTCGGTCCCCCACCGCTCGCGCGGGCGGTAGACGAGGCGCTCGTGGGTCCACTCGTCGAACGCGGCCCACGCGCCGACGGCCGCGAGCGCGCCGATCCGCCCCCGTCCGCCCGCCCACCCCTCGTAGGCGTAGCCCGCGGCGTCGGCCGTCGCGAGGGCGTCAGAGACGGCGAGATGGTCACGAACGGCGACGCGGGCGAAGCTCCGGACGCCCCGGGGAACCGCCTCGGGGTCGCCGGGCGCGACGACGAGACCGGGACTCGTGCGCTCGCCCGTCGCGGCGTGGCGGTCGACCAGGTCGCTCGCGACCCGCCGGGCCTCGTCGGCGGGCGCCGCCGTGTGGACGGCACAGGCGGCGTTGCCCCGCGTCTTCGCCGCGACGGCCGGGTTGAGCCGGACCAGGAGGCGTCGCTCGACGGCGTACTCGCGCGCGAGTTCGTCCGCGAGTCGCGCCGCGAGGTAGGTCGTACACATTCCGTCGCGGGCGTCGGTGTCGTCGAGTGCAACGAGCGTCACGGCGACCCTCCCAGACGAGCCGTGGTCGAGGAGCGGCGAACGGCCCCCGGACCCCGGGGGACCGCGGCTGCCGGACGCGGTTCGGCCGCGCTCTGGCTCACGACCGTCGTTCGCGCCCGACGCGCTTCGGCGTTTCCATCGCGCGACCGGCCGCCGACGGTCGTACAAAACTGTTTCGGGCGCGTGAGCGGCCGATCGCCGGACGGGGCCGCTCCCGGTCGACACAACGTATTTGTAGAGGCGCAGGTCTAGTTTAACCTGTGTCCCGGACCGCGCTGGTCGAGAACCTGACGGCGATGCTCCGCGACGCGGGCTTTCGCGTCAGCGACCGGTGTGCGATCCGGCCCAAGAGCTTCGACCTCGCGGCGCGGCGCGGCGAGGACCTCCTGTTCGTGAAGATTCTCGGGAACGTCGACGCGCTGGACGCCGCGACGGGGGCGGAGCTTCGGCGGCTGGGGAGCTACCTCGACGCCACCCCGATGGTGATCGGGCTCCGGACCCGCGACGAGGAGCTGAAACCGGAGGTGACGTATTTCAGACACGGGGTTCCGGTACTCCACCCGGACACCGCGTACGACCTGTTCGTCGAGAACGTCTCGCCGCTCATCTACGCCGCGCCCGGCGGCCTGTACGTCAACATCGACGGCGACCTGCTCGCGGACGAACGCGAGGCGCGCGACTGGAGTCTCGGGAAACTGGCGACCGAACTCGGGGTGTCGCGACGAACCGTCTCGAAGTACGAGGACGGGATGAACGCGAGCGTCGAGGTCGCGGTCCAACTCGAGGAGATCTTCGACAAGCCGTTCTCGGCGCCGGTCTCTGTCCTCGACGGCGCCGAGGAGGTCCGCGACGCGGACCCGACGCCTGACGACCCGGAGGCCGACCCGGACGACGAACACGTCGTCGCCGTCCTCTCGCGGGCGGGCTTTACCGTCCACCCGACCGTCCGGTCGCCGTTCGACTCCGTCACCGAGGACGAGGCCGCGGACGACGAGCACCTCCTGACGGGCCACTCGCCGTTCGACCAGGCGGCCGAGAAGCGCGCGAAGCTCCTCTCGTCGCTGGGCGAGGTCACCAAGACCCGCGCGGTCTACTTCGCGGAGGACCGTCCGAAGCGCCGGTCCGTCGACGGCACCGCGATCGTCGCGTGCGAGGAACTCCGCGAGACGAACGGGCCCGAGGAACTCCGACGGCTGGTTCGCGAGCGGGCGGACGAGGCAGCGGACCGGGCGTAGTCGTCCGCCGCCGGACGCCTCAGCTCCCGTACGTCCGGTCGAGGTAGGCGACGATGTCGTCGCTCTCGGCCATCCCGTGTACGTCGTGGTCCGGGTCGACCAGCACGGGGACGCCCGTCTGGCCGCTGACCTCTTCGACCTCGGTCCGCTCGTCGTGCGACCGCGGAACCTCGATCGAATCGTACTCCAGGCCGAGGTCGGACAGCTTGGTCTTGACCTTCGCGCAGTAGGGACAGCCCGGCAGTTCGTACAGCGTCAGGTTCGACATGACTGTTTCGAGGGCCGCCGGCCACAAGAAGCGTTCGGCCCGCTGCGGCCAGCGCGCACGGGCGCGGCGGGTTACTGTGCGCCCCGGAGCCGCGCCGCGGCGCGCTCCGCCGCGGCCGCGATCCGACGACGCGCGAGGACGGCCTCGGCGCCTGCCCACCCGAGCGCGAGGAGGAGCGCGGCGGCGAGATACGCGAGACTCCACGGCGCCATCCAGACGGGCCGGACCCACGGCGCGACGTGTTCCCACCGGGTCGCGAACGCCGACGCCTGTGCCGCGACCGGCGTTCCAGACAGCCGGACCGCGAGCCACTCGCCCGGGCCGATCCGGGTCACGGCCCCGCTCTCCCCGCCGGTGACCTCGTAGCGCCCCGTCACGCCCTGTTCGGCCATCGTCGGCCCGTTCGACCCGCCGCCGGTCGCGACCCGCTCGGCGTCGTACGGCCCCCACGTCGCGTAGTACTCCCAGACCACCTCGCCGGTCGGCGTCACCTCGATGATCCGGTGGTTCAGCGTGTCGACGACCAAGGTGTTGCCGTTCGGGAGCCGGTCGGCGTCGCGGGGCCAGCTCAGCTCGCCGGCGAGCGTCCACGTCCGCACCCACTCGCCGTCGCGGCGGGCGTACTCCACGACGCGGTCGTTCTCGGAGTCGGCCACGAGAACGGTCGGCTCGCCGTTCGGGCCGGAGAGCAGGTCGGGGTTGTGCTGCTCGAAGAGCGTGCCGTGGGCCTCGTCCTCGCCGAGGCGCCAGGCGATATCGCCCGTCTCGCGGTCGACCTTGATCACCTGGTCGAAGTTCCGCGGCGAGACGAGGAAGGCGGAGCCGTTGTCGACGGGGTCGACGTCGTTGACGTGGCTCCAGTCCTCGTTGAAGCCGCCGTCGGTGCCGTTCGGGTAGTGTTCGCGGAAGTACCACTCCCACGTGATCGTGTCTGTCTCGCGGTCGTAGACGAACACGCGGTCGTTCGAGACGCCGGTCGTCTCGTCGTACTGACGCATGTTCGCGACCACGAGGTTCCCGTTCGAGAGGAGGTCGACGTCGTGGGTGTCGCGGATGTTGAGGCGCTCGCGCCACTCGACCGTCCGGGTCTCGCGGTCCATCCGGAGGACGACCGTGTCCTGCCGGGAGATAGAGGTGACGAGGAGGTCGCCGCCGGGGAGCGGGTCGACGTCGTAGTACCACGACGCGCGATTCGTCCCGTCGTACACCCACGCGGTCCCGGCGTCGCGCGTGACGCCGATCAGCCGCGGCGGCTTCTTCGCGTTGCCGGTGCCGTCGTGGTGAAAGCCCTGGACGCCGACGACGGTCCGGCTCTCGGCCGGCGAGACCACCTGTCCGCTGCCGAGGTCTGGCTGCGCGTCGGGCTCGTACGCGAGGGTCGTCCCCGCGCTCGCGAGGACGAGCGAGCCGACCAGGAGGGCGACGAGGCCGCGAGCGAGACGTCGACGGTCCACGCTACGACGACGTGTGACCGTGGCGCATAAGCCTCGTGGATCGCTCAGAGCGCGCCGGTCAGTATGCCGCTCGTCCGGACGAAGAAGTAGACGACGAAGGCGCCCGCGAGGACGTAGTGGCCGGCGCGGAGCTCAGACCGTCGCCCGGAGGCGAGTTTCACGACCGGGTAGGCGATGATCCCCGCGGCGATGCCGAAGGCGATGGAGTAGGTAAACGGCATCACGAGGATCGTCAGGCCCGCCGGCACCGCGTCGGTGACGTCCTCCCACGCGACCTCGACCGCGTTCCGGAGCATCAGGACGCCGATCACCACCAGCGCGATATGCGAGGCGTACAGTGGCACGGCGGTCGCGAGCGGCACAAGCGCGAGCGCGAGGACGAACAGAACGCCGACGGTCAGCGCCGTCAGCCCCGTGCTGCCGCCCTCCTCGACGCCCGACGCGGACTCGATGTACGTCGTCACGGTCGAGGTGCCGAGCATCCCGCCGACGGTCGTACCGACCGCGTCGGCCATCAGCGGCCGGTCGATGTCTGGCAGGTCGCCGTTCTCGTCGAGGAAGCCGCCGGCCTGGCCGACGCCGACGAGGGTGCCGGCGGTGTCGAAGAAGTCGACGAAAAAGAAGGTGAACACGACGAGTGCGAACGAGAACGCCTCGATGCTCTCGAATCCGGCGACGAACGCGCCGGCCAGCGGCGTGATGTCGTAGCGCGGCGCGAACGCCCGCGAGAAGTCGAGCCCGCCGTTGCGGACGAACGCCGGCGCGACCACGCCGGGGTCGACGACCCCGAGGAACGTCACCGCCATCCCCGCGAACGTCGTCAGGAGGATCCCGATGATGATCGACCCGCGGATACCGCGGGCGTAGAGCGCGAACGTCACGAAGAGCCCGAGGACCGAGAGGATCGCGACCGGGTCCGAGGCGACGCCGCCGAGCGTCAGGAGCGTCGCCGCGTCGTCGACGACGACGTTCATGGCCTGGAGCCCGATGATCGTGAGAAACAGGCCGATCCCGCTCCCCACGGCCAGTTTCACCGGCTCCGGGAACACCCGGATGATATACTCGCGCGCGCCGACCGCGGTGAGGGCGATGAAGATGAGCCCCTCGACCACGACGGCGGCGAGGGCCGTCTGCCACGGCACCCCGAGCGCCCCGACGACGGTGAACGCGAAGAAGGCGTTCAGCCCGAGCCCCGGCGCCTGTGCGAACGGTCGGTTGGCGTAGACGGCCATGGTCAGCGTCGCCACCGCCGCCGCGATGATGGTGACCACCGCGAGCATCGACACCACCGCGGGCCGGGAGAGCCCCTGCACCGCGATACCGGGCTTCTCGCCCGCCGCCGCAAGGATGTTCGGGTTCACCACGACGATGTAACTCATCGTCAGGAACGTCGTGACCCCGGCCAGCACCTCGGTCGACACCGACGTGTCGTGTTCGTCGAGGTCGAAGTAGTCCGCGAGTGCCCCCCTGAGACCGCTCTCGCCTGTTGCCATGCGGCCTCGTATCGTGGTCACTTACTTGAATCTTGATGGCTCTCCGCGACTCTGGATACGCACGTTCGTGGATCAGATCGCCTATTCGAGCCCGACGAGCGTCTCGACCGGCGCGTCGGCGCGCGCTCGCACGCGGTCGAGCCCCTCGTCGCCGACCGCGATGAGCGCCGCGACACCGACGACGGTTGCGCCCGCGCGGCCGGCGATGTCGAGCAGGAGCGTCTGCGTCTCGCCCGAGCGCACGAGGTCGTCGACCACGAGGACGCGGTCTCCCTCGTCGAGCGCCGCCGCGGGCAGGTAGTAGGTGAGTTCGATCCCGGAGTCGAGGCGGTCGCGTGCCTCCACGAACTCCTCGACGGCCGTCTCCCTCGACTTCTTCGCGTACGCCACCCGCGCGCCGAGGTGACTCGCGAGCGCCGCGCCGAACGTGATGCCGTCTGTCGCCGCCGTCAGCACGACGTCCGGCGCGGGGTCGTCGAACTCCGCGGCGACGACGGGCGCGACGAGATCCAGAAACGGCTGGTCGAAGACGACGGCCGAGTTGTCGACGTAGCCCTCCGCGTCGAGCCGAATCCGGTCTTCCAGCTCCGCGACGACCGTCTCCCGGCCCGCGCCCTCGACGACCTCGCGGGCGCGCTCGACGCCCGGCAGGACGTGGCCGTTGACGTACCGGTTGAGGTCGCCCGCCGGGAGCCCCGTCTCCGCGGCGAGTTCGTCGTACGTCCGGCTCCGCTTCAGCGCCCGGAGGACGGCCACCGCGCGGAGTTGGAGCCGCGCCTTCGCTGCCCTGTTCACACGCCCCGGCCGATCCGCACGAACATGAATACCTTGGGTGCGATACCGGCTTCGATAGACACGGACGCGCCGCGCTCACCGCGCACACCACTCCTCGCGCGGTTCCTCTGTTCGGCGGCTCCGCCGCTCGGTCGTTCCACTCCCTGCTCCCGTTCGTCGGTCCTCCTCGCGGGAATCTCACCTCGCGCCCCGGCTTCGCCGCGGTCGGTCTCGCGGGCCGACTCACTCACTCCTGCCATCGCTGGCCCCGCGCCTCCCGCGGCTCACGTCCGTTCGCCGCGGTCGGTCTCGCGGGCCGACTCACTCACTCCGTTCGTTCGTCGCCCCGCGCGCCCAGCAGGTCGCTCGCGGTCACCAGCGCCTCCAACTCGACGTCGTGGTCCGCCAGCAGTTCGCGCGCGCCCTCCTCTCTGTCGACGACGACCAGCACCCGCTCGACGGCCGCGCCCGCCTCGCGCAGGGCCTCGACGGCGTCGAGCGCCGACTGCCCCGTCGTGGCGACGTCTTCCAGCACGACCACCCGTTCGCCGGCGGTCAGGTCGCCCTCGATCCGGTTGCCCGTGCCGTACTCCTTCGTCGCCTTCCGGGCGATGAGATACGGCGTTCCGGCCTCGAGCGCCGTCGCCACGGCCAGCGGCACCGCCCCGACTGCGACGCCGGCGAGTCGCTCGTCGCCGACCCGCTCTGCGAACGCCTCGGCGACCAGCGAGAGCGGCGCCGGGTCGGTGCCGAACCGGTACTTGTCGACGTAGTACTCGCTCGTCCCGCCGTGCGAGAGTTCGAACTCCCCGTAGCGCACCGCGTCGGCCTCGCGCAGGGCGTCGACGAGGGCCTCGGTCTCGACCATACGGGGTTGGGCGGAGCGGACGGGTTAAGCGTACCTGACGGCGCTTTCGCGGGTCGACGTCGTCTCGCCGCCGCGCGCCTCCCGCGGCTCACGCCGCTCGCACTGCGCCGCGGCTCCCTTCGGTCGCCGCTCTGCCTCGCGGGCCGCCGAACGAAGTGAGGCGCCCCGCGCTCACCGCCGCCTCGGACGGTTCGTTCCACTCACCGTCCTCGGTCTCGCGCCACGGCCCGAGGGGCCGTGGCGCGTTCACCACGGCTCCGCCTTCAGCCCGGCCCCGTAGGCGACGGCGTTCGTCCCGAGGTGGAGCAGGGGCGTCGCCACGACCACGACGGCGAGCGCCGGGAGCGGGAACGCCGCGGCCGTCCACCCCGGCGCGAGCAGGGCGACGAGGACGAGCGCCCCGACGACGAAGTCGAGCTGGTCCAGCCCGGGGACGGCGGCGCCGCGCTCGCGGTCCAGCCGGCGCTTGAGGAAGGAGGCGCCGATGTCGCCGAGCATCGCGCCCGCGGCGAGACCGAGCGCCGCGAGCGGCGCGAAGGCGACGAGGTCGATACCGAGGAGCCGCACGACGACCGGCCGCGCGAGGTTGAGCGCGCCGGCGACGAGGAGGCCGACGCCGGTGCCGGCGACGGTCCCGCGCCACGTCTTCCCGTCGCCGAGCAGCCGTGTGCCGCCGAGCGTACGGCCGCCGTCGATGGGGGCCCCGCCGCCGAACAGCACCGCGGCGTTGTTGGGGACGTACGCGGGCAGCATCGCCCAGAGCGCCCCGGCGACGACGGCGGCCCAGTCCATGCGCCGGCCTGCGCGGCCCCTGGTCTTAGCAGTAGTGGTGAGGGTGCCACCCCCCTCCTCGAGGAGCGACGAAGTGAGCGAGTAGAGCGGGGATACGGCACCCGCACGAGTGACAGCCAGTTCGATCAGCATTTTTACCCAACTGTGACAGGTAGCCGAGAGTACGTCGTACGATGTACAGTCCGCGACTCCGACTGCTTCCGACCAGGGAGCAGCGGGACGCGATGGACTGGCAACGGAACGTCGCACGACAACTGCACAATCACGCGCTCCGAGAGTTCGACACCACTCCCGAAGACGCTGGTACGCTCAGACAACGCGTCTGGCAGGTTCGGGGTACGCTTCCCGCGCTGAAAGACTGGTGGACCGACCTCACCCAGGTCTACACCACCGAGTACGACGCCATCTTCGCCGAAGACCTCGGCGTAACGGGCATGCTCGAAACCCTACAGAACGCACGGGACAAGGCGGAAGTGGGCTGACGCGACTTCATCACGATTCTCGAGCACCACGGTGACAAGCACGCGTGCCACGTCGCGGAGGGTGAGGCGCGCGGTACGAGGAAAGAATGCGCTAAGTGTGGTGTGGAGACTCGGAAGCCGCTGTGGGCACGCGAGCGTTCGTGTCCAGCATGCGGCTTCGAACTCGACCGCGACTGGAACGCCGCGTTCGACGCCCAACGACGCGGGTGGGGCCAACTATGAGTGGTTCACTCGGAAAACACGCCTGCGGAGACTGCGGACGCGTTTTCCGTGTCTGCAAGCCGTGTCGTCGAAACAGGAAGTCCCTGCCTCAAGGAGCCGCCAACGGCGGCGAGTAGGCAGGGGTAGTTCACCCCTGGCGGTCCGCGATCCGCGCTCCGACCTCGAGCCCGGAGCGCGCGGCGGCGTGGACGCGCGCCGCGCCCGCGACCCAGTCGCCGGCGACGTGGAGGCCGGCCGCCGCGGCGTCTTCGACCGGCCCCGACGCGACGCCGTCGTCGGGGAGCGCGTACCGCCAGAACTTGCTGTCGGTCCACGCCGGGTCCGCGAGGCGGTCGTCGCCGACCACGTCTGCGGCGTGGCCGGCGAGTGTCGCGGTCGCCTCGTCCGGGTCCGCCTCCTCGTGGGCGACCGACCACTCCGGGCTCGCCTGGACCACGAGGACGGTCTGGCCGTCCGGGACGTGTCCCGGCTTGCACTCCTCGCGGGAGATCCAGCCCACCTCGTGGTCCTTCCCGGGGTTGACCAGCCCGTAGTAGGGGCGGTCGAGTTCGAACTCGTAGCCGAGGACGCCCGTGTAGATAGAGCGGTACGGAACCGCACCGGCGGCGTCGGCGAGGGCGACGCGGCGCTCGTCCGGCTCGCCGGTGCGGCAGAGTCGCGCGGTCTGTGGCGCCGGCGGGGTGAGGACCAGGTCGTCGAACGGACCCCACTCCTCGCCGTCGTCGCCGACGACGGCCCAGCGCCCGTCGCGCCGGACGAGCCGCCGCGCCCGGACGCCGTGGCGGACCCGCGCGTCCGTCCGGTCGAACAGCCGCCGGGCGAGCGTCGAGATGCCCGTCTCGTAGCTCCACTTGTGGTCGTCGGCGTCCCGGCCGGGGGCGACCTCGCTCTCGGCGTCGAAGACGTAGATTGGCTCGTCGGCCTCGACCAGTCCCTCGTCCAGCCGCTCGGTCACGAGGGTCGACACCCGGTCGTCGTCGCTTTTGACGTAGTTCGCGCCGTAGTCGTAGGTGACCCGATTGCTCCCCTCTCCGTGTGTTCGGGTGGCCGCGCGCCCGGAGACGGCGTCTGATTTCTCGAGGAGGGTGACGGTCGCGTGGTCGTCGAGGGCGTAGGCGGCGGCCGCTCCGGCCGCGCCCGCGCCGACGATTCCGACGTGTGACACGCCGGAAACTGGGGCGCGCGCGGCAAAAACCCGCGGTCAGTCGCCCGTCTCGTCGAGGCCCGGGCCCCGGGTCCGCGGGGCTTCGCGCCCGTGAGCGCCCCTTCCCCGCCGCCGGGCACGACGGCCGTCTCGAGGTCCTGAACCGGCCGCCCGGAAGACGGGCGGGGACGGGCGCGAGCGGGGCGAACGGGGTGAACTGCCTCGTGACTCGCCCCCGGGGCACTCACATTCCCATCTTGTAGACCGGCGCGACAGCGGGCACGCGACCCCGACCCCGGCGCCACCGGCAGCGCGCGCGGCGACCGGACCCGGCGTCGGCCGGCGCCTCGTCCGAGTCCCATAGCGGTTTATATCTGGAAACTATGATGGTCCTTTATGCGACTCCCGGAGACCAGAGACCTGTTCACCCGCAGACTCTCCTTCCCGACGACGACAGAGACGGTGTGCGAACAGATCGGCGACGTGTCGCTGGAGGCGCCGATGGGCGACGAGGAGACGATCGACGACGTGCTCTCGCGCTGTCCCGAGGACCGGTTCGACTCCGCCGACGCGCTGTACGACGCCCTCGTGACGTTCGTCGGCGACGCCTACGTCGGGCGGAAGCACTACGACGACCGCGGCTCCCAGGCCGCGATGGACGACGAAGAGGTGTCGTTCTGATGGGGCTGACGCTCGTCTCCGGCGTCCCCGGCGTGGGTGCATCGACCGTCTGTGAGGCGGCGCGCCAGCGTCTCGACGACGACGTCCAGCTTCTGAACTTCCGGGACGTGATGCTGGAACAGGCGGCCGCGCGCGGGCTCGCGGGTCAGCGCACGGATCTCGACGAGCTCTCGCCGCGCGAGACCCGGCGGCTCCAGCGCCGCGCCGGCGAGTACGTCGCCGACCGGAGCGAGGCCCACGAGGTGTTGCTCAACACCTACCTCGCGGTAGAGACGGCCGAGGGCTACCTCACGGGAGCGACCACCGAGGCGTTCGACCGCGTCCTGCCCGACCGCTTCGTCCTCATCGAGGCGGCTCCGGCGACCATCGTCGAGCGCCGGGCCGACAGCGACCGGGACTACAGCGGCCCGAGCGAGCGCGAGGTGCGGTTCCAGCAGGAGGTCAACCGGACCGCGACGGTGTCGTTCGCGGCCGAGGCCGCGAGTCCGGTCCGCCACCTCGAGAACGAGGGGCCGGCCGAGGAGACTGCCGCGTCGCTCGTCGAAGCGGTCCACGTCGCGTAGGCGACGGCGCTCTGCCGACCCCGCGCCGCCGGGCGAGTAGTTTTGTATGTTCCGGCCGTGGAACCTCTGTACCGATGTACCGCGACGCGACACCCCGACCCGTGAGGAGATGACGTTCGACACTGACGACGTACGGCCGAGTGACCTCGTCGGCGCGTCCGTTCAGCGGCGCGAGGACCCCCACCTCATCACCGGCGACGCAGAGTACACAGACGACATCGCGTACCCGGACGAGACCTACCTCGCGCTGCTCGGCAGCCGGTACGGCCACGCCCGGGTCGAGTCGGTCGACGTGAGCGAGGCGACGGGCCCCGGCGTCCTCGGCGCCTACACGTGGGCGGACGTCGAGGCCTCGTCCGCGCCGGGCTACATGCCGGCCGACGACCCCGCGGGCGGAGGCGCCGAGTCCGACTCCGAGACGGGCGCGACGGCGCCCGACCGGCCGCTCCTGGCCGACGGGAAAGTCACCTTCCAGGGCCAGCCGGTCGCGGCCGTCGTCGCCGAGACCCGCCACGCGGCCGCCGACGCGCTCGACCGGATCGCGGTCGACTACGAGCGCCTCGACGCGGTGGTCGACCCCGTCGAGGCCCTCTCGGGCGACGCGCCGACGGTCCACGACGACGCGCCGAACAACGTCGCCTTCGAGTGGGACACCGGCGACGCGGCCGCGGCCGACGCCGCGGTCGCGGCCGCGGACAACGTAGTCGAACTCGACCTCGAGATCAACCGGGTCGCCCCGACGGCG
Source organism: Haloferacaceae archaeon (assembly GCA_042217165.1). GTDB lineage: Archaea > Halobacteriota > Halobacteria > Halobacteriales > Haloferacaceae > A07HB70. Next base: position 3,190 of record JBDGTD010000068.1, on the reverse strand, counting down.
ATGGAGCCCCGGGCCGCGGTCGCGCGCTACCGCGGCTCCGACGGCGAACTCGACGTCGAGATGTCGACCCAGAACCCCCACCAGGTCCAGTCGGACCTCGCGGAGACGCTCGGCGTTCCCGACCACCGGATCCGGGTGCGTCCGCCGGACGTGGGCGGGGGGTTCGGCGCGAAGCTCTGGCCGTACACCGGGCACCTGCTCGCGGCGTGGTGTGCGATGCGCCTGGACCGGCCGGTGAAGTGGGTCGCGACCCGGACCGAGGACTTCGAGTCGATGATCCACGCCCGCCACCACCTCGTCCACGCCGAGGCGGGGGTCGACGACGACGGCCGGCTGCGCGGCTTTCGCGCCGACACCACCGTGCCGGTCGGCGGCGAACTGGTCCCCGGCGGGTCGGGCGTCCCGACCAACCTCGGGGTCATGGCCAACGGGCAGTACGCGGTCGACGCGGCGTACGTCCACACGACGGGCGCGTTCACGAACACCGCGCCCACGTCGGCCTACCGCGGCGCGGGCCGCCCGGAGGCGACCTACTTCGCCGAGCGGCTGGCGAAGCGCGTCTCGCGGGAACTCGGCCTCGACCCGGTCGAGTTCCGGCGGCGGAACTTCATCGACCCCGACCAGTTCCCCTACGAGACGGGCCTCGGACGCACGTACGACTCGGGCGAGTACGACAGGGCGCTCACCCGGGCGCTCTCGATGCTCGACTACGACGACTTCCGCGAGCGACAGGCCGCGGCCCGCGAGGAGGGCCGGTATCTCGGGGTCGGTCTCTCCTCGTACGTCGAGGCCTGTGGCGCCGCCCCCGGGCGGATCGAGAGCGGGGTCGTGCGCATCAAGCCCTCGGGCAACGTCGTGGTCAAGACCGGCACCGCAGAGATCGGCACGGGCCACCGGACTGCGTACACCCAGATCGTCGCGAGCGTCGTCGGTGTCGACTTCGACGACGTCGAGGTCCAGGAGGGCGACACCGCGGCGGTCGCGGAGGGGAACGGCACCTCTGGGAGCCGCGCGATGCCCGTCGCCGGCACTGCGATCGAGGAGAGCGCCCAGCAGGTCGTCGAGACGGCAAAGCGCATCGCCGCAGACCGGCTGGAGGTCTCCCCCGCGGACGTCGAGGTCGGGGACGGCGCGTTCCACGTCACCGGCGCGCCGGACCGGTCGGTGACACTCCGCGAGGTGGCCAGCGCCGCATACGCCGGGCGCGACGACCTCCCGGAGGGCGTCGACCCCGGGCTGGAGGCGACGACGTACTTCGACCCCGAGAACTACACCTTCCCGTTCGGGACCCACGCCGCGACGGTCGAGGTCGACCCCGAGACCGGCGAGATCGACCTTCGGCGGTATATCGCCGTCGACGACGTGGGCACCCAGATCAACCCGACGATAGTCGAGGGGCAGATCCACGGCGGGGTCGTACAGGGGATCGGACAGGTACTCTACGAAGAGGCCGTCTACGACGACAACGGCGCCCTCCTCACCGGGTCGCTCCAGGACTACGCGGTGCCGAAGGCCGAACACACGATCGACATCGAGTGGGACTCGACGGTGACGCCCTGTCCGCACAACCCGCTGGGCGTCAAGGGCGTCGGGGAGGCGGGCGCCATCGCCGCGCCGCCCGCGGTCGTCAACGCCGTACTCGACGCGCTCGACCCGTTCGGGGTCGACAGTATCGACACGCCGATGACGTCAGAGCGGGTCTGGCGCGCGATCCACGACGCGGACTGACGAGGCGTCGTCGCCCAGATCCGCCCCTGACGGGGTGGGCTTCCGCTCGCTACGTGTCACCGTTCCGCGATCGACGGCCGCGTCGCTCGTCCCGTCTGACGGCTACTCGTCGTTCGGCCCTTCGTCCACGAGCCGCTGCCGACGACGCCGCTTCTGGAGGTGGTCACGCAGGAGCGCGCCGACGACGGTCAGCACCACCGCCGCCTGAAGCCCTGCGACCGCAACGAATCCCGGTGTCACCGCGCCCACACCCCGTGGAGGCTCGTCGTGGGGAAATCTCTTCTGGCGGCCCGGGGCCGTCGGTGTCGGCTCCCCGGACGGCCGTCGCGGGTTCTGCTCGCGGTCCCCGTGATCCGGCCAGAGGGTATACCCGCCTCCCGTTCATTTCCCGGTCGTGCCCGACGTGACCCTCTACGATTCGCTGGATGGACAGGTCGCCCTCGTCACGGGCGCGACGCGTGGTATCGGCGCGCGGATCGCGGCCGACCTCGCCGACCTCGGCGCGACGGTGTACGCCGGCGCGCGCGACACGGCCGACGTCGACGACCCGGCTCTGCGCCCCGTCGCACTCGACGTGACCGAGGACGACCAGATCGCGGCCGCGGCCGACCGGATCGAGGAGGAAGCCGGGCAACTCGACGTCCTCGTCAACAACGCCGGCGTGTTCGCGCGCGCCGGCCCGCTCCACGAGACGAGTGTGGACGAAGTCGACCGGACGTTCGCGGTGAACCTCCGCGGCCCGACGCTCGTGACGCGCGCGACGCTCCCGCTTCTCCTCGAGACCGACCGCCCGCGCGTGGTGACGCTCTCCTCGGGGCTCGGGCGCTACACCGACGGCTCGATGGGCGGCGGCTACCCGCCCTACCGGATCTCGAAGGTCGGCGTCGGCGGCCTGACGGCGTATCTCCACGCCGAGTACGGGAACGAGGGGCTGCTCGCGAGCGCCGTCTCGCCCGGGTGGGTCCGCACGGACATGGGCGGCTCCGGGGCCCGCCGGAGCGTCGCGAAGGGCGCGGAGACGCCCGTCTGGCTCGCGCGGACCCGCGACGGACCGGGCGGGAAGTTCTGGAAAGACCGGGAGGTGGTGTCGTGGTGAGCGCGCCTCCGATAGTCCGGTAATCGACACCTCTCCGGGCCGGAGCAGACCGTCAAACGTCACAGAGTCGGTCTGCACGGAGATCAGTGTCGTGTGGCGACGCTCAGAGACGAGCAGACCCGTCCTCTCCCGCCCGTCTTCGGTCAGGCCCGTCCACACGGACCGCCCGGGCCGCCGTCACGACGGCGGGACGTCCCGTTCCCGTCCGACCGAATCCGACACGTCGCGGATAGCAGTTGTCTGACGCGCGCCCGCTCTCTGTCGGGAATCGCTTCAGGTGGAACGCGGTAACTCGGCGCGCGGTGCCGGGTGACCGCGTAGCGAGCGGAAGCCCACCCGTTCACGGGTGGGTCCGAGCGACAGCAT
>JBDGTD010000010.1:0-31368 GCA_042217165.1 Haloferacaceae archaeon | reverse complement strand
TTGATCTCGTCCGCGAGGACGACGTTCGCGAACACCGGCCCGGCGGCGAAGGAGAACTCGCCCGCGTGTTCGTCGTAGACGTTCGTCCCCGTCACGTCCGACGGGAGGAGGTCGGGCGTGAACTGGATCCGCGAGAAGGAGAGCCCGAGCGCCCGCGCGAGCAGCCGGGCGGTGAGCGTCTTGCCCGTCCCCGGCACGTCCTCGATCAGCACGTGGCCGCGGGCCAGCACCGCCGCAGCCACGGTTTCGAGAACCTCGCGGTCGACGACGACGGCGTCACCGACCCGGTCGAGCACCGCGGCGCAGGTGTCCGCCGCCGCCGCGGCGTCGGGCGTGTCCGGCGTCTCGTCCATGATCGCTCTGAGACCGGCCGACGGAAGAGCGTGGGGGCGCTCACGCCCGCAGCGAGAGGAGAAGCGGCACCGCGCCGCCGACCGCGAGCGCCGCCGCGGGGAGGAGCCCGACCCCCGCCACGCCGCCGAACGTCCCCGCGCCGAGGGCGAGGCCGCCGCCCGCGACGCCGACGCCGACCGAGGCGAGCGCCCGCCGGCGCGAGAGCGCCCGGACTGCCGGCCGGTGGCCGACCTCTGCGGTCAGCGTCGCCGCGAACGAGCCCAGATCCCACGCGACGAGCGCCGCGGCCGTCGTCCCGACGACGGCGAGGACGGGCGCGCCAGCGAGTCCGCCGAAGCCCGCGACGAGGAGCGTCCCCGCCGCGAGGAGGGCAACGCCGCCGGTTCGCGCCGGCAGCAGGCCGACGCGCACGGCGACGGGGAGGGTCGACAGGCCGACGAGCGCGACGCCGACGAGGACGGCGAGCGCGACGGTCGCGAGCACGACGAGGAGGACGCCGAGACCGACGGTCACCGGCCGGTCGGCCCGGGTCGCCGCGAGGACCACCAGCACGGGCGAGACGACGACGAGCAACACCGCGCCGCCGACGAACGGCAGGCCAGAGCCACCGAGCCACTCGCTGCCCTGCCCCGCCAGCCGACGGACGATGACGCTCCCGACCGCGAGGACGAACGCGACCGACCCGACCAGCGCGACCGGCACCCGGACCGGCGCGCCGGTGGCGAGCGCCAGCGCGCGCACGACCGTCGGCGGGAGAGCGGCCCAGAGGCGCGCCGTGGCCCCCAGCAGCCCGGCGACGCCGAACCCGAGCCACCCGAGGAGCGAGAGCGCAGCCGCGCCCGTCAGCGCGCGCCCGGCGAGGGCGAGGCGTCCCGCGACCGCCGCGCGACGCTCCCGGTCGACGAGCCGCGCGAGCGGGAGCGCCCACAGCGCGAGGCGGAGCGCGCCCGCAGCGAGAGCCAGCAGGAGCGCGAAGCTCGCGGGCCGGGGGGGTCCCTCCGTCCCGAGACCGCCGAGGAGCGACCCGGAGACGACGGCGAGGACGCCCAGCACGACGAGAAGCGGGACCGCGACAACGAGCGGGACGACGGCCGCGAACGCGCCCTGCGTGGCCGCCTCGCGCGCCTCGCCGTCGCCGAGCACCCCCGCCCACGCCGCGCCGCCCCCGACGACCCCGAGTGTGACCCCGAGCGTCACGCCGACGCCCGCGAACGGGTCGGGCGCGAGGACGCCGCTCGCGACGCCCGCCAGCGCCAGCAGGAGTCCGGGCAGAAAGAGCAGGTGCGCGCCCGCCCGGACGAGCGGCTCGTCGCGGTCGAACAGCGCAACGCCGGCGACGGCGAAGCCCGCGCCCGTCGCGGCGAGGTTCGCGGACGACCCGAGGCCGGCGAGCGTCGCCGTCGCGAACAGCCCCGCGCCCGCGACCAGCGTCGCGGCGAACAGCCCCCCGGCGCGCGGGCGTCCCTCGTCCCCGACGCCGTCCGGGCGGTCGAGCCGCGGCCCGAACGGGACGAAGAGGATCACGCGCGCCTCCCCGCCGTCCGTTCGGCGGCGACGGCGCGGTCGAGGACGAGCGAGAGCGGCGTCCCCCGCGGCCAGTCGACGGCGCGGGCGCCCGTCGACCCGACCGCGGCGAGCCTGATCGACCGGAGCGTCCGGGCCTGCTGGCCGCTCACCGTGTTGCCCGCGAGGACGTCCGGCGCCAGCACCCCGACCGACCGGTCGCGCGCGCGCCAGGCCGCGACCGCCTCGACCGGCGGGTCGTCGAACAGCGGCGAGAACAGGAGGAACTGGGCGTCCGGCGGCGCGCGGCGCGCGACCTCCCGAACCTGCCGGTCGTGGTCGGGGGGGTTCGCGTCCTCGTCGGGTGGTTCGCTCGCGGCCCGGCAGCGCGCGACCGCCAGCGCCCGGTGTTCGGCGCCGCCGCCGGGCGCGAGGTACGGTACGCTCCCCTCGTCGTCGGTCCGTCCCAGCACCGCCACGCCAACGTCGTCGCCGGCCCCGAGGAGGTCGTCGAGCGCCCGGACCGCGCCGTAGGCACAGAGTTCGGCGGCGGTCGGGCGCCCTCGCGCCGCGACGACGTGGGTCGGCGCCCGCGCGTCGACGACTATCACGACGCTTCTCGCGCGCCGTTCGCGGTAGTCGACCGTCGCCAGTTCGCCACGCTTCGCGTAGTGGCGCCAGTCGACCCGGCTCGCGGGGTCGCCCGGGCGGTACTCCCGGACGGAGTGGAACTCGACGCCCGGGCCGGCCTCGTCGCCCGTCTTCGCGCCGGCGCGACGCGCCGTGCGGTCGCCGAGCGGCGGCGCGCCGGCGTCGAGCCGACACGAGAGCGCCCGGTCGCCCGTCGTCGCGACCGACCCCGTCGCCGTCGCGACGCCCGCTCGCCCCCGGAGTCGGGCCCGCGGCGCGTCGAACTCGTGTTCGCCACGCCGCGCCGTGACGGCGTAGCTTATCACCTGCTCCTCGCCGGGGCGGAGCCGCGCGACGCCCCGCGGCGTCCCCTCGTTGACCGCCAGCCCCTCGGGGGCGCCGTCGACGACCCGCACGTCGTGGAGCGTCCGCGACCCTTCGTTGCGGAGCGTGAGGCGAACGCGGACGAGGCGGCCGGGCGGCGCCGTCGCGGGCGAGACGGTCCGTTCGGCGGCGAGTCCCGACGACGCGACAGCCGGGGCGCCGTCGAGCGCGCCGTAGGCGACGAACGCGAGCGGGACGGCCGCCGCGGCGACGACCGCCCGCTCGCCGCCGGCGACGCCGACCCCCACCAGAAACAGAGCCGCGGCCGCTGCCGCGCCGAACCGGCGGGACCGCCCGGCCGTCGCGGACGAACTCACGACGACCACCGCCGCGGCTCGCCCGACTCCCCGTCGGCGGCCGGGTCGAGCGAGCCGTCGACAGACTGCCGGAGTTCGCCGAGCGACGGGCGCGCGACCGGTGCGGGTCGCGGAGCGTCGGCGCCCGCGACCGGCGGGAGGCGCTCGTCGGCGACCCGCGCGACGGCGTCGGTCGCACGCCGGACCTGTCGCGCCGCCGCCCGGTCCGGCCGGAGCCAGTCGGCCAGCCGGCGGCGAAGCGGCCGTTCCGGACCCTGGATGTCGGGCGAGAGCGCCGCCGCCGCGACCGGGTCGTCTGTCCACTCCCCGTCGTCGAGGTCGCGTTCGACCGCCGCGGCGTCGTCGCCGGCCCGCACGCGGACGGCGACGACAGTCGCGCGAAGCGTCGGGCGAACGGCCTCGACCCCCGTCTCGACGCCGCTCGTCCGGGCCGTCTCCCGCGCCTCGCGGAGCTGCTCGGCGAACGCCCGGCCTGCCAACTGCCTGTCGTCGGGCGCGCGTTCCGGGGCTCGCTCGACGACCGGCCGCCTCGTCGGGTCGTCGCCGCGCCCCCAGACCCGTGCGAGCGCCGCGGCGACGGCGACGACCCCGACGAGCGCGGCGGCGGCCCGGCCGAGTGTCCCCGGCGACGCCCCGCCGGCGACGGCGACCCACGCGCCGGCGCCGGCGACGGCACAGAGACCGACGCCGACGAGAGCCGCGCGGACGAGCGCGGTCACGAGCCGCCTCCCGGCGGACCGCGTGTAGAGCCGGACTCGACGGGGATCACGGGTCGTCCTCCGTCTCCGAGAGCAGCGCCCGGAGCGTCTCGACCGCCCGTTCGTACTCGCCCGCGGGCAGGTCAGACCCGGCGTAGGCGCGCTCGCGGAACGCCCGGGTGACGCGCTCGACGGCGTCGGCGGGGAGCCCCCGTTCGACCGCCGCGTGCCCGACTTCCGCGGGCGTCCGGTGACGCCACCCGTCCGGGACGACGGCGCGGGCAAACGCGACCCAGAGCGCCTCGAAGTCGGGCGCCCCCGGGACCGACTCCCGGGCGCCGTCCCGTTCGCTCTCCCCGTCTGGCTCGGTCGTCTGTGCCCCCCGAATCCAGCGGACCGCCCGTCTCGGCGGTCCGAGTAGCCACTGCGCCCCGGCGAGGAGGACGGCGAGCGCGGCCCGTGGCGACGCCCACGCGACGAGCCGTCGGGGAGCCCGGCGCGCGAGGCGGAGCGTCTGTCGAGCGAGCGCGCCCGTGACCCGTCGCGTCACCCGCGCGAGCGCCAGTGCCGCTCGCCCGAGCCGGACGGTCGCCCGCCCGAGCCACGCGGCCAGTCTGACGGCCCCCCGTCCTGCGCCGCGCGCGCCCCGGGCGACCCGGCCGCGGTTGCGAACTAGCGCCCCGAGAACGGCGATCCCCACGAGCGCCGGTATCGCGAGGACGACCCCGGTCGTGGCGTAGGCGGCGAGGAGCGACCGGCGCGCGACCCGGTCGCCCCGGCGGACGACCACCTCGGCGGTCGGGTCGGCGGGGAGCGTGATCCGGGCGCGTCCCGCGGCGTCGGTCCGACCGACGCGTTCGCCGGCGACCGTGACGGCGGCGTCCGGCGCCGTCCCCGCGCCGATCCGGGCCACGACGGTCGCCGGTCTCCCCGGGACCGCGAGCGGGTCGGCCGGGCGGACCCGGAGCGTGAGGAGCCGAACCGGAACCGTCTGGCCGCCGCGCACGACGCCGCGCTCGACCTGTATCCGGAGCCGTCGTGTCCCGTCGTCGGGCACGCGGACCGTGTGGGTGCCGTTCGCGTCCGTCTGTCCGGCCCGGTCGCCGTTCACCCGGACCGTCGCGCGCCGGAGCGGGTCGCCGCCGACCCGCGCGACGACCCGGACCGTCGAGCCGGGGTTCGCCTCGCCGACGACCCGGACCGACGCCGTCGTCGGGAGGCCGTAGCGCTCTGTCACGTTCGTCGGCGTCGGCGTCGCCTGTCGGACGAGCGCCCCGCCGTCGACGGCCGCGGGGGGCGCTCCTCCGAGGGCCGGTCCGCCGAGCGTGACGGCCCCACGCCGGCGCGCGCCGTCCGTCGGCTGTGGCGGCTGGACGCGCACGACGAGTTCGCCCTCGCTGTACGGCACCTCGCCGCGAACCTGTCCGCTCGCGTTCGTCTGTCCGATCGGCCGCTCGCCGAAGGCGACGCGTGCTCCCTCGACCGGCGTGCCGCGGCGACGCACCGTCACGGTCACCGTCCGTCCGGGCACCGGGTCGGGGTCGACGCGCACGTCGTACTCCGGCGGGACACGCTCGTCGCCGCCGCCGAACAGCCACCGGACGATATCCCCGATGCCGACCCCCCCGCTGCCTCCGCCGCCCCTGCCATCTCCGGGCGTAGTGACGGTTCCCGACCCGCCGCTGCCCGTGTCGCCGCCACCGGCGGTCGGCCCGGCGACGCCGGGCACCGCCGCGACGGCGACGACCACCGCCCCGAGGCAGGCGAGGGCGAGAAGCGCCTCTTCGGGGCGCGGCCGTTCCCCGTCGCTCACCGGCCGCTCCTCCCGACCCGCGGTCGTGTCACTGAACCGGCGTAGACCGGACGACGGCTAAACGCTTGTGCCGGCCCGCACTTTCACTTTCACCGCGCTAGGCTGGCGTACATATGGGCTCCGGACGAAAGAGTAGTATGGCAACCGGCGAGGCCCACGCGACGACCCGGACCGCACCGTCCCCGAACAGGCTGGAGGTCACGGACCTGCGGGCGGCGAGCGTCGCCGACTACGCTCGCCACCAGTCCGGCGCGCCGCTCCACTTCGAGCGCCGCGGCGGGCGGACCTACCTCGTCACCGGGTAGCGCGGAGCGACAGTCGTTTTACCCGCCCCGCTCACTGTTCGGTATGGCAGACGGCTTCCTCGCCACGCTCGACCCAGAGTCCGTCGCCGACGAGCGCCCGACGGGACTGGTCACGGCGCCCCGGGCGGTGTTCGCGTTCCACCTCGTCTTCACCGCCGTTCTCGGCGGCTTCGCCGCGACGCTCGCGACGCAGGGCAGTCTCGCGAGCGCCGGTCTCGTCGGCGGTATGGGCGGGATGGTCGCCGTCGCAGGGTGGGCGGCGGGCCGGGTCGCCGCCCGACGCTGACGCGATCCGAACCGTTTAACCGCTCGCCTCGGGTACGACCGACCGAGCCGAGGTAGCCTAGCCCGGCCAAGGCGGCAGATTCGAGATCTGCTGTCCGTTCAGGACACGGGAGTTCAAATCTCTCCCTCGGCGCTCTACGTCACGTCCAGAGCCGACGGTACAGCCGTCGCGGAGTGGTTCGACTGCGACGGCGGGCGATCCCTCCGGAACTACCTACCTCTGCGAGGACCGTGCGGACGCCCCCGACGAGCGGACGACGAACGCGACCGGGCCGAGTCCGCGCGCGGACAGCGGCGACCTTATCCTCGCCGACGACCGGCGCGTCTCGAAAGCGGCGCGGAACGACCGGCTGGCCGACGTCGGCGAGCAGGGCCGGGAGCCGGACCGCGCCGGGGTCGACGTCGACACGGAGACGTGGCCGACGGAACTGTCGTACACGGTCGTCCGAGACAGGGCCGACGACGGCAGCGGCGCCGACTACGACAGTATCGGCCTCACGCGGGCACCGGAGAACGTCGACGTCGAGGCCGTCGAGCAGGTGCCCGGCGCCGACGAGTGACGAGGACACCGTCGCCGAACGGGAGTACTCTCTGTCCGGCACGACTGCTCGTGCCGCCTCAGTTTCCGACAGTCGACCGAGCGGGGGCACCCGTCGTCGCTCGCCGGGTCGGTGCGGTGAACGCCGTGTCTCCCCCCGGAACTATACTGTGAAGCGACGATCGAGGGGGCACGATGCGCGCGGCAGTGTTCACCGGGCACGGAGAACCGCTGGAGATCAGGGAGATTCCGGGGCCAGACGCCGAGGAGACGGGGGTGGTCGTCGAAACCGAGGCGTGTGGAATCTGCAGGAGTGACTGGCACGCTTGGCAGGGAGACCCGCTCTGGGAGTCGAGGGGGTTCGAAGAGGGCCACGTCTTCGGGCACGAACCCGCCGGCGTCGTCGTCGACGTCGGCGACGAGGTCGACCACGTCCGCGAAGGTGACCGTGTCGCTGTCCCGTTCAACCTCGCCGACGGGACGTGCCCGTCCTGTCGAGACGGTCACTCCAATCTCTGTGATAACCGCGTTCCGCTGGGACTCGCCCCCGAATCGAAAGGCGCCTTCGGTGAGCGATTTCACGTCCCCTGGGCAGATTTCAACGTCGTTCCACTCCCGGACGAGGTCGCTCCGGTCGAGATGGCAGGACTCGGCTGTCGGTTCATGACGTCGTTTCACGCGCTCGTTCACCGGGCCGAGGTCACCGCGGGAGACTGGGTCGCGGTCCACGGATGCGGCGGTGTCGGCCTGTCGGCCGTACACATCGCCGACGCGCTCGGAACAAACGTCATCGCCGTCGACCTGTTCGACGAGAAACTGGAGCTCGCGACCGATCTCGGTGCGGTCGAAACTGTGAACGCGGAAGCGGTGGCCGACGTCCCCGGAGAGATAGAGGCGATCTCGGACGGCGGCGCCGACATCTCCATGGACGCACTCGGCATCGCCGAGACGTGTCGTAACTCGGTGGCCAGCCTCCGAAAGCGTGGGCAACACCTCCAGGTCGGCTTGACCTCCAGTCAGGAGGGGGGTGAGGTCTCGCTCCCCACCGATACGATGGTCGCCAAGGAACTCCGATTCATCGGCACGGTCGGGATGCCACGTCCGCGGTACGAGGAGATATTCCAGATGATCGAACACGGAACGCTCGACCCGGCGGCGGTGGTCTCCGAGACGGTCACTCTCGACCAGACCGCCGAGACGCTAGAGGCGATGACAGCGTTCGAAACCAGTGGTATCCCCGTAATCACCGAGTTCTGAGGCGTTGGCGAACGGTACACTGTCGCTCGACGCTGGCACGGACTGTCGTGGACGCAACCGAACTCGGTGCTGCCCCGAGGAGTTCGCCACGCCAGACATCGCCGACGCCCTGGACGTCCTCGGCTACCCGGACCAGACGGCCTTCGGCATCCGCCGGACGTGGGACGGCTGCCCGCGCGTCGCCGGTCGCGTCATGCACATCCCGCTCGGCCCCGACGAGTTCGGATCGACCGTCGCGGGGACGTTCGAGGCCATCCAGACCGCCGACCGTGGCGACGTCCCCCTGTTCAACAACTAAGCTCGGACGGAACTGAACACCTTCGGAAGCATCGCGGCGTTCTGTGCCGACCAGGCCGGTGTCGAAGGGGCGGTCTGTGACGGCGCGAGTCCGGATGTCGACGACATGCGAGCGCAGAACTTCCCACTCTGCGCACGGGCCCCGTCACGACGACCGTCTCGGGTCGAACCGGGATGGCCGGCTACAACGTCCCGGTCGAGTGCAGCGAGGTCAAGATGAGTCCGGGTGACTACGTCGTCGCCGACGGGAGTGGCGTTATCTTCGTCCCGGGCGACGAGGTGGAGCAGGTCCTCGAACTCGCCCCTCGATTCCAGGCGTTCGAGCGGGAGATCAAGCGACGGATCACGGAGGGCGCTGATATCGTTGAGGTCCACGAGAACCTCGACTACGAAGACTTCGAGAAGCGAAGCGGCATCAACGAGTGACGTGACAGCGACGGACGATCACTCCCCGGTCGTATCGCCGAACGACCCCTTCGTCGGATCGAGAAGCCGTATCATTTCATGGTACTGGTAGACGGCCGTGTCGACCACGACCCGAGGATGGTCACCGTGAAGGACGCGACCGATCTCCTCGGTTGCGCGCTCGCAGAATTACGCCTCGGCTTCGACATAGATACCGGCGTGGTGGGATACGGTCGCAGATGACTCGGCGGCGGGTTTGTCTGGGAATACGTTGAGGCCGGCCCCGTAGAGTCCGTCCGCCTCGGTCGCCCCGACGAGCGCGTCGACATCGACGATGGGGTCGGGGGCCGTGTTTGCGAGGGCTGCGTCCGGTTTCATCCGGCCGAACTCCCTCGTCGAGAACATTTCCTCTATCTCTGCGGTGTGGGGGTGTGGATACTCACGCAGTTCGAGCGTTCCGGGAGGCCCCGCAGGTCGACCTATTCAATCTCGTCTCGGCCCCGTCGGCGGTGAGGATGATGCGACCCGTACGCGGGCGTACACCGCGGCAGTACACCATACCTCGCCGGACACGCGGCAGACAGAACGGGCGCTCGGACGCCTGTCGTAGTCGGTATCGTCGGACGTGGCCCACCAGTTAGCGTCGGTCAAGGAGGGGCGACAGCCGCGCGGTACGTTTGATTTCGGTACCGAACGTATCGGTAGTCAAACCACACCTCCTTGTCCACTTCTGGCGGGATCTCGAGTCCCTGCCCGTCTGCCGCTCGCGCGCGGTCGAACACCCACTGCTGATCGGGACTCAGTGTCGTGTATCTAACCGTCTCGGTCCCGGAGTCGGGGTTGTCTGCCTGCGCCGTATAGAGATGGTATCCCCCATCGTGGCCATTAATGGGGGCGAGCAGTTGCCATCGGTCCGAACTCTGCATCGGTGTCTCACAGATGTTCCTGCGGCGATATATGTGTCTGGTATGCTCAAACAGCGTTATGAGCAACGGCCGCGGTCGCTGACGCTCGCTCGCCTCGACGGCCACCTACTGATGTCGGCAGCGCGCACAGCGATGGGAGAGCCGACGCGGCCACGCGGCACCCGTCGCCGAGGTGGTCGGCGTCGTTGCGTGTCTCGACGCGCCACCCGCCGTCGGCGGGCGACGCCGACCCGAACGACCTCGTACTCCGGGCCGACCCGGGCACGGCTGGGCGCGCCGTTCGCCTGCCCCCGCACGTTCATAGGTGTCCCGCTGCCAGATGATGTACGCGTGGCGACGGACACATTCCGGAGTACGCACCGGCCGGCGGCCGTAGTGATAGATCCCGAGCGAGTCCGACGGGTGACGCGTGTGTCCCGAGGTCGTCGCTCGCCACAGCCGCGGGTCGGCAGGCCGCCGTGACACCAGCCGGTCACCTCGCGGCGGCGGTGATCGCGAGCGACCACCTCGACCACGACCGGCGGGCGACGGCGCTCTGTCTCGCCGGCGCAGTGATCCCGGACCTCGTCGACAAGACGGCGTGGCGGCTCGGCCTCGTCGAAACCGGTCACACCCTCGCGCACTCGGTGGTCACCGTCACGGCGGTGGCTGTCGTCCTCACCGCGGTCGACGCGGCCCGCCCGCTTCGGCCGGTACTCCCGGGCTACGCCGCCCACGTCGTCGCCGACGTTGGCGTCGCGTACCCCCGGTTCGTCGTCAACTACGCGTGGCCGCTTCTCGAGCAGCGACCGACGCCCGACGCCTCGCCGGTCGGCTACTGGGTGCGGTACGCCGTGAGCGCGCCCGGGGTCGCCGAGGCGGCTATCGTCGTCGCCGGGGTCGCAATCGTCGCGCGTCGCGGCCTCGGCACCCCGGACGACGAGGACGGCCCACGGAACTGACACCCCAGTCGCGGCAGACTGTCACTCTCGGGGCAGCCGTAGTCGCCACGTCCGTCGACGGCTTACACCGCTCGGCCACGTTCCGTACCGGTTCGAGACGTCGCCGAGGCCGACACCCGCCTCCCGGCGCCTGGCACCGCCTCAGAGCGCGCTACTGGGCGGACCGCCCGGATAGGCATCTCGCGAGGACGGTCGACCGCCCCGACAACCAGCGACAGATCAGTTCTCCCTCGGCGGCGTCGAGCGCGGTACCCTCATCTCGCGCGAGGCGGTCGTCGTGGACAGTGAGCTCAGCGGGTGCTACTGTTCGAGGATCTGGATGTCGACCGCGGAGAACTCAGAGCTTCGGACCCGGGTGTCGAGGTCGACTGTGACCGTCGTCTCCCCGGGCGTGAACCGCTCTGTAATCGTCCCGGTCGCGACCTCGGTATCGCCGTCGAGCAGCCAGAGTTCGACCGTCGCATCAACCGCCCCGCTCCCGCCGGCGTTCGGGTGTTTCACCGTCAGTTCGACGCTGTCGACGTTCGTTCCCGGGCCGACGAGGGTCGACTGCGTGACCACTAGTTCAGACTGCGTGTACTTCACCTCGCCGAACGAGACTGCCTGCGCATCGGTGAACGACACGCCCAGGGCAGCGCTTGCAACACCGGTGCCGGCCAGCAGCACCGCGGCGACAACTCCCAGCTTGACCATCGTCTTCTTGACCACAATACTAATACGAGCGACACATACATATACTTATCTAATCTGAGTATCACACGCTTCAGTGTCCCTATCGGCCGTTCACGGACGTTACGATCTTGGCTGTACTGATACGATACACGCTCCCGCGATCTATCGACCAGCGGATATGCGGTCGCTCGCCGCTGTCGTCACGTGTAGCGCCCGCACCCGAGCGCGACGAGCAGGCGTCTCGGTGCGCGCTCGCTGTCGCCGGGGTCGTTCTCCCCGCCTCGTTGTGCGCTGCTCACGCCACGCGGAGCCGGAGCCGGGGACGCGGCGCGCGACGGCATCCGATCTGTCGATTGTCGGGGAAGAGAAGGGTTCCCCCGGGTGGACTTTGCGTCGGAAGAGCGGCGAGCAGGCAGGCTATCGCGGGGACCAGCGATCGCGGAGCCACGCGAACACCGACGCGAGTTCCACGCGCTGCCGGAGGCCTCGCGTGCGAGTGCGGTCGGTGATGTCGCGGGGAGCGGCCGTGGCAGAGGGGGGCATCATGTGGGATCAGCCGGCTGGGGGGGCACCGGCAGTTCTCCCAACGACCCGGGGGCAAAAAGCCGCGCCGGAGGCTCAAACGAGCGCTTGTATCTGTGTGGTAGTCACAGGGTAGCGTCCGCGCGCCGTGGCCTCGCTCCTGGCGCCTCCGGACTCGACCACGCTGGCGGCGCGGCGGCGCTGTCGAGTGTCTTCCGGTGCTGCTGGTAGCCCCGGGGCCCGGGCGTGGTGAGTTTCGACCAGAGCGGGACGTCGGGACTGTCACTGGTCGGGTGGTCGGCGAGCCACCGATCAGCCACGGCACCGGGGGCACGGGCCCGACCGACCGCAGGCCGGTCTCTCCGTCGACGACCAGGTCGCGGCGTTCGCCGGAGCGCGACCCGATGTCCCGATCAGAGTCGGAGTTCTCGTAGCGGTCGTGGACCGCCCGGAGAAGGGTGTCACGCGCGTCGGCGGCGGCCGTTTCGGTCTGGTCGCGGACGCGGCCGAGGGCCGCTCCGGCGGCGTTCGGTACGTGACTTACTGACAACTTATTACTCTCTCTCGGCTCCTTCGGACGCCCACCTGCCGGCGGCCGTCGCTCGCGCCTCGGCGGAATCCACTTGTCTCGCGCCCCCGTCCCTCTAGGTATGCGCCTGCTCGTTGCCGTCGACGGCTCCGAACAGAGCGACAACGCACTCACGCACGCCGTACGGCTCGCCGAGGAGACGGACGGGTCGGTGACGGTCGCCCACGCCGTCGACCCGGAGGTACGGGAGGTCGAGGCGGCGCCGCCGGACGACGGCGACCGTCTCGTCGTCGAGGACGAGGAGGACGCCGAGGCGCGCGCCGACCGGATCCTCTCGGCCGCCGCCGAGACCGCCGGCGACCGCGTCCCGGTCACGACCGAACTCCTCCGCGGCGACCCGCGCGAGGCTCTCCCCGACTTCGCCGCGAGCGAGGGCTACGACGGGATCGTCGTCGGACACCGGGAACTCCCGGAGCGCCAGGAGCGGGTGCTGGGAAGCGTCGCGAAGTCGCTCGTCGAGCGCGCTACGGTGCCCGTGACGGTCGTCAACTGATCGGGAGCGGCGTCTGCTCGCCCGGGAGCGCCAGGGGGTCGTTCTGTGGCTCGCGGTACCGGCCGACGAGGTATGCGTCCGCGCCCGTCTGGTCGTCTGGGTTCGCCGCCCGGATCCACACCCGGCGCCGGCCGGCGACGGCGAGGCCCTTGGCCCACGCCTCGGCGTCGTCGCGGGCCTCGAACCGCCGGCGTGCGCCCCGGCGGTTCACCACCGACCCGACGGCGCCGTTGGTCCGTCGGGCGGAGGGCTTTACGTCTACCACGTACCCCGTCACGACTCCGGGTAGCGCGCGCTCCTACTTCGGTGTCCCGCTCTCTGCGACGTGGTACACCCGGTCGCCCGCGCGCACGCCGTCGGCGGCGCCCGCGGGGAGTTCGTACACCACGTCCGCCCGCGCCCCGCCGTGACCGGTCCACGCCGAGAGCCGCCTCGCCGCCGTCACCGTCTCCTCGACGGTCCACACCGCGTCGATCGGGAACGGGACGAACAGCATGTGGAGGCGACGGGTCGCGGCGCGACCGAACGGGAAGACGAGGGCGTAGTCGTCGGGGATCGACCGCCGGAAGGCCAGGCCGCGGCCCCGCGCGAGCAGCGACTCCGCGACGTCGACCCGACTCGCCAGGGCCCGGCTCTCGGCGCCGCGCTCGTGGACGACCCGCACACCGGCCGGTCGCGGGGGAACCACTTTGCTTCTCCGTCTCCCCGTGTCTGCATGGAGGAGACGTCCTCGGGCACGCCCGTCGGCGTCGACGACCCGTACGAACACGCGGGCCGGTGTGACTACCTGACCGACGACGGCCGGTGCCGGCTCGCCCTCGACGCCGCACGGGGCCGCCGGGACGCGCCGCGCGCGTTCGTCGACGCCCGGCGGCGCGACGAGTTCGCCTGTGTCGCCGCAGACGGGGAGACGTCGTTTCGCGACTGCGAACACTACCGCGCGACGACCGACGGGCGCGAGTGCGTCCGGTGTGGGCTGGACGCCCTGCCTCTCGCCGACCGCGAGACCGACCGCCGGCCGCTGGTCGAGGAACACCACCTCTCGTACCCGGACGGGGCGACGGGCCACGAGATCACCGTCGGCCTCTGTCGCTGGTGTCACGCCAAGGTACACGACTCGTGGGCGCGGGTCGACGACGACGCGGCCCCCGACCCCGAGGCCGTCGCGGCGCGCGAGGAGCGCCGGTCGCGCGTGCTGACGGAGGGGTTCGAGCCGGCGAGCGAGCGGCGAACGGGCGAGAGCGAAGAGCCGTAGGCTTTTGCCCGCTGCCCGTCCACATAATGTATGAGCCGCATCGCCGTGGTCGACAACCACGGACAGTTCACACACCTCGAACAGCGTGCGCTCCGCGACCTCGGGGTCGAGGCGGAGATCGTCGACAACGACACGCCCCCGGGCGAGGTGCGCGCGGACGGGTTCGTTCTCTCGGGCGGCCCGGATATGGACCGAACCGGCCGCTGTGACGAGTACCTGTCCGACGGGCGCCCGGTCCTCGGGATCTGTCTCGGACACCAGGTCATGGCCGCGGAACTCGGCGGCGAGGTCGAACCGGGCGACTACGGCGGCTACGCCGACGTGACCGTGCGGATCCTCGACGAGGACGACCCGCTCGTCGGGTCGCTCGCGCCCGACACCCGGACGTGGGCGAGTCACGCCGACGAGGTGGTCTCGGTCCCGCCCGGCTTCGCCCGGACGGCGGAGAGCGACGTCTGCGACGTCGAGGCGATGAGCGACCCGTCCCGGGGGCTGTTCGGCGTCCAGTGGCATCCCGAGGTGGCACACACGGCGGAGGGCGAGGCCGTCTTCGAGGCGTTCGTCGCGATCTGCGAGGCACGCGCGGGGGTCGAGACGGAGGCGAGCGCGGAGAGCGGTGGGATTTAGGACGGGGCCCAGCGGAGAGGGGAGACGTCGACCATGACCACCACCCAAAGCGACCTCGCGGGGCTCTCGCGGTTCGTCTTCCGCGCGCCGCAGTGGTACGCCAGCCTCACCTTCGCGCTCGCGCTCGCGGCCGCCGCCGGGGTCGCCGCCTTCGATACGGGGAACGGAGCCTCCGGGTGGTCCCGTCTCCTCCTCCTCGGACAGGACGCGTGGGAGGGCGTGTTCTTCATCGGCGTCCCGACCGTCGTCGCCGCCTTCGGGACGACCGGCGTCGACCGGTTCTTCGGCGGGCGGCTGACCTACAGTCGGTCGTCCCTGCTCGCGCTCGCGAGCGAACTCGTACTCGTCGTCATCGTCGTCGGTGCCGGCGCGGTGGCGGTGCTGACGCCCCTCGACCAGCGGTTCGTCTTCGACGCCCTCGTCGTCGCCCTCGCCTCCGTCTTCGCCTTTCGCCTCCTCGTCGTGATGGCCGTCTCGCGCTCCTCGCTCCTCGTCGCCGCCGTCCCGGCCAGCATCCAGACCGCCGCGGCTGCCGTCCTCCTGTTCGTCTACTCCGGGACGCTCCGCTTCCTGGAGTTCGGCGGCCCCTTCCTCGACGCGTACACGGAGTACCTCGCCCGCGCCGAGGAGGCCCCGCCCGCGCTGACGGCGCTCACGCCGGATCACTTCCTCCTGCTCGCGGTGACCTGTGGTATCTACGCCGTCGCCGTCTTCGGGTTCCTCCGCGTCGTCGACCGGCCGTGGCGACAGAGCCTCGGCGTGTCGATGCTCGACTTCCTCCGCGGGTTCGTCGGCTACGTGGCCGAGGACTCCCACGAACTGGAGGCCTTCTTCGAGGAACTCGGCGAGGACGCCATCGTGCCGGTCACGCTCCTCGTCTTCCGCCGGCCCGACGGCACCGAGAAGGCGCGATTCGTCCTCCCGATGGTCCACCCCGGCCCGATGGGCGAGATCGGCGGCGGGAACCTGCCCGAGCGGGTCGCGACCTCCGCCGAGGGGCTGGCTTTCGCCCCCCACGCCACCGCGGGCCACGACTTCAATCTCGTGACCGGGCGAGAGGTGGACTCGATCCTCGACGCGGTGACGCGCGCGGAGTCCCGGCTCCGGTTCGACGACGGCGCGACACGGAGTGTCCGAACCGAGAGCGGCGAGGCCTCGGTCCTCGGTCAGCGTTTCGGCGAGAGCGCCCTCCTCGTCTCGACGTTCGCCCCCGGTGTCGCCGACGACGTCCAGTTCGGCGCGGGGATGCCCGCCCGCCTCGCGGCGCAGGCGACCGGCCTCGACGACGTCCTCCTCGTCGACGCGCACAACTGTAACGTCGGCCTCGACGTCGAGGAGATTCCACACGTCGCCCCGGGGTCCGAGCGGGCGTTCGACCTGCTCGACGCCGCCGAGACCGCGGGCGAACGGCTGGTCGACGCCGACTCGGCCCCGCTCTCGCTCGGCGTCGCGTGGGACACGACGCCGTGGGAGCCCCGCGAGGGGATCGGCCCGCTCGGCGTCCGGGTGGCGGTCGCCGACGTCGGGGGACAGACCACGGCGTACGTCCTCGTCGACGGCAACAACATGGTGCCGGGGCTGCGCCGGCAGATCGTCGACTGCCTGAGCGAACGGGTCGACGCCGCCGAGGTGATGACCACCGACACCCACATCGTGACGACCGTCGAGGCCGACAACCAGGTCGGCGAGGAGATCCCCGCCGACGACCTCGTCGCCCTCGTCGACGACCTGACCGTCGCGGCGCTCGCGGACCGCGAGCCCGTCGAGTGCGGGACCGCGACGGAGCGCGCGACCGTCACCGTGTTCGGCAACGACCGCACGGAGACGCTCGCGTCGCACGCCAACGCCGTCGTCTCCATCGGCGGCGCGCTCGCCGGCGCGGTGATAGTCGCGGCGCTCGCGGTCAGTGTCCTCGTCTTCTTTCTCGCCTGAGGCGGGGCGTGCGGTCGTCTGCCGACCGCGCTACGCCTCGTCGTCCGCGAACAGGTCGTCCACCGCCGCCTCGGCCGCCGCGACCGCCTCGTCGACGACCGCGTCGGGGTCGGGGTCGGTTCCGTCGGCGGGGTTGAGATAGACGTCGACCGAGAGCCGACCGTCGTCGAACGTGACGGTCACGTCCAGGTCGCGGACGTCTGACTTGCGGTAGCGCTCGAACACGACGCCCTCCGCGGCCGCCGCGGCCGTCTCGACGACGTCCGCGTCGGTCGGGCCGTTCTCGGTCACCGGTTCGCCCTCGCTCGCTCCGTCGCCCACGTTACGCGCCAGCGCCCGGGCCGCCGGGGCCGGCCGGCCCGCCGCCGCCGCCGAGCAACTGCTGCAGCTCCTCCTGCAGGTCCTCGAACTGCTCGCGGACGCGGTTCTCCTGCTTCTCGAGCGACTCGACGCGCACCTCGAGGGAGTTGACCTTCTCGGTCAGTTCCTCGACCGACTCCTCGTAGTCGGCCTCGACGAGGAGTTCGCCGGCCTGCCGGTAGATAGTCGAGTCGTCGTCGATATCTTCCAGCGCGTCGAGCGCGGCCTGGGACTCGTTGAGCGACTGTTCGGCCTGCTGTTTCTGCTGGGCGACCTGCTGGGCGGTCTCCTGCAGATCCTGTAGCTCTTCGACTTTCTCCTGTGCCTCCGGCGGGAGGTTGCCCTGCATGCTCAGAGTGGAGGTCCACAGCCTGAAAAAGCCACTACATCCCGCCGGCGACCCGCTCCGCGACGCCGACCAGCCGCGTCCACGTCGCACACGCCGCCCGGAGGGCGACGAGGTCCGCGGCCTCGACGCGCACGACCACTGTCTCGTCTGTCTGTGCGACCCCGGTTCGCGAGCGGTCGTCCACGGCCGCTACCCCGGTCGTCTCGACTGCCACCGCGTCCGCGACGAGGCGGGCGCGTCGCTCGTCGGGCTCGGAAAACCGCAGGACGGCGTCGTGTGGACGGTCCACCTCAGCTGACGTCGACTTCCTTCACGTCGGGGCTGCGCTCCTTGAGCAGCACCCGGTGGCCGCAGTACGGACAGCGCACGCCGCCGTACTCGTCGAGTTCGACGTCGCGCTTGCACCGCGAACACTTGTAACTCATCGCCGGATCAGACCTCGGAGTCGGGTTCGGCGTCGTCCCCACTCTCCCGCTCGGAGAGCGCCGCGCGGATCGACCGCCTGACCTGCCGGCCGCCGGGCGTCTCGGGGCGGTACGCGCCGCCGGCGAACGTCTCGCCCGTCTCCTCGTTCTTCCAGATTCCGGTGCCGACGCGGGTGACGTCGTCGCCGTCGACCGTCGCCGCGTTCGTGTCGGCCTCGATCTCTTTGACCCGTCGGCGGGCGACGCGCCCGTATCGCGCGCCGAACCGCCCGGCGCTCCCGACCTCGCCTGCGTTCTGTTCGGCCATAGTGTGGAGAGATACCGCAGACAGTCGGTTAAACCCTGCGAGACGCGGTCATAGATCCGTCTCCGCGAGCGCCTCCGCGAGGTCCGCCCGCACGCGCTCGCCCGTCTCGCGGTCCATCGCCGTCGTCACCACGCGGTTCTCCTGGACGCTCGACCCGTCCCGGAGGATCATCCGGACGTTGCCGTTTCCGTCCGCGCGCGTCACCTTCGCCCGCACGCCGCCCCGCGTCGAGGACCCGCCGGCCTCGATCGGTCCCGGGATCACCTTCTTCACGTGTGGGTGGTCCGCGACCGTCTGGACCGCCGTCCAGCCGTCCCGCTCGCCGATCAGCGTCGAGTGTGACCCCCCGAGTTTCTCCGCGGGCGCGGCGTCGACGACGGCGAGCGCGCGGTCTCCCCGCCCCCGGACCGCCGCGCGAACCGGGTCGTCGTCGGGCACGCGCTTGAGTTCGTGGTGGAGGTCTGCCCGGAGGGCGGCCACGGTGGCGCGGTCGCCCGCGACGAACACCTCCTCGGGGCGCTTGCGCCGCACCTCGTCCCCGACCCGGCCCGCGTAGTTCCGGACCTGCCGGCGTTCGGTCTCCGGGTCCGACTCGGGCGTCGTCGTCACCGTCGTCTCGCCAACCACCTCGTCGTCGTCGAGGATCGTGACGGTGGTCCGGTCGGGACCGCAGTCGACCACGACGGCGTCGGCGTTCGGGGTGCGACAGACCAGACAGTAGTCGCCCGGCCGGTCGAGCGGCGACCCGCACTCCCCACAGTACACGCCCGGAACTGGGCGGGCGCGCACAAGAGTCGTCCGCCTCTCCCGGGCGTCTACGGAACGAGAGACGGGTCGTCTCGGGGTCCGTAGCGATCGTCGTGGCCGTGGCTGCGAGGACCACGACCGTGGCGTCGGCACTCGACGCCCCGACGGCGACGTGTACCGTCGGAGCCGGCCGGGGCCGAGGCGCCGGAACGTGTCGAACCTCCCCGATACGTCCGGAACGCGACGTCGTTCGCCCACCCGGCAGTCTGCGACTCGTCGCGTTCGGAACTCGGGTCGTCCGCGGCGACGGCCCCCGCGTCGCGTCGGTCGCCCTCTCGGCCGTCGGACCCGTCGCGTCCGGGCCGCGTCTCTCGTGACGCAGCGTTCCGCCCGTCAGAGCCGCGCAGGGTCGACCTTCAGATACTCCCGCAGGAGGACCGTCGCGTACGACCCGGAGGGAAGCGAAAATTCGAGCGTGTAGTCGCCGTCCTCGCTCTCGTCCCCCCGGTCTACCGTCACTTCCGTCTGCACCAGCACCGCACGGCGCGTCCCGCGCGAGTCGAACCCCTCTGGCAGGGCGAAATCCGCGGGCTCGACCCCGAGATCCGCACAGACCTCGCGCTCGATCGCGCCCGGGTCGCCGTCGCCGAACTCCGTCTCTGTCCCGACCAGCGGTGCCGTGACGAACGCCCGCCCGCGCCGGCAGTGCCGGGTCGCCACCTCGACGCGCCCCTCGTCCACGCGCTGGAGGCGGTCCGGGTCCGGCCGCGGCGGGGCGCCCGGCGGCCCCGAGCGGTCCGCGAACGCGACCACGTCGCCCGCGACCGGCTCCGCGAGGGGCACGCCACGTTCCAGGCGCGCGGAGACGATACGGTTGAAGATCAGCGACTGCGCGGCGTTGACGAACAGGCGCTGGAGCGCCGACGGGACCGCCGAGAGCGCCCAGAGCCAGTCTTCGTCGGGCGAACTCTCCACGACTCCGCGCTCGGCCAGCCGCGAGAGCATCGCGCGCTCGTGGCCCATCGGCGCGGGCATTCGCTCTGCGGCCTCCCCCCACCGCGGGTCCGCGGACCCGGCCTGCTCGTCCACGAACGCCCGCGCCGCGCGGGTGTCGTCGGGTTCGGCGTCGGCCGGGGCGCCGCAGTACGAGAGTACCGCGCCGCGCGGGTCGTCCCGAAGCAGGCACAGCCCGACCTCGTGGGTCACCTGCCGCCCGCTCCCGAACCGCTGGCTCCCGAAGTAGTTCGGGACGCCGACGGTCGGCGGGTCGTCGGCGTTCGCGCCCGACCCCTCGTCGTCTCCCCGGAGGTCCGCGGTCACCCGCTCTGCGTTCTCCGGGTGGCCCGGCTCTCGCACCCTGATCTCGAAGCGGTTGCCCGCCAGATCGCCGAAGGTGAGGTCGCGCCCGAGCCGTCCGACCGGTTCGATCTCGGCGCCGGCGAGGGCCGGGAGGTCCTCGGGCTGGGCCTTCCGGACCGTGAACAGCTGTGTCGTCGCCGCGTTTCTGTCCTTCGTGCCCGCCCACGACACCCGTTCGCGGCTGGCGCCGAGCGCGTCCGCGAGGCGGCGCGCGAAGTGGGTCGTCTCCCACTCCCGGAGCGTCGCACGGACGAGCAGACAGGGGTACGAGCCGGGGTCGGCGTCGAGCGGGTCGGGGTCGAGCGTCTCGATCTCCTCGACCCGGAAGTCCTCCGGCCGGTCGCGCAGGCGCCCGCCGGTGCCGGGGGCGTCGCTCGCGTACCACGCGATCCCGACCGCGCGCTCGGTGGGGTGGGCCTCGCGCACGGCTCAGTAGAGCGCGAGGTCGCCGGTCACGGCGTCCACCTCGGCCTCGGGGCCGGGCCCGACCGCGAGCGCCGTGACGGTGCCCGGTTCGACCTCCGTGCGGCCGGCGTCGCGGACGACGGCGTAGGGCAGGCCACGGCGCTCGGCCTCGTCCGCGAGGCGAAAGAGCGCGTCCTCGCCGTCCGTCTTCAGCACGACCTTGGTCTGGCCCGACCCCTTCCACTCGCGGCGCGCCCGGTCGTCGGTGTCCTCGTACGCCGAGAGCGAGGCGTGGGCGGCCTGTGCGGCGAGTTTGCCGGGGCCGAGCCCGAGGTCGGCGCGCGCGACGATCGCCTGTTTCACGCCCGACGGTGCGCGCGGCGGCGTTAATAGCTCCCCGGTCGGGGCGTGCGCGGCGTGCGAGCGGAGCGACGGGCGCCACGCACACGCCTCGCGCGGGTCGCTTCGTTTCCCGCGCTCGGTTTCGTGGCGCTCGTTCCTCCGTCACTCGCGCCACGCGCACCGGGAGCTACTTGAGCCTCCCTCCCCCCCACTTCGGCATGATCCTCTCGGACGCGGATATCCTCGCCCGGCTGGAGGCGGGCGACCTCCGGATCGACCCGCTCGACGACCCGGACGTGCAGGTCCAGCCCGCGAGCGTCGACCTCCGCCTCGGCACGGAGTTCCTGGAGTTCCAGCGCGCGAACATCTCCTGTATCCACCCGAACCGCGCGGAGGAGGTCGAACAGTACGTCGAGGAGACCCACGTCCCCGAGGGCGACGAGTTCGTCCTCCACCCCGGCGATTTCGTCCTCGGGTCGACGAAAGAGCGCGTCGCCGTCCCGGACGACCTCGTGGCCCACGTCGAGGGCCGGTCGTCGCTCGGGCGCCTCGCGGTCGTCATCCACGCGTCGCTCCCCGCCGACGAGGAGGTGTTTCTGTGGACGCCCGACGAAGGATTCGGGTTCTACGAGATCGGTGACATCGTCGAGAACGAGCGGTCGGCGCGTGCGGTGTCGTTCGACCCGCAGACGTTGCGCGTCCGGACGCACCGGGTGTCGGACCACATCCGGAACCCAACAAAACGGATCTACCGGGTGACCCTCGAATCCGGCCGGGAGGTGTCGGTCACGAGAGACCACAACCTGTTCACACTGGACGAGTACGGGGGCGTCACCCGGATCGCGAGCGAAGACGCCGAAGGGACGCTCGTGATGGTTCCCGACAGGCTTCCGGAGCCGAGTGTACCACAGACAGAGATCGACCTGGTCGAACTGTTCGGCCCGGACGACGACGACATCACGGTCTACGCTGCCGACGGACTCGGCGAGGTCGACTGGTCCGACGTTTCGAACGGGGTGCGCCGACACTACGAAGGGCGGTCGAGCGCGCCGATGAGCGCGACGCGCCCGTCTTCGCTCCCGTCGGCGGCGGAGATGGCGTTCAAGCAGAGCGACGTTCGCCTCCCCCGAACCCTCCCGGTCACGACGGACCTCGCGTGGGCGCTCGGATTCTACGTCGCCGAGGGGTACCGGCGGCGAAAGCAGCTCGTGGTGAGTAACACGAACCGGGAGTATCTCGAACGGTTCGCGTCGGTCTTCGAGCCGAGTGGAGCCGGGTGTTCGTGGTACGAGCGCGACAACGGTGTTACGACCCTCACAGTCTGCTCGGCGCTCTGGTCGAAGGTGTTCGGTGAACTCGCCGGCGAGGGATCGGAGAAGACCGTGCCAGCACAGGCGTGGGACTGGTCGAACGAGATGTTGACGGCGCTGTACGAGGGCCTGATCGACGGCGACGGACACCGCCGCAAGGGGCGAGACACGCTGTACACGGCTAACGGCGACCTCGCGAGCCGCGCGATGTTCCTCGGCGCTCGACTCGGTCTGTTGAACTCGGTCTACCACCGCGAGCGCGAACAGTGTATCGAGACGAGCGACGTGACCAACGAGAGCGAGGAGTGGGCGGTGGATTTCAGCGAGAGCGGCCACGAGCGCGGGCAGTACGTCCCGACACCGAGCGCACTTCTCAGGCGATGCCGCGACCGTGCGGCGCTCACCATGGCCGACGCGGCTGCGGAGATGGGGTACTCGTCGCCGAGTAGCGTCTCGAACGTCGAGAACGAGGAGTGGCGGTCGACCAAGCGCGAGACGCTCCGTCGCTTCCGCGATCTCTACCGCGACTACGGTGTCGACACGACAAGACTCGATCAGATACTCGACAGCGACGTACGGTTCGAGCGGGTCGAGTCGGTCGAGGCGACCGACCGCGTCGAGCCGACGTACGACCTCGAGGTCCAGCCCGACGGTCGAGCCGTCGAGAACTTCATCGGTGGACGCGGCGGCGTCTTCCTCTCGAACACTGCCGGTCTGTGTGACCCCGGCTATCAGGGACAGATCACCCTCGAACTCTCTAACCTCGGGACCGCACCCGTCGCGCTCACGCCCGGGATGCGCATCAGCCAGGTCACGTTCACCCAGCTCTCGTCGCCCGCAGAGCGCCCCTACGGCGCCGACCGCGGGTCGAAATACCAGGGACAGTCCGGGCCACAGGCCTCGCGCATCGGCTCGGACCCCGAGTTCGCGGAGCGCTCGGAGGAGTGACCTGAGATGAAGTTCGTCGAGGAGGTGGTCGTCGAGGAGTTCCTCCCGACCTACCGGTCGATGCTCGCGGCGGCGCTCAGAGAGCGTGGGCTGACCCAGCAGGAGGTGGCGGCCGCGCTCGGTCTCAGCCAGTCCGCGGTCTCGAAGTACGCACAGGGCGGGGTCGAGCGGAACCCGGCGGTCGAAGCGGACGACCGCGTGCGCGAACTGGTCGAGCGGGTCGCGGACGGGCTGGCGGCCGACGAGATGAGCCGGGTCCAGGCGCTCGCGGAGACCGAGGTGCTGATCCGCCGGCTCGCAGACGGCGACCTCCTCGCGCGCCTCCACGAGGAGGCGATGCCCGACCTCGCCGATGCCGGCGGGCTCGACCTCCACGACCCCGAGGGGACCGTCCTCACCGCCGAGCGCGTCCGCTCGTCGGTCGGGCGAGCGCTCCGGGCGCTGACCGCCGCCGGCGGGTTCGCGTCGCTCGTCCCCGACGTCGGCTCGAACGTCGTCGAGTGCCTGCCCGACGCGCGCGGCATCGAGGACGTGGCGGGCGTCCCCGGACGCATCGTCGACGTGAAGGGCCGACCGACGGTCCCCGCCGACCCCGAGTTCGGCGTGAGCGCCCACGTCGCGCAGGTGTTGCTCGCGGCCCGCGCTGCCGGCTCGTCCGCCCGCGCCGCGGCGAACGTCCGGTACGACCCGGCGTCCGTCGAGACGCTCCGCGGCGCGGGGCTCCGGGCGGTCGAGTTCGACTCGGAGGCCGACCGCGACGGGCCGGACGGCGCCGTCGGGGCGGCGCTGACCGACCAGTCGGTCGGCGAGGAGTTCGCGCTCTTCCAGACCGGCGCGGTCGGCGTCGAGCCGATCATCTACGTCCTCGGGCCGGACGCGCCGACCGTCGTCCGGACGGTCCGGGACACCCTCCTCTGACTCGTGTCGGACCCCACGACCGCCGCGCAGACGTTTTACACCCGCTACGCCCGGCTCTACGACGCCGTCGCGCGCCACACGCCCGGCGTCGCGCGCCTGCGCGAACGCGTCGTCGAGGCCCTCGACCCTCGCCCCGGCGAGACGGTCGTCGAACTGGGCTGTGGCACGGGCGCGAATCTCGCCCCCCTCCGCGAGCGCGTCGGGCCGACGGGCCGGGTCGTCGGACTCGACTTCGCGCCCGGGGCCCTCGCGGTCGCGCGCGAACGGGCCGCCGCGTGGGAGAACGTCGCCGTCGTGCGTGCCGACGCCCGCCGCCCGCCCCTCGCGGCCGCCGACCGTGCCCTGGCGACGTTCGTCGTCGGGATGCTCGGCGACCCCGCGAGCGCCGTCGAAACGTGGTGTTCGCTCCTCTCCGCGGGCGGCCGGATCGCGCTCCTGGACCTCGCGCGCACGACCCGGCCCGCGGCGCGCCCGCTGAACCCCGCCTTCCGCGCCCTCGTCGCGCTCTCCTCGCCGCCGGGCACCCGTCTGCGGACCGGCGACCCGACCCGGGCGCTCGACCGGCGGGTGGTCGCGGCGCACTGCGCGGTACTCGACCGGACGCGTCCGGTCGCCCGCGAGACGCGGGCCGCGGGGTTCGCGCGGCTGGTCGCGGGCGAGGTCGCGCGAGGCGGTCGCTCGACGACCGGCGACCGGTGGCGGTAGCTATTCCCGTCCCGCCGTGGACGGGCGCGGCATGTCCGACGATACGGGTGTGGTCGCGGGGTCGGCCCTCCACCTGCGCGTTCCGGAGTTCCGGTTCGGCGACGGCGTCGTCGACCGCCTGCCGACGGTGCTCGACGAGGTCGGTACCGAGACGCCGCTGGTCGTCACCGACCCCGGCGTGGACGCGGCGGGCGTCCTCGACGCCGCGCTCGCGGCCGCCGCCGGGCGTCACGAGCGTCTCGACGCACCGACCGAGCCCTCGACCGACGACCTGACGCCCGGGTCGCTGCCGGACGGGGTCGACGGGGTACTCGCGGTCGGGGGCGGGAGCGTCCTCGACACCGCGAAACTCGCCGCGCTCCTCCTCGCACACGGCGGCTCGCCCGGGGACTACCTCGGTACCGGGCGCGTGCCCGGCCCGGTCGCGCCGCTCGTCGCCGTCCCCACCACCAGCGGCACGGGGTCGCAGTCGACCCAGACGGCCGTCGTCCACCACCAGGGCGTCAAGCGCGGGGTGAGCGACGAGCGTCTCCGGCCCGACCGCGCGGTCGTCGACCCGACGCTCACCTTCGACCTGCCCCGCCCGGTGACGGCCCGGAGCGGCTTCGACGCCTTCGTCCACTCGCTGGAGTCGCTGACCGCCCGCGACCACCGCTGGATCTCCGAGCGCGCGATCACCTACCAGGGCGCGAACCCGGTGACGCGCCCGCTCTCGCGGCGGGCGCTCTCGCTCGTCCACGGCTCGCTCGAGCGCGCGACGATGGACGGCGACGACCGGGCGGCGCGGCGGGCGCTCTCGCTCGGCTCACATCTCGCCGGACTCGCCTTCTCGAACGCCGGTCTCGGGGTGGTCCACGCGCTCGCCTCCGCCGTCGGCGGGATGACAGACGCTCCACACGGCGACTGTCTCGCGGCCTGTGCCGCGCCCGGCCTGCGCTACAACCTGCCCGTCCGGCGGGACCAGTACGCGGCCGTCGCTGCCGACCTCGGCGTCGGCTCGACGGCCGAGGGGCTGGTCGACGAGGTTCTTCGGCTCCGCGACGCGCTCGCACTCCCCGATTCGATCGCCGCGCTCGGACTGGAGCGG
Source organism: Haloferacaceae archaeon (assembly GCA_042217165.1). Lineage (GTDB taxonomy): Archaea > Halobacteriota > Halobacteria > Halobacteriales > Haloferacaceae > A07HB70. Next base: position 5,363 of record JBDGTD010000010.1, on the reverse strand, counting down.
GGAGACGCCGGCGAGATCGTCGAGAACACCCTCGTCCAGACGCGCCGGCTCGTCACCACGCCGCGAGTTCCCGACGAGGACGGCGCGGACCTCGAGGCCGCGGTCGCGGCGTCGTTCGGCTGACGGGCTACTTTTCCCTCGCGCGGCCCTACGGGACGCACCGATGAACATGCTCGTCGACGGAGAGTGGACACAGGACGCCTACGAGAGCACGAACGAGGACGGCGAGTTCGAGCGCTCCGAGACCTCCTTTCGGTCGTACGTCGAGGGCGTCCCGCCCGAGGTCCGCGGCTGGGGCGACCCCGACGCGCCCGCGTCGTTCCCGGTCGAGACCGGCCGCTATCACCTCTACATCTCGCGGGCGTGCCCGTGGGCCCACCGCACGGCGCTCGTCCGCCGCCTGAAGGGGCTCGAGGACGTCGTCTCGCTCTCGCTCGTCGCGCCAGAACGGTACGACGAGGGCTGGGAGTTCTCCGACGCGCACCCAGACCCGATCAACGGCTTCGACCGCCTCCACGAGACGTACGCCGACGCCGACCCGGACTACACCGGGCGCGTCACCGTTCCCGTCCTCTACGACCGCGAGACGGCGACGATCGTGAACAACGAGAGCGCGGAGATCATGCGGATGCTCGACGTCGGCTTCCACGACCTCGGCAACGGTGTCGACCTCTACCCCGAGGGCCTGCGCGAGGAGGTCGACGACCTCCTCGTGGAGATGTACGAGCCGGTGAACAACGGCGTCTACCGCGCCGGCTTCGCGGAGTCGCAGGCGGCCTACGACGAGGCGGTCGCGGACCTGTTCGCGAAACTCGACCAGTTCGAGGACCTGCTCGACGAGCGGCGCTATCTCGCCGGTGACCGCCTCACCGAGGCCGACCTCTCTCTCTTTGCCACGCTCGTGCGGTTCGACCACGTCTATCATACGCATTTCAAATGTAACCGACGGCCAATCCACGAGTATCCGAACCTCTGGAACTACACGAAGGAGCTCTACGGGCTCCCGGGCGTCGCCGAGACGGTCAACCTCGACCACATAACCCGCCACTACTACAAGAGTCACGGCGACCTGAACCCGAACCGGCTCGTCCCCACCGGCCCCGATATCGACTTCGGTGCGCCGCACAACCGCGACCGGCTGGCCGGAGGCCCCCCCGAGCCGCTGGCCGAGGGCGCGGCGCCCGCGGACGACTGACGGAGGCCCGTCCTTCGAGGCCGAGTGCGGCGAGCGACGGAGGAGTGGTCAGCTCGTGGCCCCGGGACTCGCCTCGTTCCCGCGCTCCGCTCTGCCCCGTCGCCGGTGACGGCGCACCGGTCGCACGAGGGCGTCGCCCGGCGCCGCGCGCGCCGACGAGCATTTCTCTCAGCCCCCCGTAGTGCGTCCGTGTCGCCCGCAGACCGCCTCCGTGCCGCCGTGACCCCCTCGCCGCGGGTCGTCGACTGGTCGCTCCTCGCGCTCGCGGCCGGCGCACTCGCTACCGGGGTCGTGAGCCTCGGGGCCGGCCACCCCTCGGACGCCCTGCTGTTCGTCGGCCACGGCGCTCTCGGCGTCGCCCTCGCGGCCGTCCTCGCGGTCAAACTCCGCCGCGTGCGCCGCCGGGTGACAGACCGCCGGCTGTGGGACCCGGCGACGCCCCTGTCGATTCTGACCGCCGTCGTCGTCCTCTCCGCGCTCGGGACGGGGACGGCGTGGGCGCTCGGCGCCGAGGCGCCGCTCTGGGGCTGGACCCTGCTCAACCTCCACATCGGCCTCGGGCTCCTCGCGGGCCCGCTCGTTCTCCTCCACCTCCGGGCGCGCTACCGGCCGCTCAGGCGGCGCGACGTCGACGGACGCCGCGACGCGCTTCGGTACGCTGGCCTCCTCCTCGCCGGCGCCGTCGTCGTCCGGGGCGAGTCGCTGCTCGCCCGGACGCTCGACACGCCGGCCGCGCGGGCGCGGTTCACGGGGTCGCGCCCCGTCGAGGGCGAGGCCGAGGGCAACGACGCCTTCCCCGTCACCTCCTGGGTCGCCGACGACCCCGACCCGGTCGACCCCGAGACCTGGCGCCTCCGGGTCGACGGCCTCGTCGACGAGCCGCTCTCTCTCGGGCGTGAGGACCTCTCGCCCGACGCGACCGACCGCGCGCTTCTCGACTGTACGAGCGGGTGGTACACGGTACAGGACTGGCGCGGCGTGCGGCTGGGCGACCTGCTCGACGAGGCGGCGGTACAGAACGAGGCGCAGTGGGTGACGGTCTGGTCGGTCACGGGCTACCGCTGGTCGTTCCCGCTCGGGGAGGCGCGCGGGTTGCTCCTCGCGACACGGGTCGGCGGCGAGGCGCTGAGTCACGGCCACGGCGCGCCGCTGCGGCTCGTCGCGCCCGACCGCAGGGGGTTCCAGTGGGTGAAGTGGGTCGAACGCGTCGAGGTGCGCCGGCACCGCGACGCGACGCAGTACCTCGCGACGCTCGTGAGCGGCCTATGACCCCCCGCCCAGTTCGCCGCTCCGGATCGCCCGCTCTGCGTCGCTCCGGGCGGCGTCGGGGTCGAACCGCTCGACGACCCGCGCCAGCTCCGCGTCGCTCCGCTCCGCGAGCGACTCGGCGTGACCGGCCATCGCCGGAATCGCCCGAACGACGTTGTCTATCACCGGCACGGCCGCGGCCTCGGCCGACCGCGAGAGCGGGTTGAGGTCGACCACGACCTCGGATTTCCCCGCCGCCGCGAGCGCCGCCGCGCGGTCGCCGTCCTCCAGCGGGACGAGCACCACGTCCGCGGCGGCGATACCGTCGCTGTCGACGCGGCCCCGGCCGTGGTCGAGCCCCGGAATCGTCGCGTCGCCGGCGAGTCCTTTCACCTCGTCGACGCCGTGGTCGCGGAGGTGGGCCGCGATCCGCTCTATTCGCTCTTCGGTCCGGTGAAAGAGGTTCACCTCCACGTCGGCGCCGGTCGCTCGCGCGAGGACGCCGACCTCCTCGGGCACGAGCGCGGCGACGTTGCCGTTGACCGAGATGACGGGGTGGTCGGCGCCGAGCAGGAGTGCCGCCGCGGCGCGCTCGGCCCGCGCGGCCGACTCGATGGTCCGCTCGCCGAGCAGGTAGTCGAACGCCTCGCCGCGGCCCTGTGCGACCAGCCCCGCCTCGCTCGTGATCCCCATCTCGACTCCCGCGACGACCCGCTCGCGGGTCACGAGCGAGTCGTGGCGCGGGTGGGTCTCGGGGACGGGGTCGTCGCCCTCCTCGTCGGCGGGCCGCCGGGGCTCCTCAGTCATCGCCGGCGTTCCGCCGCCGGTCCTCAAAAGTCGTCCGTCCCGTCGACGTGTTCGAGCCGTGCCCCCGCGCCGAGCCGCGCGGCCTCGGGCGAGAAGCCCGCGCCGGAGAGCGCCCGACCGACGCCGAAGACGGTGTGGCCGAGCATCGCCATCGTCGCGGGGCCGTCGGCCGCGGCGACTGTCTCGCGCACCCGGTCGGTCGCGAGCCCCGCCGCGCGGGTGAATCGCCACGACTCGCGGAGGAACCCCCCGAGGCTCGGCGCCGCGCGCAGAGCCGCGAGCGCGCGCTCGCCCGCCGCCGTCAGCCGGGCCGTGTCCCCGCCGAGGACCGACTCGGTCGAGCGGTCACCGAAGACGACCCACTCGACCCGCGTCTCGCGCGGGACCGGCAGTGCGTCCACCCGGCCGCGGTCCGGGTCGCCCGGCGCGAGACGGAGAGGCGCGCCCCCGCGCGCCTGTGCCACCACGTCTCCGAGCCCCGTCCCCGACTCCACCTCCGCGACGTGCGCGACGCTCACGAGGTCGTCGACCGTCCGCGCCGTCGGAGAGAGCGCGCTCGCCGCGAGCGCCGTCCCGAGCGCCGCCGCGCCGGAGACGCCAAAGCCCGTCCCGACCGGCAGTTCGCTCGTCAGTTCGACCCGGACCGGCGGCGCGTCGAGGGCGTCCAGCACGCGCTCGACGGGCGCGACGGCCGACGCCTCGCCGTTGAGGTACACCCCGTCTTCCGGCTCGCCCTCGGTCGAGACTGTCGTCTCGACGCCGCGCGAGAGCGTCAGTCCCGCGCCGCGCGACCCCGCGACCCGGGGGTCGTCGTCGGGGTACGCGCCGAAGAACCCGGTGACGTGGCCGGGGACGAACGCCCGTGCGGTCGGCATGCGCCCGGCGTCGGCCGGGTGGCTGTTAAGCCCGTCGTCAGGGCTCGAACGCGACGTTCGTCACCGTGTCGAGGACGCCCGCGACCCCGTGGATCTCGCGCGCGACGACGTCCGGAATCTCGTCGGTGTCGTCGAGGTCGATCTGGACGATGATGTCGTAGTCGCCCGTGACGAGGTGGGCCGCCGAGACGCTGTCGAGCGTGGCGATCTCGTTTGCGGCCTCGCGCGCGACTCCCTGGTCGACGTGGACGTGGACGAACGCGTCGGTCATCGCCTCGGCAGGTTCTCGGGGTCCGGTAGAAAGCGTTTCGGACCGGACCCCCCGTGTCGCGGGAACACGGCCGCTCCCCCCGGCTCCGCGCGTTCGGCGCGGCTCTACGGGCCGGGTGGGGCCTGTCTCGCGGGGACGCGGCCGACCGGTCGCCTCTCACCGCGCGACGAGGAAGGGACGGGGGACAGGGACACCCCCGTCTACGGGCTCAGGCGGTCTCTGTCCCGCGGGAACAGCACCGCCTCCCGGATGTTCGGCAGGTCGAGCATCGTCATCACCAGCCGCTCGACGCCGTACGCCCACCCCGCGTGGGGCGGCATCCCGTACTTGAACATCCTCGTGTAGTAGTCGAACTGCTCGGGGTCGAGCCCCTGCTCCTCGAAGCCCGCCACGAGCTCGTCGTACCGGTGCTCGCGCTGGCCGCCCGAGACCAGCTCCATCCGCGGGTGCATCAGGTCGAACCCCTTCGACAGCTCGGGCTGGTCGTCGTAGTCCTGGATGTAGAACGGCTTGACCTCCGCGGGCCAGTCCGTGACGAAGTAGTGCCCGCCCACGTCCGCGCCGAGAGCGCGCTCTGCCTCCGTCGAGAGGTCGTCGCCCCACACCAGCACGTCGTCGAGTTCGCCCGTCGCGTTGACGCGCTCGATGGCCTCCTCGTAGGTCAGGCGGGGGAACTCGTCGTCGGGGACCGTGAACTCCGCGCTCATCCCGAGCGTCTCTAGCTCCTCCTCGCAGTGTTCGGCGACGCCCTCGTAGGCCGCGCGGAGCGTCCCCTCACAGACGTCCATCGCCTCGTGGTGGTCGACGAACGCGGACTCGAAGTCGATCATCGTCGCCTCGTTGAGGTGCCGCGGGGTGTTGTGCTCCTCCGCGCGGAAGATCGGCCCGACCTCGAAGACGCGTTCGAGCCCCGAGCCGACCATCAGCTGCTTGAACAGCTGTGGCGACTGGTTCATGAACGCCTCCT
>JBDGTD010000077.1:0-32017 GCA_042217165.1 Haloferacaceae archaeon | reverse complement strand
TCGAGCGTACCTGCCCCGCCTCCAGCATGGCGAAGCCGGCGTGCATGAAGAAGATCAGGAAGGTGACGGTCAGCACCCAGACCGTGTTGACCCCCGAGACGATCGTCGTGGGGTCGACCTGTAACGGGGCGTTCAACACGGCCCGCTCACCCCCGCGGTCGAAAGTTTACGAACGTTCATCTCGAAGCGATTCCGCGCCGGATCGTCGGTTCGGAACACGAAAACATCTCTCGTCTTCACCCCACATAACGATTGGCTTGACATTCGTGCCAATATAGTGGGTCAGGTAGACGAGCGTCGAATATATAGTCGAATAAGGCTAGTATAAGGTTATATTTCGGTCGGTTCGGTGGGCGATTGCCGGACGAAACCGGACGTTCGTAGTGTCTGTGAACTATCACGACCTCGGCAGACCGGGGTCCGCGCGCCCGCTCAGAGCCGGGGCGCGACCCGCTCGGCGAAGTACGTCACGATCAGGTCGGCACCCGCGCGCTTGCAGGCGACGAGTGATTCGAGGGCGACCGCGTCGAGGTCGAGCCACCCCCGGTCGGCGGCGGCGTGGAGCATCGCGTACTCGCCGCTGACCTGGTAGGCCGCGACCGGGCGGTCGGTCGTCTCCCGGACCCGGCGAACGACGTCGAGGTACGGCATCGCCGGCTTGACCATCAGCACGTCCGCACCCTGCTCTGCGTCGAGGCGGACCTCCCGGCTCGCCTCGCGCGCGTTCGCCGGGTCCATCTGGTAGTGGCGGCGGTCCCCGAACGCCGGCGCGCCGTCCGCGGCGTCCCGGAACGGACCGTAGAAACTGCTCTCGTATTTCGCGGCGTAACTGAGGATCGGCACGCTCTCGTGGCCCGTCTCGTCCAGTCGCTCCCGGATGGCCGCGACCATCCCGTCGGTCATGCTGGACGGGGCCACGACGTCTGCGCCGGCGTCGGCGTGCGACCGGGCCGTCGCAGCGAGGCGGTCGAGCGTCGGGTCGTTCGCGACGGTGAGGCCCTCGCCCTCGCGCGCGTCCGGTTCGAGGATCCCGCAGTGCCCGTGGTCGGTGTACTCGCACAGACAGACGTCGGTGACCACCGTCGCGTCCGTCTCGGCCGTGATGGCGCGCGTCGCGCGCTGGACCACGCCGTCCGCCGCGGAGGCGCGGCTCCCGCTCGCGTCTTTCGACTCGGGCACGCCGAACAGGATGACCGAGCCGACGCCCGTCTCGGTGATTTCGCGGACCCGGTCGACCGCCGCCGCGACCGGGACGCGCTCGTGGCCGGGCATCGACTCGATTGGGCGGCGTTCGTCGGCCGTGGCGTCGACGAAGACGGGCGCGATCAGGTCGCTCGGCGCGAGGCTCGTCTCGGCGACGAGTTCGCGCAGGCCGTCGCGGCGCAGGCGGCGCGGACGATCGATCATAGGGTGTCGTGGGGCGCGTGGGGGCTAAACCGCGTCGCTCCGCGCCGCCCTCGAACGACGCGGCTCACCCGCCGTCCTCGGCTCCCCGGCGCCTCCGTCGCTCGCGCCACACACCCACAAGATACTTCGAGACTACCGCCGGACAGCCCCCTATGCAGACGGGTCTGGAGACGATGCCGCCCTACCTCCGCGACCTGCTGGCCTCGGACCTCGCGCTCGTCGCGCTGTTTGTCGTCTTCGTGCTGGAGGGTGCGATGCTGATGTACTTCATGCCGAGCGAACTCGTCGTCCCCGGCGCGCTGGCGCTTCTCGGCACCACGCCCGTCCGCGTGGCGACGGTTCTCGCCGTCGCCGTCGTCGGCGCGACGGTCGGACAGTACCTCCTCTTCCGGCTGGCCCGCCGCGTGGGGCGCGAGTACCTCCTCGACAGCCGGTGGTTCCGGGTGAGCGAGGACCGTCTCGCCCGGTTCGAGGGGTGGTTCGACCGCTGGGGGGTCGTCGTGGTGCCCGTCTCGAACGCCCTGCTGTTCACCCGCGGGATGCTCACGGCCCCCGCGGGGTTCGCGGACCTGGACGACCGCCGGTTCGTCGCCCTGTCGGCACTCGGGACGGCGGTCTTCGAGTCCGCGCTGGCCGGACTGTACGTTCTCGCCGACGCTACACTGTAAGGCAGTATTAACGGGCGTGAGACCGTAGGGGCCTCATGGTCGAACTCGTCAGGACTGGTGTCGATGGCCTCGACGAGGTGCTAAACGGGGGGATCGCACGGAACGCGACCGTGCTGATCGGCGGGAACCCCGGCACCGGAAAGAGCATCCTGAGCATGCAGTACCTCTACGAGGGCGTCCGGGAGTACGACGAGCGCGGGATCTACCTCTCGTTCGAGGAGACCGCAGACGACATCGCCCAGGCCGCGGAGTCGATCGGCTTCGACGAGTGGCGCGACCTCGTCGACCGCGGGGAGATAGTCGTCTACGACAAGCGGGACCTCCTGGAGGCCGACGACTTCTCCGCGACGTTCGACAAGGTACTCGAGTACGTCGCCGTCGAGGGGTACGCCCGGCTCGTGATGGACTCGTTTACCATGTTCTCGATGTTCTTCGAGACCGAACGGGAGCGCCGGACCTACCTCCTGCGGTTCGTCGACATCCTGAAAGAGAGCGGGCTGACCTCCCTCCTGATCGCAGAACAGGGGGCGATCTTTCCGGAGACCGAGATCGACCTGGAGAACTTCCTCACCGACGGCAACATCTATCTCGCCCAGATCCCGACGAACGCGGACGTCAACCGATACGTCTGGGTCGCGAAGATGCGCAAGCAGAACTTCGACAACGAGGTCTTCCCGATGGACATCGGCCAGGGTGGGATCTCCGTCTACAACGACGCGGCGGGCTTCTCGCTGATGGAGTCGAGCGACGGGTGGGAGCGCGACGGCGGCGGCCCGTTCTAAGCCTCGTAGCTCACGAGGCTGTAGACGACGAAGACGTAGCCGACCGAGGTCAGGCCGTTGTTCACCATCAGCACCGTCCGTGCGGTGCCGGTGGCTCCGGAGGCGAAGACGGCGATGGCCGTCCCCACCGTGGCCGCCACGACGACCGTGAACCCGACCGAGAGGTACATCATCGACCGCCGCTCTGTCGCCCGGTAGGCCCGGACCGCCATCGCCACCATCACCAGCCCTGCTACCACGAGCACGGCGCTGCTTCCGAGATAGGCAGCGGTGACCGCGTCCATTGTCCAGTCTCGTGCGCGGTCGCGTGGTAAACCTGTCCCCCGGCTACCGCGAGTTCGTGAGGGTCCGCCACGCGTCGTCGATCTTGTTTTTCACGCGCGTGCGCTTCTCGACCTCGACCCGGAACTGGCCGTCGCCGAAGACGACCGTCAACTCGTCGACCTCGCGTCGGTAGACGTCGACCCGACGGTGGTCGTCGGAGAGGACGCTGTCTTCCAGTTCGAGCAGTCCGGCGTCGGTCAGTTCCTCGATCCGCCGGTAGCAGGTCGCTATCGGGACGTCGAGCCGGTTGCTCAGCTCCTGTGCCGACCGCGGCTCGCCCGTCGCGCCCAGGATTTCGGCGCTGTACTTGCTCCCGACCGTCCTGACCATGGCCGCGTCGTCGGCTCCGTCTCGGTCGGCCGATCCCTCTGCCCCCATACGTCAGCGTTGATTCTCGCGAGATAAAAAAGCACGTCGGCCGTTGGCCCGGCGGCGCGGCTTCAGTTATCAATAGCGGTTCTCCTCTTTTATCAACGCGGCGTCCCGATCGGGAGGTGTGACACCCCGCGTGCTACTTGCTGAAGGCTCCGGGCCGCTCCGCGCGCTGATGCGAGAGATGCTGGGCGAGGAGTGTACCGTCGTCGCCGAGGCCGCAGACGGCGACGAGGCCGTGGCGCTGTTCGCCCGCGAGCGCCCCGACGCGGTCGTGATGGACGTGCGGATGCCGGGCTGCGACGGCATCGAGGCGACGGCGGCGATCAAGTCGATCGACCCCGACGCGGCGGTGCTCGTCTGTACCGCCGCGGGCGAGGCAGAGGCCGAACGCGCCACCGCCGTCGGCGCGGACGGTCACCTCGCAAAGCCGTTCCAGAAGCCGCAGCTCCTCTCTGCGCTCCAGCGCGCCCGTTAGGTCCGGTCGACGTCGATCCGCTCGCGGATCGCCTCTAGCTCTTCCGACTCGGCCAGCTCCTCGATCCGCTCGCGGAAGTGGCGCTCGCAGAGCCCGACCCGGACGCCGTCGTGGTCGGCGGCGTACGCGGCCCCCTCGTCGCAGTAGTGACACTCCATACAGTCTCTCGGTGCCTCTCCCGGTTTAACGATCCGCTCCCGGCAGGCGTCTCGCGACCCGGTCCCACCCCGGGCGGTCCAGCCCGGCCACCCCGAGCGTCCGGTCGTGGGCGTCGCTCCCGCCCGTCGGGACCAGGTCGTGACGCTCGACCGCCCGCTCGACCGGCGCGGGGTCGACCTCGCGGCCGTAGTCGTAGAACCGCTCGACGCCGTCGAGCTTCGAACAGAGTTCGAGCGCCGTCCCGGGGTCGCGGTAGCGAAAGGGGTGGGCAAGCGCGGTCAGCCCACAGGACTCCCGGAGGAGCGAGACCCCGGTCGTCGCGTCGGTGACGTCCCGCGAGACGTAACAGGGACAGCCGCCGCCTATCAGGTGTTCGAACGCCCCCGCGTAGTCGTACGGCGCGGCGCTCTCGGCCACCGCCCGCGCGACGTGGGGTCGGCCGACGCCCGCCTCGACGGTCAGGTCGAGGGTCGCGCCCGTCTCGTCCTCGACCAGGTCGACCATCCGCCGGGCGCGCTGGACCCGGTCGCGCTGGACCCGGTCGAGTTCGCGCTCCAGCGCCGCCGTCGGCTCGACGCCGTAGCCGAGGAGGTCCACCCGACCCTCGCCGGTGTCGACGCGCAGTTCCAGCCCCCGCACGATCGTCACGCCGTCCCGCTCGACGACCGGCCCGTCGAGCGCCGGGTGGACCCGGTCGTGGTCGGTGACGGCGACGACCGCCACGCCCGCCTCGCGCGCTCGGACGGGAATCTCGGGCACCGTCAGCCGCCCGTCCGAGGCGGTGGTGTGGACGTGGAGGTCGGCGTACACACGCGCCTCTCCGCCCGCGCTCCGGATACCGCTTGCGGTCAGGTCAGGACGCCCGCGAGGTCGAGGTCAGGGTCGCCCACCACGTACCCTTCCACCCGTCCCGAGGGGCGATAGCGGTAGACCACCGCCGGGCGGTGGGCCGGTTCGGGCCGTTCCCCGAGGACCCGCGCCCAGTCGTCGTCGGGAAAGGAGCTACAGTCGACGAAGAGAACGGCCTCGCCGGCCCGGCCGGCGAGCTGGCCGTCCACCTTCGCGTTCGCCGTCTCGCGCAGGCCGGCGACCGGCCCGGCGACCCGCCGGGCGGCGGGCAGGGGGCGGGTCACCTCGACCAGCGTGCCGTCGTCGGTGCGGTAGTCGAGCGAGTAGCCGCCGTCGACGGCCGCCTCGGGCGCGAACCCGTAGCCGGCGTCGTCGAGCAGGCGCGCCGCGTCGAACTCGCCCATCGCCGCGGCCATCCGGCCGCGGTCGACCTGTTCGGAGGTGCCGAGCTTCGCCGCCATCGTCTCGCGGTCGTCGTCGAAGAGGCCGCGCGCGAGGGTGGCGTCGTAGAACGTGAGCGCGTCGGCCGCGTCGGCGTCGGGGAACCCGCAGGCGTGGTCCCGGAGGAACGCCCGGGTGGAGCCGGCGCCGTCTTTCGAGCAGAGGACGGGGAGGAAAAACGAGGCGAGCGTCGGGTACGGCGCGAGCCACGGCTCGGCCTCCAGCAGTTCGGCGAGAAACTCCTGCTCGGCCCACGCCGTCACTTCGGGCGGGGCCTCGGCCAGCGCGACCTTGTCCGTGCGCCAGAGCGTGGAGGGTGTCTCGGTGTTGCCCAGCCAGTACGCCGCCTCGTCGTTCCAGCAGACGAGCGCCGTGTCGCCGTTGTCGACGTCGAACCGCCGCGCCTCGTACCCATCGGGCGGAGCGTACCACGGCGTCTCCATCCGTGCGCCGAGGTTGGCGTTCAGCGGGCCGTACACCTCGCTACGGACCCGGCCGAGAGACCACGAGCCGGGGGCGTAGCGGAACCGAAGCGGTCGTGCCACGCCGCCGATAGCACGGCTGCGGGCTTGTGCCTTCCGTCCGCCGCGCCTGTACGACCGTTACATATAACCCCGTGAACCGCCCACGTCAACGTGTATCATGGGAATGGGTGCTTACGACGAAGACGAACACGAGCGCCGCGCGGAGAAGGCTCGCGTCGATGCCCTCCCGGACGACGACCGGATCGACTTCCACGGGAGCGTGGAGTTCGACGAGGGTGACGACGCCGAGGCGCTCATCGAGCAGTTCCAGCGGCTGCAGGAGGACTAGTCGAGCAACAGGATCGCCGCCCCGGCGACGACGCCGACGGCGACGACGTGGCCGCCGACGGCGAGTTGCAACACCGGCTGGTCGGTGAGAAACGGGAGCAGTACGACCTGTGTGAGCGCGAACCCGACGTTGATGGCGTCCGCGCGCCGGAGCCGGCGTGCCGACTCGTCGTCGAACCGGTAGCGAAGCGACCGCCACAGCGACACGACCGCCGCCCACCACGAGGTCCCGATCCGGTAACAGAGGTCCCAGAGGACGAGGAGTGTGAGGTAGACGACGACGACGGGCGGGTCGGCGCCGAAGAGGTCGACGAACAGGCTCCGGTCGAAGACGAAGACGTGGGTGACGAGGGCGATGAAGGCGAGCACCGACAGCACGACCTCGATGTTCGACCCGAACAGCAGGCGCCGGTAGGCGCCGGGGAGGTCTACCCCGCGCGTCGCCCGGCTGAACCGCAACATCGCGACGCTCCCGACCGCCGCGACCGCGACGGCCGCCGTCCCCGCGAGCACCGCGTTCGGGAGGCCGTAGAACCAGCCGAGGACGAGCACCGCGACCTCGAACAGCCCCAACTGGAGCGTGACCGCCTGCGACTCCGAGAGGTCCACGCCCGGGAGCGCGCCGACGATAGACTCGTACACCCACGTCTCGCCGTACTGGGGACGGACGCTCACGCCGCGACCCCGGTCCGGCTGTCGCCCCGACCGGACGGCCCGGACGGCCCGGGGACTTCGAGTACGCCGACGAGACGCGCGCCCGCGCCGGCCGAGCGGACGAGGTGAGGCGCCGCCGCGAACGACTCCGGCTCGAACAGGCCGCCCTCGAGGACGGCGGCGCCGGCCGGCGCGTCGTGCCCCGCCGCGTTCCGGACGAGGGCGACCAGCCGACGTCCGACGAGGCTCGCGGCGTCGGTGACGGGAACTCGCATACCACCGGGAGGACCGCGGGCGGCTAAAGCGGTGTGGTACGGGGTCGGTGCCCGGGGAAATGAGTCTATACATATCACCCGCGAGGAGTATCATCCGATCGGTAAGGTCGTCCGCGCCGACGACCGTCGCGTTCGCCCGAGTGGCCGAGGGACCGACGGTTCGACTCCGTCGGCGGGCGTATGTCAGACAGCGGCTCCGAAGGTGAGAGTCGGACCCGGCGCCAGGTCGTCCGCGGAGCGGTCGCGCTCGGGATCGCCCTCTTCGGTGCCGGCCTCCTCAGCCCGTTCGGGTTCTTCGAGGACGAGGACGCGAACGCGGACGGGAACCCGGACGCGGCCCCCGCCTCCGCCGCGGAGCGGTCGCTCGACCTCAGCACCGCGAGTGTCGTCGACCCGCCGACGACGACGCCCACCCCGTCCGGCGGGCGCGGTCCGGGGACTCGGCCGGATTCGGACCAGACGGACCCGGACGACCGGTCGACGACCACGCCGACGGACGACGGGGCGACGCCCTCGCCCGGCGACGAGGACGACACGGGCGACGAGGACGACACGGGCGACGACGAATCCGTCTGGATCGGCGGGGGTAGCCCCGGCGCCTCCACTCCGGCGCCCGAGCCGACCCCGTCGGAGCCGACGGCCGCCCTGACCGCCGATGCCCCCGTCTCGTTCGTCGACATCGCCCCCGGATCGAGCGGACGGGTGACGGGGACGGCGACGCTGACGGGCCCCCCCGCCGACCTGTGGCTCACGGCCGCGGGGAGAGACGAGGGCGAGAACGGCGTCGTCGAACCGGAGAGGGCCGCGGGCGACGAGCGCCCGGCGGGCGAACTGGCCGCCGCGCTCCGCGTGCGGCTCGTCGCCGACGGGACGACGCTGTACGAGGGGCCACTCGCCGGCCTCGACGTGTCGGGCGCGCTCGTCGCGACCTGTGCGACCGGCGACGTCCCCCTCAGCCTCGAGTGGTGGCTCCCCGCGACGGTCGGGAACGAGGTCCAGACCGACGTCGCGCGCGTCGTGGTGACGCTCGGCGCGACGGACTGTGACGCGCCGGCCCCGTTCGTGCGGTAGGCGAGGACTTTTCTACGGGACCGCGTTCTCCCCGCCATGGCGAAGCAGACGTGTGACGGCTGTGGTGAGCGAGCCTCGGTCGGGGGCGGCGCGGAGACGCTCTGGACCACGGGCGACGCCCCCGGCGGGGTGGCGCTGACGCTCGCGGACGACTCCGAGCATTTCCTCTGTTTCGACTGCGTGGCGCGGCTGCCCGAGGACCGGGACGCGACCGCCGACGACGTGGCCGCGCTGTGACCCCGGCGCGGATTCCCGACGAGTTCCCCGCGCCCTCGTACCGGGGGACCCAGCGCGAGGCGCTCGACCGGATCCGGGCGGCGTTCGCCGCCGGCAACCGCGTGGTCCTCGTGCGCGCGCCGACCGGGAGCGGGAAGTCGCTGCTCGCGCGGGCCGTCGCCGGGGCCGCGCGGACGGCCGCAGAGGCCGACCCCGCCCAGCCGGCGGGCGCGTACTACACGACGCCGCAGGTGTCTCAGCTCGAGGCCGCCGCCGAGGACCCGCTGCTCGACGACATGGCGGTGATCCGGGGCAAGTCGAACTACCGCTGTATCCTGCCGGGCGAGCGCACGACCCCCGTCGACCGCGCGCCCTGTGCCCGCCAGACGGGCTACGACTGCACCGTCCGGCACAACTGTCCGTACTTCTCCGACCGCGCGGTCGCCGCGACCGCGCCGATAGCGGCGACGACGCTCGCCTACTTCATGCGGACCGCCGGCTCCGACGTGTTCCGCCCGCGGGACGTCGTGGTGATAGACGAGGCCCACGGCCTCGGCGCGTGGGCGGAGACGTACGCGACCGTCGACCTGAACGACCGGCGCGTGCCCGTCTGGGACGACGTGGGGGTCCCCGACCTGAGCGCCGCCGCAGACCCCCTCGACCGCACCCGCCGGTTCGCGGAGGCGCTGGTCGGGCGCTGCGAGTCCGCGAAAGACGACCTGCTGGCGAAGCGAGAGCTGACCCCGGCGGAGGCGGCGCGCAGAGACCGGCTTCGGGAACTCGTCGCGGAGCTCTCCTACTTCGTCAGGGACGTCGACGACCCCGAGAGCGCGACGACCTGGGTGGTCGACCAGAGCGAGCCGGCGGGCCCGATGTCGATCAAGCCGCTGAACCCCGAACGGCACCTCCAGCACACGGTGTGGGACCGCGGCGAGCGGTTCGCGCTCCTCTCTGCGACCATCCTCGACCGCGAGGCGTTCTGTCGCTCCGTGGGGCTGGACCCGTCGCGGGTCGCCCTCGTCGATATCGGTCACACGTTCCCCGTCGAGCACCGGCCGCTGTACGACGTCGCACAGGGGCCGATGACGTACGAGGAGCGCGACGAGACCATCCCGAAGGTCGTCCGCCTGCTCGTGCGCCTGCTGGCCCGCCACCCCGAGGAGAAGGGGATCGTCCACGCGCACTCGTACGACATCCAGTCGCGACTCGCGGACGGGCTCGCGGAACTCGGCGTGAGCGCGCGGGTCCGGAGCCACGCCCGCGACGACCGGGACGAACGGCTCGCGGACTGGCTGGCGACCGACCGCCCCGACCTCTTCCTCTCGGTGAAGATGGAGGAGGCACTCGACCTGGAGGGTGACTGCGCGCGCTGGCAGGTGGTGTGTAAGGCGCCCTACCGCTCGACGAGCGACCCGGCGGTCGAACGACGCCTCGCGGAAGGGCAGTGGGGCTGGTACCGCCGGGACGCGCTGACGACCGTGATTCAGGCCTGCGGCCGGGTCGTGCGCTCCCCCGAGGACCACGGCGCGACCTACGTCGCGGACTCGTCGGTGCTCGACCTGTTCGACCGGGCGCGCGCGGCGCTGCCCGACTGGTTCGCCGAGCAGGTCGACCGGATGGGGCGGCCGGAGCTACCGCCCGTCGACGCCGCCGCGGCGCTCGCGGGGGTGCCCGAGTCGCCGGGCGGGACTGGGGAGCGTTCGAGGGCCGACCGCTCGGGCACGGGACCCGACCGCGCGTCGGCGACGACGGACGGCGACGGGTCCGACGAGAGCCACCCGCTCTCCGACGTCTGGGGCGACGGCTGACCGCGAGCAGGGCAACGCCGAGTGGACTCCGCCGAACGCGGCGAAGGTACCACGCGTGCGTATCACCCCCCGTTAGCGTACGAGACACGGCGTGCGAACCGTCGTCAGCGACGACCGATCACCGGGGTCGAACGTCACGCCACGTGGGCGTCTTCTCAGCCCTCCGTGTGAACGCGGTCCGGTAGCACGCCCAACTCGCCTAACTGGTCTTTTGCGGCCACGACCGCCGCCGGCATCCCGCACACGTAGTAGTCCGCGTCCTGTCCGACAGTCTCGGCCACCTCGGGAAGCTGTTCTTGAACGTATCCGGTGTGACCGTGTCACTCCTCGCGGGAGAGTGAGAACCGGGCCTCGACCGAACTCGTGAGTTCGTACTGCCCCCGGAGCGGCTTGTACAGCGACTGGTCCCGTGTCTTCTCGCCGAACACGAACACTGCGGGGCGGTCTGTCCGCCGGAGCGTCAGACTGCCGGTCAGTTCTGGCTTCACCTGCGCCGTATCTCCGACCGACCGCGCGTCCATGTGGTCAGCCACGCCGTCGGTCCCGTACGCACGAAACATGAGACCGATTCTCGCTTCGTCGACTGCGAGGACACTGTACGGTTTCACGCCACTGTCAGCTTTGGGTGCGGTGTGCTGTCCAGCTTCACGGAACGTCCCCTCGGTCGACTCCACGAGATACTGCGTGCAGTCCGGGCTGACCTCGGTGCATCCCGCCGAGGCTCCGGCGGGTGCCTGTCGGCGATACGTCTTCGGCGGAATGCGTGCAGAACGTCTCGAACGGGGAGAACAGCGTGCCTCGCCCGGGCCGCTCGATACTGTGGCAGTAGACGGCGTCCGTAGCGACACCACGGGGGCGCTGGACCCGTCTCGGGCCGTTGCCGTCCGGACGGGCGGCGCGGCCGGGTGTCCCGAACACGAATGTGCGGCGGGGGACGACGCCGACCCGACGGCCTCCGGCAGTCCGCGCCCTCGCGGGTGCCGTCCGTGCGGACCTTAATCACAACTAAGGTAGTTCGTGACAATTAGTCTCACGATATTCTTAATACGGACGGTCGTTCATAGTCGTTCGTAGATGACACCGCGGGGACTCAACACGGCGCTGGAACTGTACCGGGCGGGAACACTGTCGGTCGGGCGCGCGGCGCAGATGGCCGGGTGTACGGAGGGCGAACTCCGGGAGGCTGCGCAGGCGTACGGTGTCGTCGAGACGGAGTCGGGGCGCTCGGAGCCTGCGGCCGAGCGCGTCGCAGAGGCGCAGTAGAGACCCGCTGATCTTTACGGCCGCCTCGCCGCCGAGCGACGGCTACGTCTCGGGCAGGACGTGGAGACCGGCGCGACTGCGGACGACGGGCACCGTCTCGGCGTCGGGGTCGACGTAGTCCGGCCGGGGGACGCTCTCTGTCTCGTACGTCTCCGGGTCGAGTACCCGGACGGCGTGGTCGTCCTCGACGGCGACGAGCGCCGTCTCGACGGCGTCGCCCCGTGTCCCGAGTTTCTGCGCGTCGGGCGAGAGGCCGTCCTCGCGGCTGGACTCCCAGCGCTCGCCCGACGCGAGCCTGACGCCGGTCACCCGGTCGTCGACGCCGCGGACGAGGACCGGCCCGTCGCCGTCGCCCGGGTCGATCACGTCGCCCGGGGTAAAGGCGGGGAGGCGGACGGCGTAGGTGACGCGGTACACCTCGTTGCCGTCCTCGTCCTCGGTGACGAGCGTCGGGTGGTGTTCGGCCGTCCCGCCGAGTTCGCGGGTGATCCGCGTCGCGACGCCCTGACCCATCTGGGCGGTCGATATCTTCACGTCCACGCCGTCGGGGCCCTCGTCGACCTCGGTGACGAACGCGTTGCGGTCGCCGGTCTCCTCGCGTTCGCCGATGTAGGCGTGTGCGAGTTCGACCGCCCGCGACGTCTCCTCGCCCGTCGGGTCCCGGCCGTCCGCGCGCACCTGGACGACGGCGTTGTGGTAGCCTCCGGCGATCCGGCCACAGCGGTCGCAGGTCCCCCGCGATATCATGACCGGCACCGTCACCTCCTGTTCGACGGGCGTCTCGCGGACGACGCCGGTGAAGACACAGTGCATCCGGACGGTGTTCTCGTCGACCTGCTCCGGTTCGACGCCCCACTCGACGGCGCGGGCGTCGACGTGGACGCCGAGGGCTTCCCGGGTGGCGTCGACGGCGACGTCGGTGTAGTCGCGCGCGCCCACGTCGCGCCACGAACTCCCTCGCTTGACGGCGCCGCAGGTCGCACAGACGGGCACCTCGATCCGGTCCGGCGCGTCGACGAGGTCGAAGTCGTCGAGGTAACAGGCGTCACAGAGCGCCTCGGTTCGCCTCCCCGACGGCGCGCCCGGCAGCGGCTCCGACCGCTCGGAGACGGGGTCGCCACACCGCGGACAGAACCGACCGGAACTCATCACTCACTCGTAGTCGGTCACGGGGCAAAAGCGGCGCGAATGCGCGGCGCGAGCGCCGCGAGGCGGCGGTGAGCGGCGAGCCGTCTCCGTCGGCCCGCGGCCGTGGGGCCCCGTTCACTCCGTCTGCTCCGTGTCGAGGCCTGCCTCGCGCGCCACGTCCGAGAGGGTTTAATCTCCCCAGCGACTACGCCTCGTATGGAGTGGAAAGCCGACTGGGGCCTGCGGACCCGGATGGTCCTGACCATGCTCTTGCTCGGCGCCCTGTACGTCGTCTTCATCGGTGCGCTCGCCTACTTCGGCGTCGGCCTCCTCGGCATCGTCGTCGTGATGGGCCTGTTCAGCCTCGGCCAGTTCTTCTTCTCGGACAAGCTGGCGCTCTACTCGATGGGCGCGAGCGAGGTGAGCGAGAGCGAGTATCCCCAGGTGCACGGCACGGTCGGCCGGCTCGCCCAGCAGGCCGACCTCCCGAAGCCAGCCGTCGCCGTCGCGGACACCAGCGTCCCGAACGCCTTCGCAGCCGGGCGCTCGCGCTCGTCCGCGACCGTCTGTGTCACCGAGGGCTTGCTCCGGACGCTCGACGACGAGGAGCTGGAGGCGGTGCTCGCGCACGAACTCGCACACGTCAAAAACCGCGACGTGATGGTGATGACAATCGCCTCGTTCCTGTCGACGCTGGCGTTCCTCGTCGTCCGCTGGGGCTGGCTGTTCGGCGGCGGGCGCGACCGGAACGGCGGCGGACAGGTGATAGTCGCCATCGGCGTCTCGTTCGTCGTCTGGGTCGCCTCGTTCCTGCTCATCCGGGCGCTCTCGCGCTACCGCGAGTACGCCGCCGACCGCGGCGCCGCGAGCATCACGGGCAAGCCGGGTGCGCTCGCCTCGGCTCTGCTGGCCATCGACGGGCGGATGGACAGGGTGCCAAAGGAGGACCTGCGCGAGCAGGCCGAGATGAACGCGTTCTTCATCCTGCCTATCCGGAGCGGGTTCATCGGTCGCATCGCCTCGACGCACCCGCCGACGGAGAAGCGCGTCGAGCGCCTCCGGGAGCTAGAACGGAGCCTGGAGACGCGGTAAGACGCGGTAGACGCGGGGTCCCGTAGCGGGCCAGCGAGACGCGGCCGCGCGCACCGACGCGCTCTGGATGACGACAGCGACCGCGGGCGTCTCGTCTCTCCCGTCCCGCTCGCCGCAACCCCCTTGGCGCTCTCGCCCCAGTGTCGGCTATGGGTATCTTCGACTCTATCCGCGAGGTTCTCGGCGTCCGCGCGGAGCGCGACGCGACCCGGGACGCCGACCCCGAGGACCTCTGGGGGATGTCGACGGCGTACGTGACGATGGAAGCCGACCTCGGCCTCGCGCCGGCGGGGGCGGCGGCGCTCTGTTTCGCCGACGTGGACGCGACGGACTTCGCGGACGCCGTCGACGAGGTGGAGTCGATCCTCCGCGCGGGCGAGGCGGAGACGGGCACGCGGTTCCGCCGGACGACCGACGACCACGGCTACCGCTGGGTCGTCCTCGAAGACGACGACCCGGAGGACCTCGTGACGAGCGTCCACTTCGCCGCGGACACGTTCGTCGAGCGGGGCTACGGCTCCCGCCTGCTCGCGGCCGTCTTCGCGTTCGAGCCGACGCGCGGGACCGACAGGGACCGGGCGTACTGGGTCTACTCCTTCCGTCGCGGCGCGTACTACCCGTTCGCGCCCCGGACGAACCACGAGCGCGACGAACGCCTGGAGTTCAAGCTCCAGTCGATGCTCGACGGCGAACTCGGCGTGGAAGACGACGAGTCGTACTGGTACCCGCTGTGGCCCGACACGCCCGGCGGGCACCCGTGGGAGTAGCGGAGGCGTTTCCACTTTCACTCCGGTGTAAACCGGCTTGCGTGGCTTTATGTCCGGTGACGCGCAACTCCGGACTATGCCGCAGGATGACCTCCAGAATCTCCCGGGCGTGGGACCGGCGACGGCGGACAAACTGACCGACGCGGGCTTCGACAACTTCCAGAGCATCGCGGTGGCGAGCTCCGGCGACCTCTCTCAGCAGGCGGACGTGGGCGACTCGACCGCGAGCGACATCATCCAGGCGGCCCGCGATGCCGCGGACGTGGGCGGGTTCGAGACCGGAGCGACGGTTCTCGAACGACGGCGCGAGATCGGGAAGCTCTCGTGGCAGATCGACGAGGTCGACGACCTGCTCGGCGGCGGGATGGAGACCCAGTCGATCACCGAGGTGTACGGCGAGTTCGGCGCCGGCAAGTCACAGGTCACCCACCAGATGTCGGTGAACGTCCAGCTCCCCCGCGAGCACGGCGGCCTCGACGGCGCGGCGGTCTTCGTCGACAGCGAGGACACGTTCCGTCCCGAGCGCATCGACGACATGGTGCGCGGGCTGGACGACGAGATCATCGCCGGCGAACTGGAGCGCCGCGGGATCGAGGGCTCGCCGGGCGAGGACGAGGCGATGGAGGCGCTTCTCGAGTCGTTCCTCGACCACATCCACGTCGCGAAGGCGTTCAACGCCAACCACCAGATGCTGCTCGCGGAGAAGGCCGAGGAGTTGGCGCGCGAACACGCCGAGACCGACTGGCCGATCCGCCTGCTCTGTGTCGACTCGCTCACCGCACATTTCCGCGCGGAGTACGTCGGCCGCGGCGAACTCGCGGAACGCCAACAGAAGCTCAACAAGCATCTCCACGACCTCGACCGGGTCGGCAACCTCCACAACGCCATCGTCCTCGTGACGAACCAGGTCGCCTCCAACCCGGACTCGTACTTCGGCGACCCGACACAGCCGATCGGCGGGAACATCCTCGGGCACAAGTCGACGTTCCGGATCTACCTCCGCAAGTCCAAAGGCGACAAGCGGATCGTCCGGCTCGTCGACGCGCCGAACCTCGCGGACGGCGAGGCCGTGATGCGGGTGCAAGACGCCGGGCTCAAGCCGGAGTGACCGGCGTCAGCGCCCTCGCTCGCGCGTCACGTGACCGTGGCCGCCGGTCGACGGGGTCTCTGAAAGCTGCTCTTCGAACCCGGTCCAGACGCTACTCGGTGGTCGTCCGGTCCAGCTCTTCGATCTCGCCGCGGTGGAGCTTCGCGCCGTCCTGTGCGACCTTCTCGGCGAGGACGGCGCACTTGATCCGCATCGGCGTCACGTCGACGCCGAGGAGATCAAGGACGTCGTCGCGGCCCAGCGTCTGGAGTTCGTCGAGCGTCAGCCCGACGAGTTCGCCGGTGAGCATCGAGGCGGCGGCCTGTGAGATGGCGCAGCCGTCGCCGGAGAAGGCAACCCGCTCGATCGTCTCGCCGTCGTCGTCGAGGACGACGTCGACCCGAATCTCGTCGCCACACGAGGGGTTCTCGCCCGCGTGGCTGAACGTCGCGTCCGACAGTTCGCCGTAGTTCCGCGGGTTGCGGTAGTGGTCGAGGATCTGCTGTCGGTACATATCCGAACCGGGTGGCATTGTTGTCGAAAAGAGGCGCGAGCGGCGGTTAAGTCCGTCGCCTACGAGAACAGCTGTCTGGCGTCGTCGACCGCCTCGACGAGGGCGTCGACCTCCTCGCGGGTGTTGTACAGGTAGAAGGAGGCGCGCGCGCTCGCGGCCGCACCGAGCGTGTCGTGGAGCGGCTGCGTACAGTGGTCGCCCGCCCGGATCGCCACGGCGTGGTCGTTACAGATCGAGGAGAGGTCGTGGGCGTGGACCCCGTCGAGGTTGAAGCCGACGAGGCCGCCGCGGTCGTCGCCCGGCGGGCCGTAGACGGTGACGTCGTCGAACTCGGTGAGGCGGTCGTAGGCGTACTCCGCGAGCATCTCCTCGTGGGCCTGAATCCGCTCCATCCCGACCTCCTCCAGGAAGTCGAGCGCGGCGGTGAGACCGACGGCCTCCGCGATAGGGGGTGTGCCCGCCTCGAACTTCCACGGCAGGTCCTCCCACGTCGACTCCTCGTAGGTGACAGACCGGATCATCTCGCCGCCGTAGAGGTACGGCTGGAGGTCCTCCAGGATCGCCTCTTTCCCGTACAGCACGCCGATCCCCGTCGGCCCACACAGCTTGTGGCCGGAGAACGCGAAGAAGTCCGCGTCCATCGCCTCCACGTCGACCGGGCGGTTCGGGACGGACTGGGCGCCGTCGACGAACGCGTACGCGCCGACCTCGTGGGCCATGTCGACCAGCTTCTCGACCGGGTTGACGGTGCCGAGCGCGTTCGAGATGTGGACGACCGAGACCATCTCTGTCGACTCGTCGATGACCTCGCGGGCGTGGTCCATATCGAGGTAGCCGTCCTCCGTGACGCGGATGTACTCCACGTCCGCGCCGGTCCGCTGTGCGATCTGTTGCCACGTGACGAGCGAGGCGTGGTGTTCCATCTGCGTCATCACCACCGTGTCGCCCGGCCCGAGTTCCGCGAGTCCCCACGCGTAGGCGACGAGGTTCTCCGCCTCCGTGGTGTTCTTGACGAAGAGTATCTCCTCGCGTCCGTCCGCGCCGATAAAGTCGGCGACGCGGTCGTGGGCCTCCTCGTAGGCGACGCTCGCCTCCTGACTCAGGTGGTGGATCCCGCGGTGGACGTTCGCGTTGTAGCTGTAGTAGTAGTCCGTCATCGCCTCGACGACGGCTCGCGGGGTCTGACTGGTCGCCGCGTTGTCGAGGTAGACGAGCGGCTGGTCGTCGCCCTCTCCTTCGCCCGGCACGGTCACGTCTCCGCCGACGCGCCGGTCGAGCACCGGGAACTCGTCTCGGAGCGCCGCGGTGTCGAGCGGCGACGTCCGCTCGTGAGTTGCCATCACCAAGGGTAGGCGCTGGAGCCACGTGATTCCGTCGGTCGCTACATCCGGACGAGCTGGGCGTGTCGGGTGCCGTCGAGTTCGAGCACCCTGTTCTCGTCGACCAGGCCCGCCTCCACCGCGACGCCGACCGACTCCTCGCCGACGAGATTCGCCGTCGTCGCCCGGCGCAGGCTGGTGACGATTCGTTCGGCCCCAGCCTCTTCTGCCTCTGCGCCGCCGTAGAACGACTCGGTCACCTCCAGTTCGCCGCGGTCGTGTGCGAACGTCTCGCCGAGGCAGTCGGCGTCACAGACCGAGACGAGCAGCCCCTCGGGCGTCTCGCGCTCGCGGAGGAGCATCCCCATCACTCGGGCCGCTCGTGTCCGTCGACCATCTCCTGCTCGCGCTCTTCGCGGAGTTCGTCGGCCCGCGCCTGTGCCTCCTCGGCCGCCTCGGTCTTGCCCAGTTCGTCGAGCGCCCGGGCGCGCTCCTCGTGGACCTCCGCGGAGCGCATCCCGAGGCGGACGGCGTTGTCGAGGGCGTCGACCGCCTCCTCGTACAGCCCCCGTTCGGCGAGAAAGAACCCGCGGTTGTACCACGCCTGCGGGAAGCGCGGGTCGAGTTCGACCGCGCGCTCGGCGTGTTCCAGCGCCTCCTCGGTGTGGCCGAACTCCCAGAGCGCGTACGCGAGGTTCGTCTCCGCGCTCGCGGCGTGTTCGGAGTCGTCGTCGATCTGGAGCGCCTCGCGGTAGGCCCCGACGGCCTCGTCGTACTCCTCCAGTTCGGCGTGTGCGACGCCCTTGTTCACCCGCGCCTCCTGCTCGATCAGGTCGTCCTCCGCGAACCGGGCCGCCCGTTCGAGCGTCTCGGTGGCCTCCTCGAACCGCTGAATCCCGACGTACGACAGGCCGACGTCGAGCAGTTGCTCCGGGTCGACGTTCTCGCCCGGCGTCTGCCGCCTGTCGAGGATGTCGGTCAGTGCCCGGGAGTCGAGACCCACCTCGTCCGGGTCGAGCGCGGCGTCCGGGTCGAGCGTGAACGCGTCGTAGTCGGTGTCGTCGAACCCCTCACCCGAGGAGAACTCGTGCTGGCGAGGCTCGTCGTCTGTCATGCCACAGGATCCGGCGCCGCCGGGTGAAAGCCTTGCGTCGCCGCGCTCAAGCCCGCGGCGCTCTCGGTTCCCCTGTGCGCCTGTTCGTCGCCGTCCCCCTCCCCGACCGCCTGCGCGAGCAGATAGCCGCGCTCCAGGCAGACCTGCCGCCGTCGCTGCGCCGGACCGACCCCGGCGACGCCCACGTGACGCTGAAGTTCCTCGGAGCGGCAGAGCCGACACCTGCGGCGCGATCCGTCCGCGCGGCCGTCGCGTCGGCCGACGTCGCGCCGTTCGAGGCGACGCTCTCCGGCCTCGGAGTCTTCCCCGCCCTCGACTACGTGCGGGTGGTCTGGCTCGGGGTCCAGGACGGGACCGAGGAGCTGGCCCGTCTCGCCGACGCCGTCGAGCGCGAGACGGTCGCGGCCGGCTTCGACCCTCGCGACCACGAGTTCACCCCACACGTCACCCTCGCGCGGATGGACGACGCGCGGGGCAAAGAGCGCGTCCGGGAACTCGTCGAGGAGACCGACCCCGAGCCCGGTTCGTTCCGGGTCGAGTCGGTCCGGCTGATGGAGAGCACGGGCGGCGAGCCGCGGTACCGGACCGTCGAACGCGTCCCGCTCGACCGCTAGCTGGGCCGGCCGTCCGTGTCGCTCCGCCTCTCGCCCGTGTCGGCGCTCACCAGCACAGGGGCGCCCGCACGGCACCCGGGTCTCGACAGGCCACCGACGGCTGAGTCGTCCGCGACGACCTCGGTCGGGAACCGGCCTCGGGGGGCTCGACGGGCGCGCCCCCCGCGGGTACCGCGGCCGCACCCCGAGGCCTCGGCCCGAGCGCCCCGTCACGCCGACGAAGGGCGTGGAGCGCGCCCGCGAGCCGCGCGAGACGGTCCGCGCCGGAAGGACAGGTTGATATGTCGCGCAGGGGAACTGGAGACCACTATGGGCAAGAAGTCGAAGGCAAAAAAGAAGCGGCTGGCGAAGCTGGAGCGCCAGAACAGCCGCGTCCCGGCGTGGGTGATGATGAAGACGAACATGGAAGTCCAGCGCAACCCGAAACGGCGCCACTGGCGCCAGTCGGACACGGACGAGTAGATGAGCGCGAGCGACTTCGACGAGCGGGTCGTGACCGTCCCGCTCGGCAAGGCAAAGGCAAAGCCCGTCGGCGAGCGCGCCGACGCAGCGATGACGCTCATCCGCGAGCATCTCGCGCGTCACTTCGACGTCGAGGAGTCGGCGGTGCGGCTCGACCCCTCGCTCAACGAGACGGTGTGGGCGCGCGGGCGCAGCAAGCCGCCGGGGCGCCTCCGCGTCCGGGCCGCCCGGTTCGTCGAGGAGGGGGCGGCCGTCGTCGAGGCCGAGCCCGCCGACTGACCGCGTGTTCCGCACCTCGTTCGCCGGCTCGCCGTACGTCGGTGTCTTCGCGCGCGCAGCCGACGACTACCTGCTCGTCCGCCCCGACGCCGAGGACGACGTCGTCGCCGGGCTAGCCGAAGAACTCGACGCGACCCCCCTCTCGACGACTGTCGGCGGCTCGGCCACCGTCGGGGCGCTCGCGGCCGGCAACGAGCACGGCCTCCTCCTTTCCGGGCGCGCGACCGACGACGAGGTCGACCTGATAGCCGAGACGACCGACTGTGCCGTCCGCCGCCTGCCCGGGCGCGTGAACGCCGCCGGAAACGTCGTCCTCGCGAACGACTACGGCGCGTACGTCCACCCCGACCTGACCGACGAGGCGGTCGCGGTCGTCCGGGAGACCCTCGACGTCCCCGTCGAGCGCGGCGACCTCGCGGACGTCCGGACCGTCGGCACCGCCGCCGTCGCCACCGACCGCGGCGTCCTCTGTCACCCGAAGTCGCGCGAACCCGAACTGGCGGCGCTCGAGGACCTGCTCGGCGTGCCCGCCGACGTCGGGACGATCAACTACGGCGCGCCGCTCGTCGGGTCGGGGCTGATCGCCAACGGCGCGGGCTACGTCGTCGGGACGGACACGACCGGCCCCGAACTCGGCCGGATCGAGGACGCGCTCGGCTACGTCGACGCGGGGTAGAACGGGCCGTCTGCGCTCGTCCCCCCATAGCAGGACTTTTGCCTGCCGCTCACCCATCCACTGGCATGAGGTTCAGAGTTAGCGGTCGCTACCAGGCCCGCGACGGGCACCAGCCGTTCACGAAGACGGTCGAGGCTCCGAACGCGGACGTCGCGGTCGAACGCGTCTACTCGCGGCTCGGCAGCGAACACGGGCTGCGTCGGACCCAGATCGAACTCGACGACCCGGCGTCCGAGGAGGCCGCAGCATGAGCATGGGTGGCGGCGGGCAGGGCCGGCAGCAGCTCCAGCAGCTCACGCAGGCCATCGAGGAGGTCGAGACCGAGGTCGCGGAGGTCGAAGCGGAGATCGAGGCGCTCCGGCAGGAGCAGCGCGACCTCGACGAGGCCGCCGACGCGCTCTCCGACCTCGACACCGGCTCGGTCGTCCAGGTCCCGCTCGGCGGCGGAGCGTACGTCAGCGCCGAGATCGCGGATATCGACGAGGTGATCGTCGAACTCGGCGGCGGCTACGCCGCAGAGCAGAACCAAGACGACGCGACCGAGGCGTTAGAGCGCAGGAAAGAGCAGCTCGACGAGCAGCTCGACGACCTCCAGGACGAGGTCGCGGCCCTCGAAGAGGAACGCGAGGAGCTGGAGGGACAGGCCCAGCAGCTCCAACAGCAGATGCAGCAACAGCAGATGCAGCAGATGCAGCAACAGCAGGGCGACGAGTAAGGACGTGTTCGACGGACTGAAGGACAAGCTCGACTCGTTCCGCGAGGACGCCGAGGCGGCCGCCGAGGAGTCGGCCGAGACGGGGGACGAGTCGCCAGACGGGTCGGAGCCCTCGGAGCCGCCTGCGTCGGTCGACGAGGCCGACGGGGACGACTCCGGGACCGGCTGGCTCACCAGCGCGAAGGCGTACGCAACCGGGCGGGTCGTCATCGAGGAGGACGACCTCGAGGAGCCGCTCTGGGACCTCGAGATGGCGCTGGTCGAGAGCGACGTCGAGATGAACGTCGCGGAGACCATCCTCGACCGGGTCCGCGAGGAGCTGGTCGGCGAGACGCGCAAACAGGTCGACACGACCGCCGGGCTCGTCCGCGAGGCGCTCCGCGAGGCGCTCGTCGAGGTGATAAGCGTCGGGCAGTTCGACTTCGACGAGCGGGTCCGGTCGACCGACCCGCCGGTCACTATCGTCTTCACCGGAGTCAACGGCGTCGGCAAGACCACGACTATCGCGAAGCTCGCGCGCTACCTCGAGGAGCGCGGGCTCTCCGTCGTCGTCGCGAACGGCGACACCTACCGCGCGGGCGCGAACGAGCAGATCCGCGAACACGCCGAGGCGCTCGGCCTGAAGCTGATTGCCCACGACCAGGGCGGCGACCCCGCGGCGGTCATCTACGACGCCGTCGAGTACGCCGAGGCGAACGACGTCGACGTGGTGCTCGGCGACACCGCCGGCCGGCTCCACACCTCGAACGACCTGATGGAGCAACTCGGGAAGATAGACCGGGTGGTGGAGCCGGACATGACGCTGTTCGTCGACGAGGCCGTGGCGGGACAGGACGCGGTGCGCCGCGCCGAGGAGTTCGACGACGCCGCCGCGTTCGACGGCGCCGTGCTGACCAAGGCCGACGCCGACTCGCAGGGCGGCGCGGCAATCTCTATCGCGCAGGTCACCGGCAAGCCGGTCCTGTTCCTCGGGACGGGACAGGGGTACGACGATCTGCGGAGGTTCGACCCCGAGGAACTGGTGGCGGACCTGCTGGGCGAGGCGTAGACCCGACCGGTCAGGCTCTCTCCCGTGCCCACCCGCCGGACGTTCCTCCAGACCGTCGCTCTCGGCGCCGCCGTCGGAACCGCCGGCTGTTCGACCGGCGACGGCCCGCTTCTCGCCGACGGCTTCGAGGACGGCATCGACCCGTGGACGACGGCGGCGAGCGTCGGGGCGGACGCGGGCGACGGGTTTCGGTGGGCAGTAGCGCGGACCGACGAACGCGCCCACGAGGGGTCCTGGAGCGTCCGGGTCGAAACTGGGGCCAGGGGTCGCACCGACGACGGGACGGCGTGGCTGGTCCGCCCGCTCGACGTGCCGGCGGACGCGACCCGGCTGAGCGTCGCCGTGATGGCGTGGAGCCCCGACGAGTCGTTCGACGTCCTCCGACACCTCGTGGTCGCGCTCCGCCCCGACCCGCCGGAGTCCGAGGCGGGGTTCCCGGACCCGGGCGTGAACTCGGACCAGATCGACGGCGCGCCGTACGGCGGGCTCCGCGAACCGCTCGGCCTCGACCCCGGCTGGCGGGAGTACGCGACGTCGTGGGCGCCCGACTCGCTCCCCGACCGAGCCTACCTCGCGGTCGGCGTGAGCGTCGTCCGGGCGGCAGACGCGACTCACTATCTCGACGAGGTGCTGGTCACGGCCAGATAGGACAGACATTTACGCCGTGGCCGGCGATAGCGTGGTATGGTACTCGACGACCTCGGGAGCTCTCTGCGGGGCACCCTCGACGACCTGCGAGGGAAGTCCCGCATCGACGAGGAGGACGTCGAAAACGTCGTCCGGGAGATCCAGCGGTCGCTCCTGCAGGCCGACGTGGCCGTCGACCTCGTCACCGACCTCTCCGACGCTATCGAGGAGCGCGCCCTCGACGAGGAGCCCCCCGCGGGGACGAGCGCGCGCGACCACGTCCTGCGGATCGTCTACGAGGAGATGGTCGACCTCATCGGCGAGTCGACCGAGATCCCGCTCGAACCCCAGACCATCATGCTCGCGGGGCTCCAGGGCTCGGGCAAGACGACGACGGCGGCGAAGATGGCGTGGTGGTTCTCGAAGAAGGGGCTGCGGCCCGCCGTCATCCAGACCGACACGTTCCGTCCGGGCGCGTACGACCAGGCAAAGCAGATGGCAGAGCGGGCAGAGGTGGAGTTCTACGGCGACCCCGACGAGGACGACCCGGTGAAGATCGCCCGGGACGGCCTCGAGGCCACCGAGGACGCCGAGGTCCACATCGTCGACACCGCGGGCCGGCACGCCCTGGAGGACGACCTGATCGACGAGATAGCGGAGATCGAGTCGGCCGTCTCGCCGGACCGCTCGCTTCTCGTCCTCGACGCCGCGATCGGTCAGGGCGCGCGCGAGCAGGCCCGCGAGTTCGACTCTGCCGTCGGCATCGGCGGCGTCGTCGTCACGAAACTCGACGGCACCGCCAAAGGCGGCGGGGCGCTGACGGCCGTCAACGAGACCGACTCCTCGATCGCCTTCCTCGGGACCGGCGAGACGGTCCAGGACGTCGAGCGGTTCGAGCCGAGCGGGTTCGTCTCCCGGCTGCTCGGGATGGGCGACCTCAAGCAGCTGTCAGAGCGCGTCGAGCGCGCGATGGCCGAGACGCAGGCCGAAGAGGACGACTGGGACCCCGAGGACATGCTCGAAGGGTCGTTCACCCTCCGGGACATGCGCAAGCAGATGCAGGCGATGGACCGGATGGGACCGCTCGACCAGGTGATGGACATGATCCCCGGCCTCGGCGGCGGGATGATGGACCAGCTCCCCGACGACGCGATGGACATGACCCAGGAGCGCCTGCGGACCTTCGAGGTCGTGATGGACTCGATGACCGAGGAGGAACTCGAGAACCCGCGCGTCGTCGGAAAGGAACGGACGGTCAGGATCGCTCGCGGCGCCGGCGTCGAGGAGGACGCCGTTCGCGAACTGCTGGAGCAACACCGGACGATGGAGCGCACCCTCAAGCAGTTCCAGGGGATGGGCGACGGCGACCTCCAGCGGATGATGCGCAAGATGGGCGACCAGGGCGGCGGGATGGGTGGCATGGGCGGCGGCGGTCCGTTCGGGTGAGCTGAGCGCGTGTCGGCGTTCCCGGCCGCGCGGCTGACCGCGCTCCGCGAGCGGCTGGACAGCCTCGACGTGCTCGCGCTCACCGCCGCGCTCTGGTTTCTCGCGAAGTTCCTCCGGTACGTCCTGCCGCCCCTGTTTCCAACCTTCCGGGAGGCGTACGCCGTCTCGAACACCCAGCTCGGGCTGGTGTACACCGGTCTCCTCGCGGGCTACGCCGCGATGCAGTTCCCGTCGGGCGCGCTCGCGGACCGGGTCGGGATGGTCCGGGTGATCACCGGCGGCGCAGTCGTGGCGGCAGCCGGCGCCGGCCTCCTCTTTCTCGCGCCGGGCTTCTCCGTCCTCGTCGCGGCCGTGGTCCTGATCGGGATCGGCACGGGGGCGCACAAGACGGTCGCGATCACCCTGCTCTCGACCGTCTACGACGACCGCACGGGCGGCGCGCTCGGGATCATGGACACCGTCGGGGAGTCCGCGGGCGTCGTCGGGCCGGCGCTCGTCGCGGTGGTCCTCGCGGCCGCGGTCGACTGGCGACTGCTCTTTCTCGCCGGGGCGGTCGGCGCCGTGGGTCTCGGTCTCTTCTTTCGCAGCCGGGTGACAGAGCAGGCCCCCGCGGCCGCCGACGGAGACGCCGAGGACGACGCGGATGCGGGGATGCGGGCGTACCTCGGCGCGTTCCGGGCGCCGCGGTTCGCGGCGTTCTCGGCGCTCGCGGTCCTCGCCGCGTTCACGATCAACGGCCTCGTGTCGTTTCTCCCGCTCTATCTCAGCGCGGGCGCGGGTCTGCCGACGGAGACCGCGAGCCTCGTCTTCTCGGGCTTTTTCGCCGTCAGCGCCGTCCAGCCGTTCACCGGAGGGGTCGCAGACCGGGTCGGGACGCTCCGGGTCATCGCCGTCTTGCTCGCGCTCGCGCTGGCGAGTCTGGTCGCGCTTCTGCTGGCGTCGGGGTCCCTCGCGCTCGGGCTCTCGGTCCTCGGTCTCGGGGTCAGCCTCCACGGCTTCCGACCGGTGCGGGACACCCACTTCATGGCCGTCATCCCCGACGAGGTGGTCGGCGGGACGCTCGGGATCGTCCGGACGGCGATGCTGGCCGCGGCGGCGGCGGCGCCGGCGACGGTGGGCTACCTCTCCGACGTGTCGACGTTCCGGGTGGCGTTCGGGACGCTCGGCGTCGCGGTCGCGGTCGCGGCGGTCATCGCCCTCGTCCTCGGCGTGACGCGCTGAAACGACGAACTTACCCCGCTGGCGGCGGCTCTCTCGCCTATGACCGTCGGGCGGGTCGCGCGCGACGCCTACCGCGAGGCGCTCCCCGCCCTCTCGGCCAGCCTCGTCGGCGGACTGATCGCGGGCGTCGTCCTCGGCGGGATGCGCGGCGCCCTCGCGGACGTGTCGGGCCTGCTCGTCCTCGTTCCTGCCCTGCTGGCGACCCGCGGGAACGTCTACTCCTCGCTCGGCGCGCGGGTCGCCACCGCGCTCCACCAGGGGATGGTCGCCCCGCGCCTGGACGCCCTCGACGACCGGCTGGCGCGGGCCTGTGTCGCCGCGCTGGCGAACGGCCTGCTCGCGAGCGCGTTCGCCGCCCTCGCGGTCTTCGTCTCGCTCTCGATCCTGCCGGGCTTCGCCGCGCCCGCGCCGCTCCCGGGGCTGGTCACGCTGGCGCTCGTCGCCGGGACGCTCTCGGGGCTCACCCTCACCGTCGTCATCGTGACGGCGGTGTTCGCGGGCTACCGCCGGGGGTACGACCCCGACACGCTGGTCGGACCGCTGGTGACGACCACCGGCGACGTGTTCGGCCTGCTCTTTCTCCTCGTCGCCGTCCGCGCGACGCGGGCCGTCGGCCTGCTCGGGGGGGCCTGACCCCGTGGCGACGACGGACTGGACCGTGCGGGCCATCACGCGGGCGACCCTGCCCGTCCTCCTCGTCCTGACGCTCGTCGAGGTGGGGAGTGGCCTCGTCCTCGGAGGATTCCAGTCGACGCTCCTGCGCTCGCCCTCGCTGCTCGTACTCGTTCCCGTCACCATCGGCACGGCGGGCAACCTCGGGAGCGTCCTCGCCTCGCGGCTCTCGACCGCGCTCCACCTCGGCCTGCTCTCGTTCTCTCCGGAGAGCGAGGTGCTCGTGGGCAACGCCCTCGCGACCCTCGCGCTCGCCGCCACCGTCTTTCCCGCCGTCGGCGCGGGCGCGTGGGTCCTGACGGAACTGACCGGCGGCGCGCGCCTGTCGCTCGCGGCCGTCCTCCGGGTCGCCGTCGCCGCGGGGCTTGCCCTCGCCGTTCTCGCAGTCGTCGTCGCCCTCGTCGCCACCTACGCGGCCTACCGGCTCGAACTCGACCCCGACGACGTGGTGGTCCCCGTCGTCACGAACGCCTGTGACGTCCTCGGGGTCGTGGTCCTCTTCGTCGTGGCCCGACTGCTCGTCTGACGCCCGGTCTCCGGCACAGCCGAGGCGGGGCCGCGTAGCGCCCCGACCGACGGCGCTATGGGCGTCGCGGCCAACCCCCGGCTGTGACAGTCGTCGTCGCACAGGCCGTCGACGCCGGACTCCTCGCCGGCGTCGCTCTCCGGGTGGCACGAATCGCCGTACTCGTCGCCGTCGGCGTGTTCCTCGCGAACCTCGCGGTCGAACTCGGCGCGATCGAACGCGTCGCCGGGCTCTCGCGGCATCTCACCGGGCCCGCGAACCTCCCCGACGAGGCCGGGACGGCGATCCTCACGACCGCGGCCTCGACGACGGCGGGCTACGGGATGCTCGCAGACTTCCGCGAGTCGGGATACCTCGGCGACCGCGAGACGCTCGTCGCGGTCACGATAAACACCTTCTTCGGCTTCGTCCAGCATATCTTCACGTTCTACGCGCCGGTCCTGATCCCGATCCTCGGGCTCGAGGTCGGCCTGCTCTACGTCGGCTCCCGCGCCCTGATCGCCCTCGGAATCTCGCTCGCGGGGCTGGTCGCGGGCGCGCTCTTGCTCCCGTCGCGCGACGGGACGGCCGACGCCGGCGGGCCGTCCCCCGACCCGACGACCGACGGCGGACCGCTCGACGACGACCCCGGCTCGCTCCGAGCGGCGGCGCACGAGGCGTGGGGGTCGACACGCTCGACGCTCCGCCGGATCGTCCCCCGTCTCGCGCTCGTCTACGCCGCCGTGACCGTCCTCGTCGCGGCCGTGGACCTCCGCGCCGCGACGGCCGTGGCCGACCCCGTCGCCGCCCTCCTCGGCCTCCCCGGCGCGGCGGTGCCCGTCGTCGTCGTGTTCGCGTTCGACACTACGGCGGGCGCGGCGGCGATCGCGCCGCTCGTGGGCGAGCCGTTCACGCCCCGGACGGCCGTGGCGACGATGCTCGTCGGCGGCCTCGTGAGCCTCGGCGTCTCGACGTTCAAGCGCTCTATTCCCTTCCAGTACGGGATCTGGGGGCCGAGCTTCGGCTCGACGGTGGTCGCGCTGAACACGTCGCTGAAGGTCGTCTTCATCGGACTGGCGCTGGTCGCCCTCCTCGGGTCGTGACGACCGCCGGCGTGACGGAGCCGTGGCCTCAGCCCTCGGCCGCCCCGCCCTGCTCGACGACCAGTTCCTCGATCTCCTTGAACAGCCGTAACGTGTTCAGGTAGATCCAGATCGGCGCGAGAACGACCGCCAGCGCCGTCCCGCCGGTCTGGCTGACCGCTGCTGTCCCGCCCGCCAGCGTCACGTAGAGGACGGTACTCAACGCCGCGAACGACAGAAAGCTCTTCGCGTGGCGGCTGGCCCCCTCGTCGGTCTCGTCTGACTCGCGCCCCATCGTTCTGGTGGTCGTGGCCGCTCCCGGAGGGGTAAAGTACGTGACTCTCTGCCCGCCCGGCGAGTCCGCTCTCGCGGACGCCCGCGACCGTCGGCGTCCGCTCCGACTCCGCCTCGTCCGCGTCGTCCCGTCCGGCCCGCCCCAGAGTGCGAGGCCGAACGGCCCGAGGAGCGCCGCGGCCCGGGTCCCGAGCGTGCCATCGCGGGGCGGACGAGACGAGCGACCTCCGCCGGGCGCGGCTACTCGACCGGTTCGCCGTCGACCGTCTCCGGCGCGACGTGGTCGACGTACGCCTCGACCGACGGCTCGTGGACCGTCACGTGGACCTCCACGTCCCCGAGTTCGTCGGGGTTTCCGACCGCGAAGTTGACGACCCCCTCGTAGGCGGCCTGTTTTTTCAGCGCGAACGAGAACCCGTCCTCGTCGGCGCGTCTGAAGAACTCCCGGCGCGCCGTGTCGAGGATGGACTGTTCGGAGAGCAGTTCGGAGAGACGTTCGAGGTCGTGGCCCTCGGCGACGATCCGTCCCGGTTCTTCCTGGATCGTCGCCGAGGGGAAGATCGCGCGCACGGCGTCCGCGACCCGTTCGCTCGCCTCCGTCGGCTCCACCGGCGCGACGACCCGGACGTCGACGCGGTAGATCACCGGTCACCCCCGGCACCGTCGGCCGCCTCTCCCATCTCGACGCCCAGCGCGTCCCGCACGGCCGCGTGAAACGCCGCGAGCGAGCGGCCCTCGTTCTCGATCCGACGGTCGGCGGCCGCGATCACCTCGTCCATCCCCCAGCCGAGTTCGCGTTCCTCGCGGGCGCGCAGGCGCTCGCGGTCCGCGTCGGTCGCGTCCCTGCCCCGCTCCGCGAGGCGGTCTGCGCGGGTCTCGAAGGAGGCCTCGACAGCGAGTACCGAGAAGTCGTCGCCGAACCGCTCGCGGAACAGGGCGACCTCGTCGGGCGAGCGCAGACCGTCGACCACGACCGTCTCCGACTCCGCCAGCGCGTCCTCGACGTGCGGGAGCGACGCCTCCGCTACCGCGGCGGGGCCGTTCTCGTCTCTGAGGGTCTGTGCGACCTCGCCGTGGTGGTCGACGGGGTCCAGCCCCCGGTCCCGGCAGGCCGCGC
This sequence comes from Haloferacaceae archaeon, assembly GCA_042217165.1. Classification (GTDB taxonomy): domain Archaea; phylum Halobacteriota; class Halobacteria; order Halobacteriales; family Haloferacaceae; genus A07HB70. The sequence goes on along the minus strand of JBDGTD010000077.1, from coordinate 2,659 downwards.
GGATCACGTCGCCCATCGTCACGACGGGAATCCCCGCCGTCTCGGCGACGGCGGCGACCTCGCCCTTGCCGCTCCCCGGCATCCCGACGGTCCCGATGACTGGCATCGGTCGTGGATGGGCGTGCGCGGAACTAAAGCGCCGCGGAGCGGCCGCGACGCTTTAGTCGCGCCGGCGGGTGTGACGTGACGGGGGCACGTAGCTCAGCCAGGATAGAGCGTCGGACTTCTAATCCGACGGCCGTGGGTTCGAATCCCACCGTGCCCGTGAACGAACGGAGTGAGCGAACCGGCACGCAGGAGCTTCGAACACGGGAGTGAAGCGACCATCGGGAACGAAACGACCGTGGTTCGGCTCCCGCCGTCCCTGTCGCACCCGCTTCGCTCGTCTGCTCGTTCGCTCCGCAGCGCCGTCGACTCACTCCCGTAACTCCGCCCGAATCAGCGCCTTCCGGCTCCCGAACGCGACGGCCGCCCCGTCGTCGTACTCGATCCCGAACGCCTCGGCGATGTGGTCGGGCGCGGCGTCGAGCGCGCGCCGGATCTCGCCCTCGTCGGCGGCCTCGGACGAGTCGATCCGGTCGATCCACGGGCCGACCTCGATCCGGCGCACGACGTGGTCGGTCTCGGCGACGTCGAACCCGGCGTTCCGGAGCCAGTCGTGCCACGTCGCCGTGCGGTAGGACTCGACGTGGGTCGGGTCACGGGCCCGTTCGAGGCGGTTGCGAAACTGCGCGAGGGCGTCGTCCGGAGGAGCAACGTTGTCCTCTAGCGCGACGGTGCCGCCGGGGCGAAGGACGCGGGCGACGTCCGCGACGAACGCCTCGGGGGCGGGAAAGTGGTGGGCCGCGATCCGACAGGTCACGGCGTCGAACGCGCCGGCCGCGAAGGGCAGGCGCTCGGCGTCGCCGGCGACCACGTCGAGGCCGGAGACGGTCTCACGCGCCGTTGCGAGCATCGCGGGCGCGGCGTCGGCCGCGACCACCCGGGCGACGCCCGCGTCGCGGAGCGCCCCTGCCGTGTGGCCGGCGCCGGTCGCGACGTCGAGCGCCCGGCTCGCATCGCCACACCACGACGCGAGGCGGTCGAGGTCCTCGCCGGCGCGGTGGGTGGCGCTGTCACGGTACCCCTCGGCGCTCGCGCCGAACGACGCGGCCGTCGCGGTCTTTCGCTCGGAGTCGTCCACGCTCCGGGCAACTCCGGGCGAGCAGAAGAGTGACACGCCGTCCCTGCCGCGAGGCCAAGCTTCAGGCCCCGGCGCCGTGACGCCTCGGCCCATGGACCGGACCAACGACGTGCGGCGGGCGCTGGAGTCGGGCGACCCCGTCGTCGGCGCCGGCGCGTCGACGTTCGCGCCCGAGGTGGTCGAGACGTACGGGGCGATCGGACTCGATTTCGTCTGGCTCGACTTCGAGCACGACGGCCCCTCGCCGTACGACGCCCGCCTGCTGAACGACCTCTCGCGCGCCGCCGAGGTCGGCGGGGTGGAGCTCCTGACGCGGCTCCCGAGCGAGGACCCGCATCTCGTCCGGCGCGTCCTCGACGCGGGCGTCCGGAACGTCCTGATCCCCCGGGTCACGTCGGCCGGTCAGGTCCGGGAGGCCGCCGAGGCGACCCGCTTCCGGTACGACGACGCCCCGGGCGAGCGCGGCGCCTCCCAGTCCCGGGTGACGCGGTGGGGCACCGACACGGAGGGCTACGTCGAGGCCGAAGACGCCGAGGTCGCGCTCGGGGCGATGATCGAGGACCGCGCGGCGGTCGAGGCGATAGACGAGATTCTCGACGTCCCGGCGCTCTCGTTCGTCTTCGTCGGTCCCTCGGACCTCTCGACGTCGCTCGGCCACCCGGGCGAGACAGCCCACCCCGCGGTGCGCGAGGCGGTCGAACGGGTCGAGCGGGCGGTCGCGGACTCCGGGGTCGCCCTCGCGGGCATCGCGAACGACCCCGAGACGGCGGCCGCGAAACGCGAGCGCGGCTACGACCTCCTGCGCGTCGGCGCGGACCTCGAGGTGATCCACGGGGCACTCGGCGACCGCGTCGGGTCGATCCGCGACCGGCTCTGACCGACCGACACGCGTAGTCTTAACACGGCTGCCCGCCCACGCGGGCCTGTGAGCGAACAGGCCATCCGCGCGGTCGCCGACCTCGACGTCGTCGTCGACTGCGACGCCCACGTCACGGAACACCAGGACGACCTCCTGCCGTACCTCGACGACCCCTTCGCCTCCGTGTTGGCGACGGATGTCGAGGACTCTTACGGCTACATCTCCTCGTTTTACCCCTCTGCGGGCTTTCTCACGCCCGTCAACACCGGGAAGGCGGAGGGCAAGAGCGTCCGTTCGCCGGCCGAGGTCCGCGAGGGGATGGACCTCCTCGACACGAACCGGGTCGTGCTGACGCCGACGCAGAACCTCTATCTCGGCTGCGTCCAGCACCCCGAACTCGCGACGGCACTCGGTCACGCCTACAACGAGTGGCTGCTCGACACGATGCTCGACCCCGACGAGGGGCTGTACGGCGCCTGCGTCGTCGCGCCGCAGCGACCCGAGGAGGCGGCCGCGGAGATCGACGACCGGGCCGACGAATCCGGCGTCTGTGCCGTCTTTCTCCCCAGCGGCGGCGTCAACCCGCCGCTCGGCAAGCGCCAGTACGACCCCATCTA
>JBDGTD010000005.1:0-32134 GCA_042217165.1 Haloferacaceae archaeon | reverse complement strand
TCGTCGAGGTCAACCCCCGCGTCTCGCGGTCCTCGGCGCTGGCGTCGAAGGCGACCGGCTACCCCATTGCCCGCGTGACCGCGAAGGTCGCGATGGGCAAGCGCCTCCACGAGATCGAAAACGAGATCACGGGCGAGACGACGGCGGCGTTCGAGCCCGCCATCGACTACGTGGTGACGAAGATTCCGCGCTGGCCCGTCGACAAGTTCGACGAGGTGGATTTCGAGCTCACGACGGCGATGAAGTCGACCGGCGAGGCGATGGCGATCGGCCGGACGTTCGAGGAGTCGATGCTCAAGGCGCTGCGCTCGACGGAGTACACGCCCGCCGTAGACTGGCAGGAGGTCGACGACGACGAACTCGAGGCGAACTACCTCGCGACCCCGCGCCCGGAGCGCACCTACGCTGTCTTCGAGGCGTTCGACCGGGGCTACGACCTGGAGGAGGTCGCCGACCTCACCGAGATCAAAGAGTGGTATCTCGAACGCTACGGACGGATCGTCGAGGCGGCGCAGGACGCGCCGAACGGCGACCTCGCGGGCGCCGCACGCATCGGCTTCACCAACCACGAGGTCGAGGCGCTCTCGGGCGGCGCGTTCGACGACCGCAACCCCTCGTGGCTGCCCGCCGAGGGGACGCGGACCGACGGCGGCCCGAGCGTCGAGGCAATCGAGGCCGACGTGCCCGGCCGCACCTACAAACAGGTCGACACCTGCGCGGGCGAGTTCGCCGCACAGACGCCGTACTACTACTCCTCGCGCAAACCAGAGTGGCTCCGCGGCCCATACGAGGGCGACGCGGCCGCAGGAGAGCTAGAGGTCGACCGCGACGCCGAGAGCGTAATCGTCGTCGGCGGCGGCCCTATCCGCATCGGGCAGGGCGTCGAGTTCGACTACTGCTCGGTCCACGCCGTCCGCGCGCTCCGCGAGGAGGGGGTCGACGCCCACGTCGTCAACAACAACCCCGAGACGGTCTCGACGGACTACGACACCTCCGACGGGCTGTTCTTCGAGCCGATCACGGCCGAGGAGGTCGCGGACGTCGCCGAGGCCGCCGACGCCGACGGCGTGATGCTCCAGTTCGGCGGGCAGACGTCGGTGAACATCGCCGGCCCGCTCGGCGCGGAGATCGAGCGCCGCGGGCTGGACTGCTCGGTGCTCGGCACCAGCGTCGAGGCGATGGACCTCGCCGAGGACCGCGAACGGTTCAACGCGCTGATGGACGAACACGGCATCGCACAGGCGGTGGGCGGGACGGCGACGAGCGAGGCAGAGGCGCTCGACCTCGCACGAGAGGTCGGCTACCCCGTCCTCGTCCGGCCGTCGTACGTCCTCGGGGGCCGCGCGATGCGTGTCGTCCGCGACGACGACGAACTCGAAGAGTACATCGAGGAGGCGGTCCGGGTGTCGCCGGACAAGCCGATCCTGGTCGACGAGTTCCTTGCCGACGCCGTCGAACTCGACGTCGACGCCGTGGCCGACGGCGACGACGTGTTGATCGGCGGCGTGATGGAACACGTCGAGAGCGCGGGCGTCCACTCCGGCGACTCGGCCTGTGTCATCCCGCCGCGGTCGCTCGACGACGCGACGATGGCGCGGGTGCGCGAGGTGGTCGAGGAGATCGCGGTCGAACTCGACACCGTCGGCCTGCTGAACGTCCAACTGGCCGTGACGGGCGTCCACGACGACGGGGCCGAGACGGAGGTGTACGTGCTGGAGGCCAACCCGCGCTCCTCGCGTACCGTCCCGTTCGTCTCGAAGGCGACGGGCGTCCCCATCGCGAAACTCGCCGCGAAGGTGATGACCGGCAAGTCGATCGCCGACCTCGACGCGACCGAGTCGGTTCCCGAGCTGTCGAGCGTGAAAGAGGTCGTCCTGCCGTTCGACCGCCTGCCGAACTCCGACCCGCGCCTCGGCCCCGAGATGAAGTCGACGGGCGAGGTGATGGGGACCGCGCCGACGTTCGGGAAGGCCTACGACAAGGCACAGGACGCGGTCGGCAAGAGCATCCCAGAGTCCGGAACCGCGGTCGTCGACCTCTCCGCAGACGAGTTCCCCGACCCCGAGAGCGAGGCGGGACAGAGGCTGCGCGAGCGCTTCGCAGACCACTACGACCTCGTGGAGTTCGACGACGAGGCGGCGTTCTCCGAGGCGATCCGCGCGGGCGAGATCGACTTCATCGTCTCGCGCGCTCGCGACCCGCTTGAGGTCGCGGTCGAGGAGAACGTGACGTACTTCTCGACTGCCGCGAGCGCCCGCGCGACGCTCGACGCGCTGGCGACCAAAGACGAGCCGCTCGTGGTGGAGGCGGTCCAGGACCACCCGCGGCGCGACGAGCGCTGGGGCGAGTAGAGCGGCGCCTCGAAGTCACCGGTCTCGGTTCGGACGTGCCCGGACCGAGTCGCGCCGGGCAGTTCCGGGCGCGGGGACGTTCCGGGCACGTCGTGGCGCGCGGTGTCGATCCCGCCGCCGACGCTGGGGGCACGACCCGGTGCGTTCGAACACGAGATCGTCGCTGGTCTGTTCGGCGTATCCGACGTCTCTCCCCGCCAGCCACGGCGCGACGGACTCCCGCGCTCGTGGACGGCCCCGGGAGCGACCCGCGGAGCGTCCGTCTCGGCCCGCCGGACGAACGCTTTTCCCCCCGGGCCGTGGGCGTCGGTCATGGCAGACGACACGGACCACGAGGCGGTCGTGCGCGAACGGTTCCCCGCGATAGCGCGCATCGAGGACGACGACCTGCGGGCGGGCGTGGTCGAGGCGTGGACACAGACGCTGGCGGAGACTGGCTGGGACCTCGACGAGGTGCCGTGGTTCCCGCCGCTCCAGGCCGAGTGGGGCCTGCCCGACGAGCGGACGGTCCCGCACGTCCGGGACGTGGTGGCGGCGAGCGAGGCGCTGGCGGCGGCGATGGTCGAGCGCGGCGCGGCGCTCTCGACGGACCTCGTGCTGGCCGGGGCGCTGGTCCACGACGTCTCGAAACTGTACGAGTTCGCGCCGCCCGAGGGCGCGGAGACGGCCGTCCACGAACTGCTCGGACACCCGAACTACGGGGTCGTCCCGGCGGCGCGGGCGGGGCTACCGGCCGAGGTACTCCACGTCGTCCTCGCGCACTCCCGGCGGACGAACGTCGACCCGGCGACGCTCGAGGCGCAGGTCGTCACGCACGCAGACCGGGTCGCGGCGGCGTCGATCGAGGCGCGAGCGGAGCCGGACGGCTAGTCGAGTTTGTCGAGCGCGGCGAAGAAGTCCGCGCTCGGGCCGGCGATACGGACTGGGGGCCCGGTCCGTGCGATCCGAACCTCGACCGGCGGGTCGAGCGGGTCGCTCCGACGGCCGTCGCAGACGACGGCCGCGGGGCGGTCGCCGCGCACGCGCACCGTCACCTCGCTGTCGAGGCCGAGGAGGAGCGGCGGCATCGGCTCCGCGGCCGCCATCTGGTTGAGGACCAGGGCGTCGACGGCGTGGTGAACCAGCGGGCCGTGTTCCGAGAGGTTGTACGCCGTCGACCCGGTCGGGGTTGCGACGAGGACGCCGTCGGCGTCGCCGGCGGCGTAGCGCGAGCCGTCGACCGACACCGCCGCGTCGAGGCCGCCGCCCCGTCCCCGGCGCCCGCCGGCCACGACCACCTCGTTGACGGCCGGGTCGACGTCGACTCCGGCTGCCTGCGCGGCGATCCGGGGCATCTCCCGGGTGGTGAGGTCGCCCGCCTCGAGGGCGGTCACCTGCGCGTCGACGGCGTCGACCGCCTCCGCCGGTCCGACGGCGTTCAGGAACCCGACCTCCCCGAGGTTCACGCCCAGTATCGGCGTTTCGCCGCCGCCGCGGGCCGCGAACAGGAAGGTGCCGTCGCCGCCGACGGAGACGATCAGGTCGCACTCGTGGTAGTCCGCGACCGCGGCCCCCTCGTCGTCGCCGAGCGCAGTCGCCGTCGCCCGGTCGACCCGGACGGTCACGCCACGCTCGCGGAGCGACGCCCGCAGGTCCGCCGCGAGCCGTGTCGCCCGGCCGTTGTCGTGCTGGGCGACGATCCCGACCTCCATGGCTGGGACTTCGCCGTCGGTGACAAAAAGGCTCGCGAGGCCGGCCAAGCTTGAAGACCACGCCACTCTGACGGGGAACATGAGACGACCGCTCGTGGTTTGTGGGGGCTGGGGGCCGTGAGCGACGACGACGAGTCAGACGACGACTGGTTCACGCGGTCGCTGGAGGAAGACGGGTCGGCCACGGCCGACGAGGAGACAGACGGTGCGTCGACACCCGAATCGGGCGCAGACGACCAGACGGACGGCGAGGGGTTCGACGACCTCGGCGGGGACGGCACGACCGGGGCGTCGCCGGCCGGCGGCGCCACAGACGACGTCGGGGAGTTCGCGACCGCCTTCGGGAACGCGCCGACGCCGGGCGAGCCCGGCGGCGAAGGGTTCGGCGAGTTCGGCGGCAGCGGCGGAGAGTTCAGCGGACTCGAGGACGAGGAGTTCGAGTCGGAGATCCCCCGGGTACAGGTCGGGATCGACGGGCTGGACGAGATGATCCTCGGCGGCGTCCCCGAGCGGTCGCTCATCGCGGCCATCGGGAGCGCCGGAACCGGCAAGACGACGGCCGGCCTCCAGTTCCTCTCGCACGCGCTGGAGAGCGGCGAGCGGTGTGTCTACATCACGCTGGAGGAGACGAGAGAACGGATCATCGACACCGCCGACGAGAAGGGGTGGGCGTTCTCCGACCACGCCGAGGCGGGCGACCTCGCGGTGGTCGACCTGGACCCCGTCGAGATGGCGAACAGCCTCGCGAGCATCAGTTCCGACCTGCCCGACCTGATCGCGGAGTTCGACGCCTCGCGGCTGGTGCTCGACTCCGTCTCGCTGCTGGAGATGATGTACGACAGTGCGCCGCGGCGGCGCTCCGAGGTGTTCGAGTTCTCGCGCTCGCTCAAGGCCGCCGGAGTGACGACCCTCGTGACCAGCGAGGCGAGCACCGACTCGCCGTACAACTCCCGCTACGGGATCATCGAGTATCTCGCGGACGCCGTGTTCGTCCTCCAGTACGTGCGCCCCTCTGACTTCCAGGAGACGCGGCTGGCGGTCGAGATCCAGAAGATCCGCGACGCGAACCACTCCCGGGAGACCAAGCCCTACGAGATAACCGACGAGGGTATCAGCGTCTACCGCGAGGCGAACATCTTCTAGCGCGCGACGGTGACGGGGACGGGCGAGCGCCGCACCACCACCTCCGCGACGCTCCCGAGGATGATCCGGGATACCCCCTCGCGGCCGTGGCTCCCCACCACCACGTGGTCGACGTCCTCCCGTTCGGCGGCCTCGACGACGGTGGAGGCGGGCCGACCGACCTCGACGAGCGGCTCGACCGTCGTCGTCTCCGGTAACGGCTCGGCCGCGTCGTCGAGCAGTTCGTCGGCGCGCGCCCGCTGGCGCTCGTACCACGCCTCCGCGGTGCTGGGGACAGCCCCGTAGTCGGCCGTCGAGGGGTCGACGACGTGGAGGAGGACGACCGTCGCGGACGGCCACTCCTCGGCGACGAACGCGACGGCCGCCTCCGACGACGGAGAGCCGTCGACCGCGACCAGCACTGTCCGTGGCATGGGGTACCGTAGGGTGCCGGCGGACGAAAAGGCGTCGCGCGGGCGTCACTCACCGTGGCGGGTCAGACAGACGGGGAGGCCCGTCACCTCGACGGGTTCGGAGTTGTCCGGCGAGTAGACGACCATCCGGCCCCGCTCCATATACGGCACCTTCCGCTCCAGCTCGGCGGGGACGTTCACCGACCTGATCGCGTCCTCGTCGCCCAGGTTGAGGACGATCCGGGTGTTCACCTGCTTGAACACCGGCTCCGCGATGTCCTGTGGGTCCTGCGTGACGAGAAAGAGCCCGAGACGCTCCTTGCGCCCCTGTTTTGCCGCCTCGGTGAACGTCCCGACGACCTGTCGCGCCTGGACGCTGTCGGCGTCGGCGAGGAAGTTGTGCGCCTCGTCCATCCCGAGGATCACCGGCGTCTCGTCGATACGCGGGTGGTCCGGGTCGTTCGAGAGTTTCTCGTCGACGAGCAGCGAGGCGACCGCGAGTACCACCGTCTCGGCGGCGCGGGAGTTCGTCAGGTGGTACGTCGGAACGACGGTCAGCCCGCCGGGACGCACGAGGTCGTGGACCGCCTCCGTGACCGGCGTCGCGTCGGTGTCGAACACCTGCCCGGGGGCGGCGTAGACGCGCCGCTTCACGGCGTCGAAGGTGGCCTCGTGGACCCGTCCCGTCTCGTCGAGTTCCTCGCGGAGCGCGGGGTCGTCGAGGAAGGCGAGGAAGTCGCGGTAGGTGCCGTCCGCCCCCTCGTCGCCGAAGAACCGCGAGATCAGGTGTTCGAGCCCGCCGTACTGGTTGTCGTTCAGGCTCGCGCCCGCGACCAGCCACGGCCGGCTACGCGCCATCGAGAACGGCACCGTGAACCGCTGCTGTTCGGCGCGGTGGCCCGCGCCCGGGTAGGTCTGGTCGCGGACCTTCGGCACCATCGCGAGGGTGTCGTCGTGGCCGCCGTGTGCGACCCCCTCGCGGTCGAGCCGACGGGCGTAGTCGGCCGAGAGCGCCTCGTTGTCGTCGTGCATCTGTGCGTACTCGTCCTGCGGGTCGAACTGGACGACCGCGGGCCGGACATCGCGGCCGTCGTCCATCGGGTACGTCCGGTCGGAGGCGAGAAACTGCCGGAGGACGTTCTTCGCGGCGTGGGTCTTGCCCGAGCCCGTGCCGCCGGCGACGAGGGTGTGCCGGAAGACGAGCGGGTCGCCCGCCTCGTGGTCGTCGTTCAGGCGGTAGTCCACGGTCGGGGGGTCTGCGCCGGTCTGGACGCGTTCGCCGCCGACGGAGAGGTGTCCGAGGAACACGCCCGTCTCGGGGATGTTCAGCCCGGTCTTGACGGCCGCGGGGTCGGCCGCCTCGCGGACGACCGCGCCCGGCTTCGGGACGCGGTCGGTCGAGCGCCGCGTCAGGTCGTCGCCCTCGCCGGAGAGGACGGCGACGGGGTCGAGCGTCGCGACGAACTTGTAGTCGCGCTCCTCGACGCCGGACCGGCGCATCGCCCGGCGGGCGTGGATCTCGGTGGCGTCGTCCGAGCGGAACTCCTGGGCGTACTCGAGCGCCGTGATCCGGCAGAACAGCGCCTCGTCGTCCGGGTACGGGACGATCAGGTACTTGCCGAGACGGACGCGTTCGCGGTTGCCGACGGTGACGAACGCGCGAAGCCGGGTGTCCTCGCCGTCCTCCGCGACGCGGAGCCCCTCCGAGACAGAGACTGCCCCGAGACCGCGGTCTGCCCCCGCCGCGTCGATGCCGTAGGGGTCGAACGGGCCGTCGGTGACGCCGTCGTCGTCGGCGTCGTCGGCCGACTGGGCCGGCCCATCCTCCGACCCGGCGTCCTCGTCGTCCCCCCCGAACTCCGTGAAGTCGCCGAGGTCTGACACGGGTCGACCACCCACCCGCACCGTGGTATGCCTTTCCCCGCCGAGGCGGGCAGTTCATTATCAGCCGGCACCGACATCGGCCGTCGTCTGGTCCGCGGCCACGGCGGGGGGACGACGCTCACCGGCACGGCGTTCGAGACGCCGATGCCCCGCGGGTTCGGGACCCGCGACGAGGCGCTCTCGGCCGCGCGCGACCACGTCCGGACGCAGTTCGCGCGGGTCGGCGTCCCCGGCGACGCGGTGCAGGTCGAGACAGAGGGCACAGACGCAGAGGCGGCCCGAGGGGGATCGCTCCCGCGACGCTCGCGGCGCCCGTCGCGGGCGACCCACTTTTGCCGACCCCGCCCACAGACCGTCCGTGACGCTCGATCCCGTCCACGTCGAGGGGATTGCCGACCTCGCGAGCGCGATCGCCCGCACGGTCGACGACTCGGACCACCCCGACCTCGCCCGGACGGTCTGGGAGGAGTACCTCCCGCTCTTCGACGACGGCCCGGTCGTCGACCCGGTCGGCGAGAAGCGCCTGCGGTCTGCGGACGTGGAGGACGCCGCGCTCTCGGACCCACCGTTCTCGACCGTCCACGGCGTCGACTCCGGGACGATCAACCCGACGACGTTCCAGAACGGCCTCGTCATCGACGTCGCGCAGGCGGCGATGGCGTCGGTCCCCTCGGATCTTGACCTTCACCGCTCCCGGCATCTCGTCGCGACGGTCCACGCCAGCGACACCACCGTCACGTTTCCCGAAGACTGGACGACCTACGACGACGGCTACAGCCGCCAGCGCGTCCTCCACGCCCCGCGGGTGAGCCGCTACGCCGAGGGAGTCGTCCACGCGCTCTCGCTCTCCCTCGCGGAGTCGACCCACGCGCGCTATCACGCACACGTCGTCTCCGACCTCCTGGTCCTCGACGGGCCGCTCTACCCCACCGAACTGCTGTCGTGGCGCGAGCGCGACCGCGAACTCGCCGACCTCGCCGCCGAGGCGACGCCCCGCGCCGTCGTCGAGAACTACGTCCGTCTCGTCGAGGAGTTCGTCGAGCGGGGGGTGCCGGTGGTCGGGTTCGTCAAGACGCCCGCGGGCGGGACGCTCACGGACGAACTCCGCGGACGCGGCGTCCGCTCGCCCTGGCCCGACGACACCGCGCTGTTCCGGCGTCTCCTCGAGCGTCGCGAAGACGGCGAGCGCCTCACGGACCGTCTCACCTTCACCTCGTGGCTCCGCTCTCGCGGCGGCACGGACGGTGCGTTCGCGGCCGACGGCGACGCCTTCGGCGTCGAGCGCCGCCTCGACCCCGCCGCCTACGAGGTGACGACGATGTACGTCTACGACCCCCGCGTCGACATCTGCTACCGCGTCGAGGCTCCCCACGCGGCGGTCGCGGACGAGGCCGACCGCGACGCACTGACCCGACAGGTCGTCCACGACGTCGCTGTTGGGCGCGGCCCGCCCCCCGCCGTGGAGAAGGCGGACGAACTCGCGCGGATCGGACGCCCGGAGAAGGCGTCGCTCCGCCGGAAGTTCGAACAGCGCCTGGACAGCGAGCGGGTGCGGACCTACGACGAGGTGCGGTGGGACGAGTGACGCGAGATGCAGGAGGCGAGCGCGGCGGTCAGTCGCCCCCGCTCCGCAGGTCGGCCGCGGCGCGCGCCGCGGCCTCGCTCACGTCGACCCCGTGCCGGCGGGCGTAGAGGACGGCAGCGGCCTCGGCCGTCACCCCGAGTTCGCGCTGCCGGTCGTTGATCGCGGCGACGGCGGCCTGCTTCTCTTCGCCCGCGGCGACGACGCGGTCGAGGATCTGCTCGAACACCGACCCCTCGCGCAGCACCGACTCGTCGGGCGCGAAGTCGTCGGGGACGCGCACGTCGGTCGGGTCGAAGGCCGCGACAACGTCGTTGTCGTCGCGCTCGACCAGCCCCCGGCCCGCCGCGACGTCGACGACCCGCTTGGCCTGGTCGGGCGAGAACCAGTCCCGGTCGAGCGACAGCGCGACCACGAACTCGCCCTCACCGACGCGGTCTGTGCCCGCGTCACGGAAGGGGACGGCAGCGACGGCCTCGAGACTCACGACGGGCGTGGGCGCCCGGAGGTCTTCAACCCGCCGGAGCGGATCCGAGCGGTTCAAGTGCGCGCCCGCGGCAGTGGCGGATATGAAAGACCAGGGCCCCTCGCCGCGGAAACGAACCGGCGGGCGCCGCGTGCGCTCGCGAAAGAAGAAGCGCCACCAACTCGGCCGCGACCCCGCCGAGACGACCGTCGGGGAGCCACGCTTCCAGACCGTCGACTCCCGGGGCGACACGACGAAGACCCGCGCGCTCTCGACGAACGTCGCCCACGTCGCGGACGGCGGCGAGACCGCCGAGGCGACGATCGAGAACGTCGTCGAGAACCCGGCCAACCCGAACTACGTCCGGCGGAACATCGTCACGAAGGGCGCGCTCGTCGAGACGAGCGCCGGCACGGCCCGGGTCACCTCTCGCCCCGGGCAGACCGGGCAGGTCAACGCGGTGCTGGTCGACGAGTAACGGCTCTCGACAGTCGGTGTCCCGGCGTCCGGTCGGCGCATCGCGCACGCGTCGTGCTCGCCCGTTCGCGTGTCGTCGGTGTACGACCCGTACCGGCCTGTGCGCCGGGCCGTCTGCGCTCTCCGCCGCCAGCCCGGCGCGTCGCGCCTTACGGCGTCGGCGCGGCCTTCTGTAGCGCCGTCTCGGCGATGTTCCCGCCGTAGTCGGCGCTCCGGGAGAGCGAGTCGACGACGAGCCCCAGCAGTTGTGCGCGCGCCGGGTCGAGACCCCGCAGAAGCCCGTCGATCTCGCGGGCGCGCTCGTCGATTCCAGGGACGGCCTCGCGCGCGTCGTTCGCGAGCTGTGTCGCCTCCGTGCTGTCGTCGACGAACAGCGCGTCCATCCCGCCCTCTATCACCTCGACCGCCTCGCCGTGGAGTTCGGAGAGCGCCTCCGAGACTTCCTCCGGCGGAGACTCCTCGAACTTCCGCGTGAGGTGGGCGATCTTCGTCGCGTGGTCTGCGATCCGCTCCAGCTGGCGGGCGGCGGACTGGTAGTCGAAACAGACCTCGCGGGGGACGCCGAGTTCCTCGGCCGCCTTCGGCGTGCGGATGGTGGCGCGGAAGATGCGCGAGACGACGAGCCAGAGGCGGTCGACGTCGTCGTCGCGCTGGATCACGTCGCTCGCGAGGTCGGCGTCCTCCTCGACGAGTGCGGCGACCGCGTCCTCGAGCATCGAGAGCGAGATGAGCCGCATCCGCGTGACGGCGTTGTGGATCGAGAGCTCCGAGGAGTCGAGCAGGTCCCGGATCACCACGCGGTCGCGGGTCTCCTCGAGCACCTCGAGGCCGACGAGACCCTGTGTCGACTCGCGGATCGTCCGGCGCTGCTCGGTCGTGATCCGCCCGCTCTCCAGCGCGATGATGTCGAACCCGCTGACGTACATCGTCATCACCGCGCGACGGAGTTCCTCGTCCTCGAGGTCGCTGACGTCGAGTGTCCCCTCCGTGCGCTCGTCGCCCGTCTGTGGCGTCAGAAAGAGCGAGTCGTCCTCGGGGTAGAACGCTACCTCGCTCCCCGCGCTGACCCCGTTGTCGGTCGCCCAGTCTTTCGGTATCGACACCGTATACGTCGACCCACCGGTCACCTGCACCTTCCGCGTCTCGACCATGCTCCGTGGTCGTCCGCAAGAGACTATAAATCTGGCTCTGTCTATATACACTCCGTGGAGGGGTAGAGAACCACCGGTGACCGGCGTGATTCAGACGGCCCGATCTTCGGTATATAGCCTACGTGTCGTCGAGCGCCGCCCGGACGGCGTCCCACTCCGCCGGCGGGTCGAACGAGGCAACGGTAGTCTCCGCCCGCGCCACCCGGTCGCCGTGAGCGTCGCGCCAGGCGGGGCGGGCGACGTCGTCGAGTCGGTCCGCGAGCCGGTCGCGACGGTCCGCGAGAGCGTCGAGGTCGGACTCCTCGTCGCCGAGGACCGGACCGAGCCCCTCTCGACCGGCCCACGTCCGGAGGTCGGCGAGTTCGGCCCGGAGGTCGGCTATCAGGAGGTCCGCGACCCGAACGCCGACGGACGCCTCTGCCCAGACGAGACCCGGATCGGCTCGTTCGACGGAGTCCGGCGGGTCGTCCGCGTCGCCGGATAGCCACTCGACTGCGGCTGCCACGCCGTCGACCGACTCCGCCACGGCCGCGACGTCGTCGCCGAACTCGCGGCTGCGCGTCTCGTGGGCGCGCGCCCACTCGACGGTCGCCTCCGCGTCGTCTCGAAGGCTGTCTGCGGCCAGTTGCGCCGCGTTCGCGTCGTCGGTCAGCGCGCGGACCGCCCGCGCGGTCTCGTACAGCGCCGCGGGGTCTTTCGCGTCGTCGAGAACGGCAGAGAGCCGGCCGCCGAGCGTCCGAACTTCCGTCTCGACGGCTGCGAGACGCTCGTCGAGGGCGTCGAGTCGGTGGGCCACGACCCCGAGGTCGGCCGCGTCTGCGGCGGCCTCGTGTGCGCGGTCTACCTCGCGCGCCGCCACCTCGACACGCGTCTCGGGCGTCGAGACGACCTTCGCGAGGCCGGCGACCGCCTCGTCCACCCGGTCGCGGCTGACGATACCGTCCTCGACGAACAGGGCGATCTCCTCCTCGACGGTCGCCGGGTCCGGCCCGTCAGTTGACGCGAGCGCGGCCGCGGCCTCCGCGACCGGTCGGCCGAACACCCGGGGGGTCTCTGTCTTCGTCACGGCCGCGGTTCGCGGCGCGACCCTTCTATAACTGCCGTCTGAGCGGTAGGTCACGAGTACATGGTATGACTATATAGTGTAACGTCCGACTCATAGAAACCGACTTTACGTCGAGAATTGAGTCAACTACTGATGCCAGACGATTCACGGTCCGGCGGACGCATGTCGCGGCGAAAGTTCATTCTCACGTCCGGTGCTGCCGTCGGGCTGACGGGGCTTGCGGGCTGCTCGGGCGGTTCGGGCGGCTCCGGCGAAGGTGGGTCCGGCGAGGGCGGCTCCGGTGAGGGCACATCGATGGGGACGGAGATGTCGACCGAGACGAGTACCGCCGGGAGTTCTGGCGGGTCCTCCGAGGGGCCCTCGATGCTCACCGCCGAGGGCTCCTCGACGGTGTATCCGATCTCGAACACGGGCAGTTCCTACTGGAACTCGAACGCGCCGGCCGACGACGGCGAGTACTGGGGCTCGTCGAGCGAGGGGACGGTGCCCGGCTGGGACTCGCTGACGGGTGGTGACGTCAGTGCCGAGGGCAAGAACCTCGCGGACTACTTCGCGGGGCTCTACGGCTTCGAGCCGACCGGCAAGGTCGCGAACCCGCCGTTCGCAACCAGCATCGGCCTGAGCCACTCGGGCACGGGCTGTAAGGCCGTCTCCGATGGTCTCGTCGACATCGGCAACTCGTCGGGACCGATCACGGCCGAACTCGGCATCTCCGAGCAGAAGGCGAACGAGAACTTCGTCGACCACGTGGTCGGCCGCGACGGCCAGCCGGTGGTCGTCTCGAACGAGATCTACGAGGCCGGGGTGACCCAGCTCACGGGCGAGGAGGTCCGGAAGATCTACCAGGGCGAGATCAACAACTGGAGCGAGGTCGGCGGTCCCGACCAGGAGATCTACGTGGTCGGCCGCGCAGAGGGCTCCGGCACGGACACCTCGTTCCGCCTCAACATGCTCGGCAGTGCCGACGCGCCGATGCAGGTCGACACCAGAAAGGGCCAGAACCAGCAGGTCGCGACGGTCGTCGCCCAGAACGAGGGCGCCATCGCGTACATGGCGCTCGCGTTCACGAACCAGCAGGTTCGACCCATCGCGATCAACTTCGAGGGGACGGTCTACAAGCCCGACAAGGACGCGCAGAACACCATCTACGACAGCGCGTACCCGCTGAACCGCGACCTCCACATGTACACGAAGATCACGGAGGAGACGCCCGAGGGAACGGACATGCGCGAGGCCGCGTTCCTCAACATGTTCCTGACCGAGTTCGGCCAGACGGTGTTCGTCGAGGGCGTCGAGTACATCCCGCTCCCGACGAAAGACATCGAGAGCGAGTTCGAGAAGCTCCCGGAACAGAACCCGGTCTTCTAAGAGGCCCCTCGTCTCAATATGTCTTCTGTGGGCGTGCAGGCACTCGCCGACAATCTGCGGTGGGTCGAGCGACAGGCAGCCGCCGCCAGTGAGTTCGTCGCCGACACCGACCGCGACGCGCTCGTCGCGCTCGCGGCCGGCGCGCTCTCGCTCGCGGCCGCGTTCGTCGGATTCCTCCTCGTCTCGTCGTGGACTGTCGTTCCGTTCGTCCTGTTCGTGGCCGCGACCGGCTACGGCTGGATACACCACCAGGAGCTGACCGCACGCGCCGTGAGTCTCGCGATGACGATCGCGTCGATCCTGGTTCTCGGACTCATCCTCGTGTTCATCTTCCTCGAGGCGTGGCCCGTCTTCAGGTACTCGAGCGGCGAGGTTTTCGGCGTGACCGTCCCGGGGCTGGAGCTGTTCACCAGGGGGACCTGGTCGCCGACCTCTGGAGAGGTGTACGCGCTCACGCCGATGATCCACGGGACGGTGATGGTGACGCTCGTCGCCACCGCCGTCGCCGGGCCACTCGGCGTCGCCGCCGCGCTGTTCATCTCGGAGATCGCGCCGAAGCCGGTCCGCGAGGTCGTCAAGCCCGGCGTCGAGATCCTCGCAGGCATCCCCTCGATCGTCTACGGGTTCCTCGGATTCACCGTCCTGAGCCCGTGGGCGAGCGAGCAGTTCAGCCTCGTCGGACAGGGAACCTACCTGTTCGTCGGGATAGTCGTCGGGCTGATGGCGCTTCCGACGGTCGTCTCCGTCGCGGAGGACGCGCTGGCGAGCGTCCCCGAATCGATGAAAAGCGGGTCGCTCGCGCTCGGAACCACGGACTGGCAGACGATGACGACGATCACACTGCCGGCGGCGTTCTCGGGGGTCTCGGCCGCAGTCCTGCTCGGCGTCGGGCGCGCCATCGGCGAGACGATGGCCGCGACCGTCATGCTGCGGAACAGTCCGCAGTTCCCGGAGCCGCTGTACAACGTCTTCTACGGCTACGAGACGCTTACCTCGCTGATCGCCGCGAACTACGGCGAGGCCGACGGGCTCCAGCTCAGCGCGCTGTTCGCGGCCGGAGTGGTGCTGTTCGTCACCGTCCTCTTCCTGAGCGTAGGGTCACAGCTCATCGAGCGACGGATGGAGCGCAAGCTCGGAGGATCGGAGTAGCGATGAGCGGCGCCACCGAGACCGAACTCGTCAGCGAGGAGACCAGCGGCTTCCAGGCGCTCGCCGGCGGTACGGCGGCGCTCGCCGCGATTCTGTTCGTCTTCGCGGTCGCCGCGCTGTTCGAACTCGTCTCGCTCACCGACCCCGTCGCCGGGGTACAGGTCGTGGCTGTGGTCGGTGGGCTCCTCGTGCTCGCCGGCGTCGGCGTCGTCGGCTTCGGCACCGTCTCCCGGCTCGGGATGACCGCGACGGACCCGGAGCGGAGCGCCGGCCTCATTCCGGGGGTCGTCTTCTCCGCGCTCTGGTTCGTGACCGGCACGCTGGTCGGGGGGTACACCCTCTCTCTCGGGCCGGGCGGCGTCGTTCTCGGGCTCGTCGTCGCGGGCGTCGCGTTCGTGGCGACGGCGTTCACCCGGGAGGACGTCGGCTCGACGGTTCCTGCGGGTGCGTTCTCCGTCTTCGTCGGCCTCGTCTTCCTGACCGCCCTGATCGGCCCGTCGTGGTCGTGGGCCCCTGCCGTCTTCCCGTCGTCGAACCAGGTGACGTTCTTCGCGACGACGACGGTGCCGGTGGCGGTCGGCCTCTGTTCGCTCGTGGTCGGCTGGTCCGCCGCGAAGGCGTACGGCGGCTTCGGCGCACGGGGGCGTCACCTCGGCGCGTACCTGCTCGTCTACCTGAACGCCACGGCGATCGTCGGCGTCCTCTTCGGTCTGGTCGCCTTCGTCGTGAGTAAGGGACTGCCGGGAATAGGCACCGGGTTCGCCGTCGGCGCGGGCGTCGGCCCCGAGGTGACCGTCCTCGGCGTGACGGTCTCGCTGCCCGTCACCTGGCCGTTCGTCATGAACGGCGTCGCGCTGATGGTCGAGGTCGACGGCGTCCTGCCGGCGATTGTCGGCACGGTCTGGCTCGTCGTCGGCGCAGTCGTCTTCGCCGTCCCGCTCGGGGTGGGCGCGGCGATTTACTTGTCCGAGTACGCCTCGCAGGGGCGGTTCACCGATGTCGTCGAGGTTGTCACGAACGGCCTCTGGTCGACGCCGAGCATCGTCTTCGGCCTGTTCGGCGCCGCCTTCCTCATCCCGCGGTTCGGCGGCACGAAGTCGCTGCTCGCCGGGATGCTCACCCTCGGGTTCATGTTGCTGCCACTGGTGGTCATTACCAGCCGAGAAGCGATGTTAGCCGTCCCCGACGAGTACCGCGACGCCAGTGCTGCCCTCGGAGTGAGCAAGTGGCAGACGATCCGGAGCGTCGTGCTCCCGGCGGCCCTCCCCGGCGTGGCGACGGGTGTGATTCTCGGCGTCGGCCGGATCGCGGGCGAGACCGCGCCGATCTTGCTGACGATGGCCGGCGGGACGTTCGTCCCCGGTAGCCAGACGGTCGACGTGATCGGCGGCTTCCGGTTCACCGCGGCGCCGCCGTTCGTCGCCAACGAAGCACTCCTCCAGGCGACGAGCGCGCTGCCGTACCAGCTGTACGCGCTGATTACTGCCGGCGTCGGCGGGCAGCAGATCGGCGACGCCCAGCAGTTCGCGTGGGCAACGGCACTCATCCTGCTCGTCGTCGTTCTGTCGTTCTACGCGGTCGGGATCACGACACGGTACTACTTCCGTCGGAGACTCAACCGATGAGCGAGACAACACAACCCACAGACGAGGCACAGCAGACCCAGACCCAGACCGACCAGACAACGTCCACGTCGGTGACGACGACCGGCGAGACTGACGAGCAGATCCGCGACGCGTG
The DNA here is from genome assembly GCA_042217165.1 of Haloferacaceae archaeon. Lineage (GTDB taxonomy): Archaea > Halobacteriota > Halobacteria > Halobacteriales > Haloferacaceae > A07HB70. Next base: position 15,674 of record JBDGTD010000005.1, on the reverse strand, counting down.
GACCCGCTACGAGTTCGACGAGAGCGCGCAGATCGTCACCGAGAACCTGAACGTCCACTACGGGAGCGACCACGCGCTCAAAGATATCTCGATGGAGATCCCCGAGAAGAGCGTCACCGCGCTGATCGGTCCCTCTGGCTGCGGCAAATCGACGTTTCTCCGGTGTCTCAACCGGATGAACGACCGGATCAGTGCCGCCCGCGTCGAGGGGTCGGTGAAAGTCGACGGCGAGGAGATCTACCAGGACGGGGTGAACCTCGTCGAGCTGCGCAAGCGCGTGGGGATGGTGTTCCAGCAGCCGAACCCGTTCCCGAAGTCGATCCGCGACAACGTCTCCTACGGCCCGCGCAAGCACGGCGACATCCGTACCGGGCTGCTCCCGCGCCTGCTCGGAAAGGACGACACAGAAAAAGAAGAGGCGCTCGTCGAGCGCTCGCTCCGACAGGCCGCGATCTGGGACGAGGTGGCAGACCGGCTCGACGACAACGCGCTCGGGCTCTCGGGCGGGCAACAGCAGCGACTCTGTATCGCCCGCGCGCTCGCGACCGACCCCGACGTGCTGCTGATGGACGAGCCGGCGTCCGCACTCGACCCGATCGCGACCTCGAAGATCGAGGAGCTGATCCACGACCTGAGCGAGGACTACACCGTCGTCATCGTCACGCACAACATGCAACAGGCGGCTCGGATATCCGACCAGACAGCGGTCTTCCTCACCGGCGGCGAACTCGCCGAGTACGACGACACGGACAAGATCTTCGAGGATCCCGAGAGCAAACGGGTCGAAGACTACATCACCGGGAAGTTCGGCTGACAGGAAGTGTTAATTATCGCAACGATCGCCACCCAAACATGACACGAGAACAGTATCAGAACCGGCTCGCCGACCTGCGGGCAGACGTCCTCTACATGGGCGAACTGGTCGCCGACCGGCTCAGCCAGGCGCTCGACGCGCTCGAGCGGAGAGACGAAGCGCTGGCACGCGAGGTGATAGACGGCGACGAGATCATCAACGCACAGTATCTCGAGTTGGAGAGCGACTGTATCGACCTCCTCGCGCTCCAGCAGCCGGTGGCAGGCGACCTGCGGTTCATCGCCGCGTCGTTCAAGATCCTCACCGACCTCGAGCGGATCGCAGACCTCGCCACGAACCTCTCCGCGTACGCGATAGCGGCAGAGCGAGACGTGTTCTCCGACGTCGACGTCCGACAGATCGGGTCGACGACGCTGTCGATGCTCGAGGCCGCCATGGACGCCTACGACGACGGAGACGCCGACCGCTGCTGGGCGGTCGCACAGCGGGACGACGAGGTCGACGAGATGTGCGAGAGCGCGAGCGACGCCATCGTCCGCGGGCTCATCACCTCGACGGACCTGAGCGAGGGCGAGATACAGGCGATGATGCCCGAAATCCGGCGGCTCCTGCTCACGGTCCGTGACCTCGAACGGGTCGGCGACCACGCGGTCAACGTCGCCGCGCGGACGCTCTACATGATCGAGAACAGCGACGAGCTGCTGGAGTAGTCAGGCCCGTCCGTCGACGACCGTCTCCCGGCGCTCGCCACGAACCGTCACCACGACCTCCTGGTCGTCGACTATCACCAGCAGCGGCCCCGCTGCCGGACAGATCGCCGTCTCGAACGAGCTGTCCACCCCGTCCTCGGTCGTGACCTCGAACGCGTACTGGCCCGCCGGCGGGACGGCGTTCGCGAACGTCCGCCTGCTGGCGGCCGGCACGGAGATGGACCGCTCGACGGCCCGGATACCGTCCGCGTCGACGACGAGGCCCACCGCTCGCTCGCGGTCGACCCGGTTCACCACGACGAGTTCTCGGACCGTGTTCGAACACCGCACCCTGGGCGGGCCGTCGACGGAGACGAACAGCGCCTCGCCGTCCGACGTCCGCCACTCTCGCCGTACCTCGCGGTCGCCGTACGCGATCCGGAGCGGGTAGTCCGGCGACCACTCGGGGACGGGAACCGCAGCCCGTCCGAGCCCCGGCACGCGGACCGACAGGTTCCGGTCGGGGCTCCGCGACGGGCCGAGGCGGACCCGAACCTTCGTCGCCGTGTCGGCGCCGTTGTCGAGATAGAGCGTCCGCTCCGCGGCCGGGCCGTCGGGACGACAGGTCTCGGCACAGGTCGTCAGCACGCGGCTCGTCACCCCGTCGTCGAGTGTCACCAGCAGACCGCCCGTCATACCTGTGGGCCGCCACGTCCGCTCGTGGCGCACGCCGGCCGCCGTCTCGGCGACGAGGCGGTAGTCTGTGACGCGGCGAACGAGACCGTCGTAGCGCACGACCGTCGCGGGCGACACCTCGCGGCTATCGAGAAACACCCCACGGTCGCCGTGGCCGAGCGCGAGCGTCACGAACTGTGCGGCGCCCGTGGCGTTGCGCAGACGGATACCACGGGGGGCGTCGAGGAGCCTCCGTGGCGACGGACCCTCGTACGGGAGGGATGCAGACGACGCGGGGGTTTCGGACCGCTCGGACCGTCCGGGGCGCGAATCGTCGGAGGGCGTGACGGCGTCACAGCCCGCGAGCGAGGCGAGACCACCGGCGAGCGTGCCGAGGAGTGCGCGCCGGTACACCGACTCACGCCCACCGTGACGTACCGGTCGCCGCGCCGGAGGGTTCTCTCACCGGACCGCGCCGCAGGTCAGTCTTCATGCTCCGTCGCCGGGAGGTACGTCGACTGCGCGGCCATGTGCAGCAGCGCGAACCCGAGCGCGCCGACGGCGAGCGCCCAGAAGAACGACCCCTCGCCGGGTCCGTAGCGGGCGTACGCGTAGTTCGAGAGGAGCGCAACGACCGTCAGCGCGAGCGCGAGCCACGACGCCGAGAGGCCGATTCGGCCGCGACGGGGGATCGCCAGCCGTCCGTAGTGGACGAGCTTTCCGGCGGTGTTGAGCGCGAAGGCGACGCCGACGCCGGCGACGCCGAGCCAGAACAGCGCCGCGACGTCGAGAAACGTCCCTATCGCGAGTCCGCCCATCCCGCCGAACAGGAGGAGCCGACTCCGACCCTCGGCGAGGCCCGGGTCGACCCAGCCGTCCGCGTCCGGTTCGTCTTGGGCCTCTGCCGGCGCGACGGTGTCGCCTCCGCTCATGAACTCGGGAGGACGGGGACGTTCATAAATCCGAAGTTCACCGCGGCGGTGCCGGCCAGCACGACGAGTCCGGAGCCGAACAGCAGCGCGTCGCCGGCGTCGAACGTCAGGTCGTGGCGGAGTTCGCGCCCCTCGTTCGAGAAGGAGTAGCCCCGCATCTGCAGGACGGACATCATCGTGTTCGACCGCTGGAGGACCGACATGAACATCGGGACCGCCAGGCTGGGGACGTTCAGCGCGAATTTCACGGGATTTTTCGTCTCGATGCCCAGTCCCTTCACCTTCATCCCGTCCAGGATGCGGAACAGGTCACTGATCGTCACGTAGAACAGCAGGAGGACGTACTCGAGCGTGAAACAGACCAGTTCGGGGACGCCGAGCCCCCGGAGGCCGTCGGTGATCTCGGTCAACTCCATCGTCGTGAAGAGGCTCGCGCTGATCAACAGCGCGGTCTGCCACGAGAACGCGAGCTTGAGCCCGAAGGCGAAGTTCCCGCCGAAGGCGCTCCCGCCCGTCACGATCCGTTCGATGGCCGGAAAGGCGAGGATGCCGACGACGTTCGGCACCTGGAGCGCGAGCAGCGCCCCGATCCAGAGCGGGGGCACCCGTGCGAGCACGGCCAGTCCGAGGCCGAGGACCACGGTCGCAAGCATCCACTCCCACGTCGGGGCGGTGTAGAGGTAGAGCAGCGACAGGACGAACACCCCGAGTTTCGCCCGCGGGTCGCGCCGGTGGAACCACGTGTCGACGTCGTTGTAGACGACGGGGACGCGGCGCTTCACCCCGTCACCTCCAGGCGCGGCGCGAACGCCGAGACGAACTCGTCGGCGGTCAGGGCCTCGACGCCGACGCGCTGGGCCAGCCGCGCGATCCGGGGCGGCCGCAGGTGCCGGCTCGCCAGCCACTCCCAGTTGTCGACGCCGAACACCTCGGATTTCGGCCCCTGCATCGCGACCTGGCCGTCGTCGAGGACGGTGACCCTGTCTGCCACCTCACAGACGAACTCCATGTCGTGGTCGATGACGACCACGCCTTTCCCCCGGTCGCACAGGCGTTCGATCGTCTGTCGGACGTGCGACCGCGCCGTCGCGTCGACGCCAGCGACCGGCTCGTCGAGTACCAGCACGCCCGGATCGGGCGCCAGCGCCGTCGCCATCGTCACCTGCCGGCGCACGCCGCGCGGGAGGAACACCGGGTCCTCGTCCATGAGGTCCTCGGAGATCCCGACGAGGTCACACACCGTCTCGACGCGCTCGTCGATGTACGCCTCGCCGTACCGTTCCTGCTTCGAGAGCCCGAGAAACCCGGACCGTTCGTAGCGGCGCTTCTCCAGCGGGAACCGGATCTCCTCCCGGACGGTCTGCTCTGACAGCTGTTCGTCCGGGTTCTGGAGCGCGATGCCGACCGACTCGGCCACGTCGCGCGCCGTCCGGTCCGCAGTCGGGACGTCGTCGACGACGACCGACCCCTCGTCCGGCTCGAACAGGCCGACGAGAAGCTTGCTGAGCGTCGTCTTCCCGGCGCCGTTCCCGCCGAGGATCGCGTGGACCTCCCCCTCGCGGACCGAGAAGGCGACGTCCTCGACGGCGACCGCGTCGGAGCCGTACTCGTACCGCACGTCGTCGGCACGGAGAAGCGGCTGGCTGGAGCGGGCGGCGGCACTCGCGCCCTCCGGGTTCCCCTCGTGAGCGACCGCGTCGGTGCTGAGCAACGACTCGCCGTCCGTGCGCGCCGCGTCTTCGTCGGTGTCGAGCGCGCCGACGGAGGCGGGGTCGACGCCGTGGCCGTCGAGGGCGTCGAGGAACTCACCCGGCGTCAGCGGGGTGGCGTCGAGTCCGACCTCCCGGGCAACACGACAGCAGACCGGCGGGGCGACGCCGACCGACTCGAGCAGGTCGACGTCCCGCAGGAGGTCGTCGGCGGGACCGAACGCGACGCGCTGGCCCCCGTCGAGAACGAGCAACTCGTCTGCGATCCCGACCAGCGGGTCCGGGTCGTTCTCGGTGACGACGAGCGTCGTGTCGCCCGCGATCGACGCGATGAGGTTCGCGACGTCGTCGCGGCCCTCGGGGTCGAGCATGTCCGTCGCCGTGTCGAAGATCAGCACCTCGGGGTCGATCGCGAGGGCGGCGGCGATGGCGAGTCGCTGCTGCTGGCCGCCGGAGAGTTCCCAGGTGAACTGGTCTGCGGCGTCGGCCATCCGAACGTCGTCCAACAGTTCGTGTGCGCGCTCGGTCGCCTCCGTGCGCGGAATGCCGCGGTTGACCAGCGGGGCGACCACCTCGTCTATCGCGTGGACCTGTGTGAGCTGTGCGGAGTAGTCCTCGAACACCATCGCGACCGCGTTGTCGTCCGCGTCGCGCGGGTCGCGGCCGGCGACCGACAGGTCACCGCTCGTCGACCCACCGGTGTTCTGTGGCGCGAAGCTCGCGAGCGCCATCGCGAGTGTTGTCTTGCCCGCCTCGACCGGCCCGACGACACCGAGAACGTCGCCCTCGTCGACCGCGAACGAGACGCCGTCGAGCGCAGGGTCGTCCTTGGTCGGGTAGCGCAGGCGAAACCCGTCTGCGCTAATCATCGAGGCCTCCGCGGCGTGAGCGTCGTGGGCTCATCGTAGGAAAATCGGAGAGTCGCGGTCAGTCGGCGGACTGTGCTGCGGGCGCCATGACGCGCTCCATCCGGCCGCGGAGCGCGGAGACGGCCGGAATGAGCGGGATCGCACCGAGAATGACGCCGTGGGTGATCGTGTTACCCGCGAGCGCGGTGGCGTACACCGAGACCGCATCCCCGGCGACGAGGACGAGCGAGAGCCCCTCGATTGCGAACTGGATGAACGCGCCGAGGACGGCGCCGATAGCGAGTTTGACCGTGTCGCTCGGGTCCTTCATGAAGTAGCCGGCGATAGTGAAGCCGACGATGTAGCCGGCCCACCCGAACGGCTCGTCCGGCTCCAGCCCCTCGAAGAAGTCAAGAATGCCCTCTGCCATCGTCGCGCCGACCGCCGCGGCGATCGTCGGCGTCCCCCACGGGACGAAGACGATCACCGTGTAGACGACGAAGAACGCCTTCCAGTCGATGTCCGGCGGAATCTCTCCGAGGCCCTCTCCGATGGCGAGTGCCCCCGCGAACAGTACAGCCGTGAGTCCCGCGATGACAACGAGACTCGTTAGATCCACGTCGGTCGTGAAGCCCGATGATCCGGGCGACTCTGTTGCCTGCGCCATCACCGGCACAATAGCCGAGGCGTTCAAAGAACGCTGCTATGACGAGTCTGTTCGCCTTTCCAGCCGTGGGAATCGCTATCGACAGATGTGTTCGTTTTGTATCAGTTTATACTGCTCAATAGCGTCGGCCGCCTGCTGGACCCGGCGATCGTCAGTGTTACCACTATAGCGCTATTGTCGCTACATATGTCTATAGAACTCTTCGCGAGCGCGTTCCTCGGGGCTCTCGTCTTCGGGGGGCTGGCGCTCCGCGAACGGGTCGTCGACGTGGTCGCGTCGCTCGATACGAACCCTGTTCTCGACGAACTCGAGTGAACTGGCGGTCGGGGGCCGGTCCTACTGGAAGCCGATCCGGCCGCCCCCGGTGTCGATCCGCTCGCGCGCGCCGCCTTTGAACTCCTCCTCGACCTGCTCGTAGTAGCTCATCAGGTCCTCGGTGATCGTCGGACGGACCGCCTCCATCGCCCGGCGGAAGTGACGCATCTCGACCTCGTCGGCGTCGCCGTCCTCGCGCAGGGCCTCCATCGCGGCCTCGCGCGAGATCGACTCCAGGTCGCTGCCGACGTAGCCGTCGGTTATTTCGGCCACCTCGCGCAGGCTCACGTCGGGCGCCAGCGGGCTGTCACGCGTGTGGATCTTGAGGATCTGTTCCCGGCCGCCGATGTCGGGTTCGCCGACCATCACGAGCCGGTCGAACCGCCCCGAGCGGAGCAGAGCCGGGTCGATCATGTCCGGGCGGTTCGTCGCGCCGATGACCATCACGTTGCCCATCTCCTCCAGCCCGTCGAGTTCGGTGAGCAGCTGGTTGACCATCCGCTCGGAGACGTTGTTGCCCACCTCCCCGCCGCGCGAGGGCGCGAGCGAGTCGAGTTCGTCGAAGAAAATCACGGTGGGCGAGACCTGTCGGGCCTTCCGGAACGTCTCGCGGATCGCCTTCTCGGACTCGCCGACCCACTTCGACAGCAGTTGGGGCCCCTTCACCGAGATGAAGTTGGCGTTTGTCTCGTTGGCGACGGCTTTCGCCATCAGCGTCTTTCCGGTTCCGGGCGGACCGTACAGCAAGACGCCCTTCGGCGGCTCGATCCCCATCCGCCCGAACTTCTCGGGCTCTGAGAGCGGCCACTCCACTGCCTCCTCGACCTGCTGCTGGGCGGACTCTAGCCCGCCCACGTCCTCCCACGTGATCTTCGGGAGTTCGACGAGTACCTCCCGCATCGCGCTCGGCTCGACCTCGCCGAGCGCCCCCCGGAAGTCGTCGCGCTTGACTATCATCCGGTCGATGAGCGACGGCGGGATATCCTCCTCGTCCAGGTCGATCTCCGGCAGGTAGCGCCGGAGCGCCTTCATCGCGGCCTCCTTGGTGAGGCTCTCGATGTCCGCGCCGACGAACCCGTGGGTCTCGTCCGCGAGGAGGTCGAGGTCGACGTCGTCCGACAGCGGCATCCCGCGGGTGTGGATCTGGAGGATCTCCTTGCGGCCGACCTCGTCGGGGACGCCGATCTCGATCTCGCGGTCGAACCGGCCGGGCCGCCGGAGCGCGGGGTCGACCGAGTCGACGCGGTTCGTCGCCGCGATGACGATCACCTGCCCTCTCGTCTCGAGCCCGTCCATCATCGTCAGGAGCTGGGCGACGACCCGGCGCTCGACCTCGCCGGTGACGTCCTCTCGCTTGGGCGCGATAGAGTCGAGTTCGTCGATGAAGATGATCGAGGGGGAGTCCTCTTTCGCGTCCTCGAAGATCTCCCGGAGTTGCTGTTCGGACTCGCCGTAGTACTTCGAGATGATCTCGGGGCCGGCGATAGAGAAGAAACTCGCAGAGGTCTCGTTCGCGACGGCCTTCGCGAGCAGGGTCTTGCCCGTCCCGGGCGGCCCGTGGAGCAGGACGCCCTGTGGCGGCTCGATCCCCAGTTTCTTGAATATCTGCGGGTGCTTCATCGGGAGTTCGACCATCTCCCGGACCCGCTGAATCTCGTTCTGGAGGCCGCCGATGTCCTCGTAGGTGATGCCGCCGCCGGTCTTCTCGAACCCGGAGATGGGCTCCTCGCGGAGTTCCACGTCCGTGTCCTCGGTGATGAGGACGACGCCGTCGGGTTCCGTCTCGACGGCGATGAGCGGGATGGCCTGCCCGGGCGAGCGCATGAACGGGTGGTTCGTCGAGGACATCACGGGGACGATGTCGCGCTCGACGACCGGGCGCTTGAGGATCTGGCGCTTGACCATCCCGGCGGCGTCGGAGCCGAACTGGACCGAGGCCTCCTCCGGCGGCGCGAGGACGATCGAGTCGGCCTTGTGCTCCTCTGCCTTCCGGATCGTCACCCGTTCGCCGATTCCGACGTCGGCGTTCTGCCGGGTGAACCCGTCGATACGGACGGTGTCGGTGTTCCAGTCCTGCCTGTCGGCGCGCCACACCTTCGCGGCGGTGGTCGAGCCGCCCTCGATCTCGATGATGTCGCCGGGCGAGAGCTTCAGGTGCAGCAGCGTGTCGGGGTCGAGTCTGGCGATCCCCCGCCCCGAGTCGTTGGGGTAGGCCTTCGCCACTTCGAGTTGAACCTCGTTCATGATGACGCTCGTTGCTCCCCTGAACTTCCGCTCGCTCCCCGGTTAAGCTCTTTGCCGGGGGCGAGTCGTGCGGTCCGTGTCACTGTTTCACATTCGGCCGTGGACGTAAAGCGTCTCGGTTCGAGGCCCGTCGTCTTTTGTCCCCGACGGCTCTCCTCGCTCGCATGGACACCATCGCGTTCGATGGCTGCGCCGGCGCGGCGGGGGATATGGTCCTCGGGGCGCTGCTCGCGGTCGGCGCCGACCGCGGGGCGCTCGCCCCCGTCGAGGACGCCCTCGGCGTCGAGTACCGCGTGAGCGAGGTCGACCGTGCGGGCGTCGCCGCGACCCGAGTCGAGGTCGTTCGCGACGGCGAGCCGGTCGAGGGGGGCGACGGCCACCGGGGGTACGGGGAGGTGGTGGACCTCGTCGCGGCGATGGCGCTCCCCGACCCGGTCGAGGGCGACGCGCTCGCGGCGTTCGAACTGCTCGGCGAGGCCGAGGCGGCGGTCCACGGGACGACGCTGGAGGAGACGCACTTCCACGAGGTAGGCGCCGACGACGCGATAGCCGACGTGGTCGGCGCGGCGCTCCTGTTCGACGACGTCGGCGCGGACCGGGTCGTCACGACGCCGCTCGCGCCCGGCGGCGGCGCGGTCGAGATGAGCCACGGGCGCTACCCCGTCCCCGCGCCGGCGGTGGTCGAACTCGCCGCGCGCGCGGACTGGTCGCTCCGCGAGAGCGCGGGCGACCACGAGCGCCTGACGCCGACGGGCGCGGCGATACTCGCCCACCACGCGACGGGTGTCCCGGGGCTTCCCGCGCTCCGGGTCGAACGGCAGGGGTTCGGCGCGGGCGCGGCGGACCTCGCCGACCGCCCGAACGCTCTGCGGGCGGTCGCGGGGGAGGGCGACGGCTCGCTCCGGCGCGAGCCGATCACCGTGCTGGAGACGAACGTCGACGACGTGACGCCCGAGGTACTCGGGAGCCTCCACGAGCGCCTGCGCGAGGTCGGCGCACGGGACGTGTCGGTCCTGCCGGCGACGATGAAGAAGTCCCGCCCCGGCCACCTCGTGAAGGTCGTGGTCCGGCCCGCGGACGCGGACCGCGTCGCCCGCGCGCTCGCGGCGGAGACGGGGACGCTCGGCGTCCGTGAACACGGCGCGGGACACCGCTGGGTCGCGGAGCGCCGGGTCGAAGAGGTCGGACTCGACGTCGACGGCGAGTCGTTCGCGGTCGGCGTGAAGATCGCGACCGGCGGAGACGGGACCCTCCTCGACGCGAGCGCGGAACACGACGACGCGCTCGCCGTCGCCCGCGCGACGGACCTGACGGTCCGGGAGGCCGCCCGCCGGGCCGAGACGGCGTGGCACGAACGGAACGGTGAGTGAGTCGCCTCTCGTCGCGGGCGACTCGCGCGGGGTCGCCGGCGCGTTCGCCCTCGTCGTCGCCGCGGAAGGGGCCGCGCAGGCGCTCGGCGTGGTCTACCCGTCGCTGCTCGCGGCCCTTCCGGACTGGCGCGGGTCGAGCCTCGTCGTCGGGAGTCTCCTCGCGTTCGGCGTCGGCGTCGGCGGGACGAGCGCGCTCTACGCGCGCTGGACGAGCGTCGAGGTTCGGTTCGGGCGGCCCGACCCGCGGGCGCTCGTCGGTCCGGGGCTCGGCGCCGTCCTCGCAGGCCTCGTCGCGTCGGCCGTCCGTGGCGGCGCGCCGGCTCCCTCGCTCCCGGTCCTCCTGAACGTCGCCGTCGGGCCGGCGCTGGTCGCCGCGGTGGGCTACGGGCTGTTGTACGCGGTGGTCGGCGAGCGGGCGCGGACCGCGACGACTCCGGCGCGCGCGCCGTGGGTCGTGGCGCTCTCCGGCGCGGCGGTCGCCTCGGTCCCGCTGCGCCTACCGCTCTCGGGGGCGCTCGTCTCGGAGTCGACGCTCGCGTTCGGTCTCGCCGCGGCGCTCGTCGTCGCCGCCGGCGCGAGCGCGGCACGACTCCCGCGGCCGGCGGTCGGCGCCCTCGCGCTCTCGACGTTCGCGGTCGGGACGGCGGCCGGAGTCGCGCCCGTGCCGGCGCTCGCGGAGGCCCTCGCGGTCGGACTGGCCGCGGTCGGCTACGAGCGGACGCGGACGGCCCTGTCGCCGGTCGCGGTGCTGGCTGCGTTTCGCGTCGTCGCCGCGGTGTAGCGTCGGTCGACGCCCGGCCGGCTACGGAGTCTGAACGAGGTGAACACACTTTATGAGGGGATGGACCGTAGCGTAGGCCGAGCTTGGTGAGACGAAACGCAAAGGGCGAACGGGACGGAGAGACGTTCGAGGACGCGTTAGCCGACCTGAAGCGTCGTGGGAGCACGACGCTCGTCGTCGGCTCCGTTCCCGCAGAGGCGTACCACGAGGTATCGCGACGGATGCTCGGCGACCAGACGAGCGACGGCGAGCGGCGCCGCCTGCTCGTCGTCCCCGACTCGGACCGCGAGGCCGCGGCCGAACGGCTCCGCGGCGCCGGCCCGACCGACGCCGCCCACGCCCGGATCGTGACGTGTAACGGGACCTCGCGGAGCGCCGCCGCGAGTGGCGGTCCGAACGCCGGGGTGCCGGCGATCCGCCGCGTCGACGGCTCGATCTCGGACCTCGGCGTCGCGATTACGGAGTCGGTAGAGCGCTTCGAGGCCGTCGCCGGTGGACTCGAGCCGGCGGAACTCCGGGTCGGCGTCGACCCGCTCTCGGCGCTCGACGGCTACGACACGCGGTCGGCCTTCGGCTTCCTCCACGTCCTCGGCCGACAGGTTCGGGCGGCAGACGGGATGGCCCACGTGCGGCTGGCCCGAGAGTACGACACGCCGGAGGTGCGGACGCTCGCGCCGCTGTTCGACGCGGTACTCGAACTGCGGCTCGACGGCTACCGGCTCGAGCAGCGCTGGCACCTCGCGGACGGCGACGTCGTCTCCGACTGGCTCCCGGTCGACGAGTACAGCGGCGAGAGGTGAGTACCGTGGGCGACGGCTGCAACGACGGAGTCTCCGTCTCCGTGACGACCCGGAACGACGGGCCGGGACTGGAGGTCGTCGACCACGTCGAGCGCCACCGGTTCTCTCTCTGGACGGACGACCGGGTCGTTCCCGAGCCCGCAGACTCCGGAGCGTTCTACTTCCCCGCCGACACCGCCGTCGCCGTCCGGGCGACGACCGTGACCGTCCCGAGCGTCGTCCAGACGTACGTCCGGGACGCCGACGGAGGAATGGTGGCGGAGATAGAACAGGGGAGCCAGTCGTCGCTCGGGGCGGGCACGTACGACGTGGAGATCTGTGGCCCGATGAAGATCTACCTCCGGGTCGACGGCCCGCTGACGGTCGGAGCGGGACCGCTCGGGATCCAGATCGACCTCGACGAGAAACGACGGACCCTCGTCGGGGCGCGGACCCACCACGAGCGGCCGGCGGCGACGGTGACGACCACCGAGGACCCGCGGGACGTGATGCGGGCGCTCTCGACGTTCGGGTCGGCGCTCAAGACTACCTCCCCCGAGCGGTCGTACCCGACCCTGCGCGGACATCCGCCGCTCGTCGAACTCGGCGCGTCGCTCGACGTGCCCGCGGGTCTCGACCCGCCCGACACCGGTATCGAGGTGGTCCTCCCGCCGAGCCTCGGAGATATCTACGCCGCCACGCCGCTCGCGTACTACCTCGGCGCGACAGTCGTGCCCGGGACCGAGCCCCGGCTGGTCGCAGACTCGGGAGTCGACCGGATGCTCGACCGCCCGACCGTCGAGCGAGGGGTGCGCGAGGCGCTGGAACACGTCTTCCTGCTCGACTGTCTCGTGCGGACCGAGGGGTACTACACCGTCGACCTCCACGAGCGCCGGGCAGTCGAGGAGCGCCCCGGCCTCGACGTCGACTTCGCGCGGCTGTACGACCTGCCGCCAGCAGAGCGGCTCGCGGCCTACTTCGAGATTCCGCCGGCCGAGGTGGCCGACCTCGTTCCCGACTGGGGGTTCACCACCCACGTCGCACCCGTCCCCGACCACGTCGAGATGCTCCCGTTTCTCGCGAACGACCTCGCGACCGTGCGCACCCCCGAGGCGGAGCCAGCGCGGGTGACGCCCAGTCAGGCGGCCGCGACGGACGCATTCTTCCGGAGTACCGACGGCGGGACCGCAACACGCGGCACCGAGGGGTCGAGTGCCCCGTACGTCCGCCCCGAATCCACGGACGCCCTCGAACAGGTCTGGGTCGGCGACGGAACGCCCCTCGGGGCGACGAAAGCCCTGCCCGAGGCATATCACAACCGGCTGGGCCGCTCGGCCGTCGAGGGCGACATCGACATCACCGTCGTCTGTAACGACAGCGCGATGACTGCGGAGTCGACGGTGATGGACGAGACGTACGGCGACGGCGTGGACCTCTCCGTCGACGTGACCGTCCACGAGAACCTGACGCGGACCGAACTCCGGGACGCCCTCGCGGAGGGTGACTTTTTCCACTACGTCGGCCACATCGACGACCGGGGATTCGCCTGCGCCGACGGCCCGCTCGACGCCGCGAGCGTCGACCACGTCGGCGTCGACGCCTTCCTCCTCAACGCCTGTACGTCGTTCGAACAGGGCGCCGAACTCGTGCGGGCGGGCGCCGTCGCCGGGCTGGTGACACTCGACGACGTGGTCAACGAGCAGGCAGTCGAGATGGGCCGCCTGCTCGCGCGGCTACTCAACCACGGGTTCCCGCTGACGGGGGCGCTGGACGTGGCGAACGAGGTCCAGGCGATCGGTGATCAGTACACGATCGTCGGAGACGGGAGTCTCACGCTCGCTCGGACACAGGGGAGCGCACCGAACTCGCCAGTCGTCGCCGGGATCGAAGACACGTACGAGGTCGAGTACAACCTGTACCCCACGAACCGCGTCGGGACAGGAGGGCTGGTCAATCCGTACATCGGTGAGGGTTCGGAACACTACCTGTTCTCCAGCCGGATCGGGGCGTTCGAGGTGGATAGAGACGCGCTCGCTGACTTCCTCTCGGCGGAAACGCGACCCGTCCGTATCGACGGGGAGATCCGCTGGAGCGACGAGATGGACCTCGACGCGCTGTAGCACTCACGCACGGTCGAGCGTCCGAGAGAAAGGGAGTCCGCAGTTCGGTCGCGTCGTGTTCAGGGACCGCCGGTGTAACCAGCGGCAGCCGCGTTGCCCGCCTGCGAGAGCAGGAGGAGCATCGTGAACAGCGCACCCATCATCCGGGGGTGTTCCTTGAGGTGCTGTGCGAGTCCGGACGCGTTGTCTTCGGACATTGCAATTACCGCATCAGCCGGCAATAAATTATATTTATCTAATATGTTCTGGTATAAAATTAAATAAATTATAGTAAGAAATATCGTATTTTCCGGCGAGAGAGCAGCTCAGCTAGTCGTACGGCCGATCAGTCCTCTGATCGGTCGGGGTCGGCCGCGGCGCGGTAGGCGGCGCGGTAGCCCGCGTTGTCGACGAGTTCGTCGAGCGTCTCGGCCAGTCGGGCCGAGAGTTCGTCGAACTCCTCGTCGAGCGTCGGGTCGTCTCCTTCGGCGGCGCGTTCGGCGGCGAGCGCGTACAGTTCGTCGACGCCGCGCGCGTACTGTCGCCGGGCGACGACGGCGGCGACGGCGGCCCGGAGTGTCGTCTCGGAGGCGGGATAGTCGACTCGTTCGGCGGGCTCTGGCACCGGCGAGTCCCCGTCGGGGACGGCGACGACTGGGAGGGAGACGACCCGGGCACGCAGGGCGTCGACGAGGCCAGGGCTCTCCGGCTGGTTCGGACCGAGTACGGCCGCGTCGGCGTCGTCGACGGCCGCGAGCGCTGCTCTACCGTCTCTGGCGACCAGAACCTCGTACGCCGGGTCGAGCCACTCGGCGTACAGGTCCGTGCGCTCGGTGTCGACGACGAGTACGACTGGTGTCTCCTCCAGCATCGTACGGAACCCCGGGACTTAACGATCGATCGAGCGGGGGCCGCTTAATTCATCGGCCCTATCTACCGTCTCGGTGAGCGTCGATCGCTTCGTCGAGTGGCAGGTCGCCGAGCGCGACCCGGCGTGCCAGTTCCTCGTCGATAGTCACCTCGCCCGTGGTGCGCCGGCGGGACTCGGCCTTGACGCGCTGTATCTCGCCGGCGGTCGGGGTCAGCCTTCGACCCTCGAGCCGGTCGCCCGTCCGGCGCGCGATGTTGACCGCCGCGAGGACGTCGCCCATCCCGCGCGCGCCGGCGCCGAGAGAGGGGGTGGTCCCCGTCTCGTCGACGAGTTCGACCGGGAGGTCAGAGAGCGCGTCGACCAGCCGGGCGCTCCATCGCCGCGCGCCGTCACCCACCCGGACGACCGGGTCGGGAGCGTCGTCGACCTCCTCGCGGACGGTCGGGGCGACCTCGTCGAGCGAGAGCTGGAACGCTGCGACGACGGTGTCGCCCGACAGGACTGCCACACCCGGGCGCTCGCCGGGGTCGATCCCCACGACCGTCCGTCCGTCGTCCTCGCGGAGGCGGGCGAGCGCGCGCTCGACCGCCCCGCGGGCGTCACCCGCCTCAGCGACGACGTGTTCGACCGCCTCGGGCCGCGGGTCGTCTGCCGCGGTGACGACGACGGTCGTCTCAGGGGGGAGGTCCTCGCCCGGCGTGACGGTGGTGAACTCGACGGCCCGGTCGCGAAGCTCGGCCACGAGGTCGTGGTAACACTCGAAGTCGGCCGTCGCGACGACGATCACGGCCGGGTTTCGGGTGAACTTGGGTAAAAAGTGTCGTCGGACAGGTGGGGCCGGAGGGCCCACCGAACAGACAGGTGGAGCCGGAGGGCCCACC
>JBDGTD010000074.1:16996-33937 GCA_042217165.1 Haloferacaceae archaeon | reverse complement strand
GTGACGGGGAGTATCGCCGCCGTCCGGGTGGTCGAACTCGCCCACGAACTCCGGCGCGAGGGCGCGACCGTCCGGGCCGTGATGACCGGGTCGGCGGAGGGAATCGTCCACCCGTGGGCAGTCGAGTTCGCGACCGACGCGCCCCCGGTCACTGAGATCACGGGCCGGGTCGAACACGTCGACCTCTGCGGGCGCGAGGGGTGGGCGGACGTCCTCCTGGTCGCTCCCGCAACCGCAAACACCGTGGGGAAAGTCGCGGCCGCCATCGACGACACGCCCGTCACCACCTGCGCGACGACGGCGCTCGGCGCCGGCGTGCCCGTGGTCGTCGCGCCCGCGATGCACGAGCCGATGTACGACCACCCCGGCGTCCTCGACGCCCTCGACCGGCTGGAGTCGTGGGGCGTCGACCTCGTCTCCCCACGGCTGGAGGAGGAGAAGGCGAAGATCGCACGGGACGAGGCGATCGTCACGGCCGTCGCGCGCGCGACCGGCGACCGGCCACTCGACGGGCAGCGCGTGGTCGTCACCGGCGGCGGCACCGCCGAGGCGATAGACCCCGTCCGGGTGCTGACGAACCGCGCCTCGGGCCGGACCGGTCGGGCGATAGCCCGCGCCTGTCGCGTCGCGGGCGCGGACGTGACCCTCGTCCACGCGGGCGTCGGCGACCCGCCCGAGGCGCCCGGCGTCGAGACGGTCGGCGTGGAGTCGACGGCGGAGCTACTGGCGGCGACCCTCGACGCCGCGGCGGAGGCAGACGCGCTGGTCGCGAGCGCCGCTGTCGGCGATTTCACCGTCGAAGAGCGACCCGAGAAGATCCGGTCGGGCGAGCCGATCACGCTCGACCTCCAGCCCACGCCGAAGGTGATAACGGAGGTTCGAGAGGCCCACCCCGACCTTCCGGTGGTGGGGTTCAAACTCGAGCCGGGGGCGGACGACGACGCGCTGGTCGGGGCGGCGCGGACGCTGATGGACCGGACGGGACTCGCGATGGTCGTCGCGAACGACGCCGACGCGCTCGGCGGCGACCGGACGCGCTCGCTCCTGGTCCGGCCCGACGGCGACTACGAGGTCGTCGAGGGGTCGAAAGCAGACCTGGGCGCGCGGGTCGCCACGGCCCTCCCGACGCGTTAGTCGTCGCTCTCGGAGGCCCCCTCTTCGGGCGACGCGGGCCACACCACGCCCTCCACGAACGGGACCCCCATCCGCTGAGCGGCGCGGCTGATCATGTGTGCGCCGGTCGGAGCCGTCAGGAACAGGAAGAAGACGGTGACGAGCGCCGTCAACCCCTCGCCGCCGGGACCGAAGCGGACCGCGCCGGCGAGCGCGATGCTCGCGGCCCCGAGCGTCGTCGCCTTCGAGGTGGCGTGCATCCGGTTGTACACCGTCGGGAGCCGCAAGAGTCCGACCGTCCCGACCGTGAGGAAGGCGGCGCCGACGGCGCTGAACAGGACCACGAGTGCGGTCCGGACCGGGCCCATCGCGGGAGCGGTCGACTCCGCCGCCAGGGGGACGAGCGCCGAGAACGCCGGGAGGCCCGTCATTCGACGATATCCCCCTCGGTCACGTAGCGCGCGACCGCGATCGTCGTGAGAAAGCCGATGATCGCGAGGACGAGGCTCACGTCCACGAAGAAGGCCTGCCCCGTCAACACCGCGTAGAGGACGGCGATAGCGACGATATTCGTCGAGACGGTGTCGAGGGCGACAACCCGGTCCGGCGTGGTCGGTCCCCGGATCGCACGGTAGCTGACGAACAGCGACAGCGTCGCCGAGAGGACGATACCGGCGTTCAAGACGAGGGCGACGACGCCCGTCGCCGCCGCGGCGGTCGCGGCCTCAGCCACTCGTCTCGCCTCCGTCGTCGGCGTCGGCGACGACGCCCCCGTCGACAGTGGGCGTGGCCGGCACCGGGTCGCCCGGCTTCAGGCGCTCGTCGAACACCACGAGCAGGTAGTCCTCCCACCTGCGGATGGGCGCGACGACCGCGTCACGGTTCGTCCCGTCGATGCTGTGGACGTACAGCGCGTTTCTGTCGGGGTCGTAGTCCATCGTCAGGGTACCGGGCGTGAGGGTGATGCTGTTCGCGAGGGTAGTGATCGCGAGGTCGGACTCGACCCGGAGCGACACCTCCACCACCGCGGGGTTGATCGGCATCGACGGCGCCAGCACCCGGTACGCGACGTCGACGTTCGCCGTCACGAGTTCCCAGACGAACGTCGCGATATACAACGCGGCGTAGGGGAGCGGCCGGAGGCTCGCGTCCAGCCCCGTCACCGGGCTGTAGAACCGCCGTCCGACGTACGCGAGGGGCAGGCCGACGCCGAGACCGATCACGAACTCCTCGGCCACGCGGACGAGGGTCGGGTCGACGCCCCGGACAGCCAGCCACAGGACTGCGAGGCCGAGCCCCATCGCGACCCAGCCGACGCCGTCGTCGTCCGCGGCGGGGACTGGGTCCGTCTGCTCGCCGCTCACCCGCCGAGCACCTCCGCCGGGTCGACCGCGTCGACGTAGCCGCCCGTGTCGACCGCGGCCTCTGCTGCGCCCTGTGCGGCGGCGACGAGCGCCTCTCCCCCGACGCCGAAGGCGACGACGGCGAACGCGAGCGTCACGACCGCGCCGACGCGGACGGCAAGCGAGCGCGCCGTCCGCCCGCCGTCGGTCGCGGCGTCGGGCGCCGGCTCCGACCCCATCGTCGCCGCGGGGACGGGCAGGCGCTCGCGGACGGTCGCGGACGGCTCGCCCCAGAACCCGGCGCTCCACGCCCGGGTGTAGTAGGCGATCGTCAGTATCGCGCCGGCGAGCGCGAGCGCGACGACCAGCCCCGCGCCCGCGCCGCCGGCCCCGAGCGCCTGCGCGCCGGTCTGGAACACCAGCAGTTTGCCGAGAAAGCCCGCGAGCGGGGGCGTACCGACGAGGCCGAGCGCGAAGACGAGGAAGGCGGCAGAGAGCACCGGCGCGCGGCCCGCGACACCGCCGAGGTCGCCGAACTGCGTCGTCCCGACCACGTCGTTCAGTGTCCCCGCGACGAGGAAGAGCCCGGCCTTCGCCAGCCCGTGGTTGAAGGCGTAGACGAGCGCCGCCGTGATCCCGAGCGCCCTGACCTCGGGGACGGTGGCGGCCACCGCGAGCGGGAGAAAGACGAACCCGATCTGGCTGATCGAGGAGTGTGCGAGGAGTCCCTCGAGGTCCGGGCGCGCGAGCGCCGCGACGCCGCCGAACAGGACGCTCGCGGCCGCGAGGACGAACAGGACGGGTCCGAGGAAGGCGAGCGGGGAGTCGCCCGCGACCCCCGGGAGGGAGACGCCGAGCGACACCGCGCCGAAGACGGTGAACCCGACCCGGACGACGGCGTACAGCCCCACCTTCTTCACCACCCCGGCGAGAAGCGCGGCCACGGGCGTGGGGGCGGCTCGGTACGCCGCGGGCACCCACGCGTGGAAGGGGACCAGCCCGGCTTTGAGCGCGAAGACGGCAAGGAGCAGCGCGAGGAGACCGAGCGTCGGAGCCATCGCCACGCCGTAGGCGGCGGGGGCAGCGAGCCGTCGGGCCATGTCGGCCATGTTCAGCGTTCCCGTGACCGCGTAGAGGCCGCCGACGGCCAGCAGCATCACGGCGCTCCCGACGAGGTTGAGGACGACGTAGTAGAGCGCGGCGCGGGTGTGGTCCGGTCCGGAGTGGAAGGCGACGAGGACGTAACTCGCCATCAGCATCACCTCGAACCAGACGAACAGGTTGAACAGGTCGCCGGTGAGGAGCGCACCGGTCACGCCCGCGAGCATCAGGTGGACGAGCGGGTGAAAGGAGAGCCGCTGGCCGTAGTCGCCCATCGCGACGACCGCGTAGCCGAGGACGGGGACGAACACGGCGGCCGAGAGCGCGAGCAGGAACGCCGACAGGCCGTCCGCGACGAGGACGACGCCGAACGGCGGCCGCCAGCCGCCGACCTGGTGGACGAGCGTCGTCGAGGAGCCGAGCGGGACCGCGACGGTCCGGAGGAGGAGGGCGACGCTCGCGGCGTACCCCAGCCCGCCGAGGAGGCTCGCCGCGCGGACGGCCCGGCCGCCCGCGAAGCCGCCGACACCGAGGGTCACGACCGCCGTCGCGAGCGCGGCGAACAGCGGCGCGACGACGACGGCCGCCATCAGCGGCCACCCCCCGTCCCGAGTTCCTCGACGTCTATCGTGCCGTGTTCCTCGTACACCCGGTAGGTGAGAACGAGCGCGAGCGCCGTCGTTCCGAAGCCGATGACGATGGCGGTGAGGACGAGCGCCTGCACCAGCGGGTCGGTCGTCCCGCCGCCGATCGGCGCGAGGCCGGCGAACCCGCCCATCGTGACGAGGTAGGTGTTCGCGGCCTGCCCGACGATGGCGACCCCCCAGACGACCCGGACCACGTCCCGGCGGAGGATCAGGAAGGTCCCGACGGCGAACAGCGTGCCGAGCGCCAGCGCGAGGAGGAGCTGGGTCACTCGTTGCCCACCTCCGCGACGACGACGAGGAGCGCGCCGACGACCGTCAGGTAGACCCCGAGGTCGAACGCGAGCGCGGTCGCCACCTCCAGTTCGCCGTAGAGCGGCAGGCCGTGGAGGAAGACGACCGCCTGCTGGAGGAAGGCGCCGCCGAGCAGCATCGGCACGAGGGCGCTCGTCACCGCGACCGCGAGACCGAACGCGAACAGCGCGCGGTAGGCGCCGACGAGGCGCGGGCCGTCGGCGCCGACGGCGTCCACGAGATGCTCGACGCCGAAGATGACGTAGACGAGGACGAGCGCCGCGGCGGTCAGCACCGCGCCGATGAACCCGCCGCCGGGGAGGTTGTGGCCCTGGAGCAAGAGCGCGATCGCCGTCATCAGGACGACGGGGACGACCAGGCGGGTGACCGTCCGCGAGATGACGGTCGTGCGGCGGTCGTACGGCGAGCGGGGCTGATCTCTCGGTTCGCCGCTCACGGCGTCTCACTCCGGTCGCGCATCCGGATCAGTGTCAGCACCGCGAGCGCGGCCATCGCCACGACGCTGATCTCGCCGAGCGTGTCGATCCCCCGGAAGTCGACGAGGATCACGTTCACGACGTTGCCGCCGCCGCCCCAGTCGACGAGGACAGGGCCGTGTTCGGCGGGCAGACCCGCCCGCTTCGTGAGGTAACTCGCGAGCGCGTCGTTCGGGCTCGCCGCGGTCGTCACGAGAACGGTGACGGTCACGGTGACGCCGACGACGAGGCCGAGCGCCCCGTCGCGGAGCGCACGCAGTCGGTCCAGGTCGCCGTAGAACGCCGGGAGACGGTGGAGGACGAGGAGGAAGAGGACGAGGACGAGCGTCTCGACGACGAGCTGTGTCAGTGCGAGGTCGGGCGCGTCGGCCAGCACGTAGAAGACGGCGAGCATCGACCCGAGGATCGAGAGGGTCAGCACGCCCGCGACGTGCGAGGGCGCGCCGACCACCGCGGCGGCGGCGACGACGGCCACGACAGCCACGACGGCCATCGCCGCCGTGAGGTTCGTCCCGAGCGAGGTCGGAACCGGGAGCGCGACGCCCGCGGCGGCGTAGCCGAGAAGGGCGAGGACGGCGGTCGCGCCGACGACGCTCGTCGCGTAACTCCGCAGGAGTCCGGTCTGAACCGCCGGCGTCACCCGGCGGCTCAGCCACGGGAGCGACGCCATCGCGCCCTCGTACCACGTGTTCGCCCGGAGCGTCGGGCGGGCGGTCAGGACGCGCCGGATGCCGTCGTGGAGCCGGTCGTACCCGGGGAAGGCGACCGCGCCCAGGCCGACCGTGATCGCACTCATGACGAGCGGCGGCGAGAGTTTCAGCGCCGGGATCGAGAAGCCGTGGGCCTCGCCGGGGACGCTCGCCGCGTAGGCCCCGCCGACGATGCCGTCGACGAACGCCTGCGGCGCGGCGGTGACGGCGAGCACCAGCCCGCCGAGGACGACGACGGGCGCGAGCATCGCGGCCGGCGGCCGGTGGACGTGGCCGAGCGTCTCGGGTTTCTCGCCCCAGAACAGCATCGCGAACTTCGCGGAGTAGAGGAACGTAAAGACCGACCCGAAGACGGCGACGACGGGGAAGAGCCACGCCACGCCCCCGACCGCGTGGGCCGTCTCGTAGGCGGCGTCGAAGAGGAACTCCTTGGAGTAGAACCCCGAGAACGGCGGGATCCCCGCCATCGACAGGCAGGCGACGGTCGCGACCGCGGCGGTGACCGGAAGGTCGTGGCGCAGCCCGGAGAGCTGGTCGATCCTGCGCGTCCCCGCCTCGTGTGCGACGATGCCGGCGACGAGGAAGAGTGCGGCCTTGAACGCCGCGTGGGTGAGAACGTGGAAGGCGCCGGCCTCGGCGCCGGCGGCCTTCGCGAACCCGAACCCGGCGACGATGAGGCCGAGATGCGACGCGGTCGAGTAGGCCAGGAGCTCCTTGATGTCGACCGCGTGGACCGCGAGAATCGCGGCCACGGTCATCGTCAGGAGCCCGAGAGCGGCGAGGATGAGCGTCCAGTCCCCGAGGAGCGGCAGGCTCTCGGGAAGAAACAGGGGCCGGAGGCGACCGACGAGGTAGACTCCCGCCTTGACCATCGTCGCGGAGTGGAGGAAGGCAGAGACGGGCGTCGGCGCCTCCATCGCGTCCGGGAGCCAGATGTGCGCGGGCACCTGCGCGGACTTCGTGCCCGCGCCGACGGCGACGAGGGCGAGGGCGGGGACGAACAGGCCGGCGCCGCGCAGCGCCGCGCGTATCTCCGGCGCGCGTTCGACGAGCGTCGAGACGACGTACGTCTGCGCCCCGGTCTGGCCGGCGGCCCAGCCGAGGAGGAGGAAGCCGACGAGCATGAACAGGCCGCCCGCGACGGTGACGACGAGCGACTTCCGGGCGGCACGGACCGACGAGTCCGTCCCGGTGTAGTGGCCGATGAGCAGGAACGAGGCGATAGACGTGAGCTCCCAGAAGACGAACAGGGCAACGAGGTCGCCCGCGAGCGCGACCCCGAGCATCGAGCCCATAAACGCGAGCAGGGTGGCGTAGTACTTCGCGAGCCCCGGCTCGCCGCGCATGTAGCCGGCGGAGTAGGTGAACACGAGGACGCCGACCCCGGTCGCGAGAAAGGCGATGAGGAGGGCGAGACCGTCGACGTGGAGGGCGAGCGCGACGTCGAGGCTCGGAAGCCACTCGACGGCGACGGTCCCGCGGGCGGCCTCGCCGAGCGAGTAGAGGCGGACGACGAGGGCGAGACAGACGAGCGCGACCGCGGCGGCGTAGTAGCCCGCGCGCTCGTCCGCGACCCGGGCCACGAGTGGGGCGAGGGCCGCGCCGACGAACGGGAGTACGACGACCGCGAGCGTCGTCGGCAGCGGAGGCGTCACGAGAACGTGGACGAAGAGGCCGGCCTTAGGTGTTTTCGATACCCGCGGCGAACCACTACCTACTTGCCGGGGGCGGGCAGTGAGGCGACATGGATCTGTTGCGGCAGTCGCTCCTCGACGCGCCGATAGTCGAGAAGGAGGACGGCTACCAGTACTTCGTCCACCCGGTCAGCGACGGCGTGCCGATGCTCGAACCGGAACTCCTCCGCGAAATCGTCGTGAAGATCATCCGCAAGGCCGAACTCGCCGGCGTCGACAAGATCGTCACGCCCGCGGCGATGGGCATCCACATCTCGACCGCCGTCTCGCTGATGACCGACATCCCCCTCGTGGTCATCCGCAAGCGCAAGTACGGACTGGCGGGCGAGGTGTCGCTCACCCAGCAGACGGGCTACTCCGAGGGCGAGATGTACATCAACGACGTCGAGCCGGGCGACCGCGTGATCGTCCTGGACGACGTACTCTCGACCGGCGGGACCATGAAGGCCATCCTCGACGCCCTGAGCCACGTCGGCGCCGACGTGGTCGACGTGGTCGCGGTGATCAAGAAGGCCGGCCCGAACGAACTCGACGACACCGACTACAGCGTCAAGACGCTGATCAACGTCGACGTGGTCGACGGGGCGGTCGAGGTCGTCGACCCGACTGGCGACGGGTAGTCGTCGGTCGTCGGTCGTCAGTCGTCAGTCGTCAGTCGTCGTCCGGGGCGGACGGGCCGTCGGCCGGCGCACCGCGCCCCTCCCTCGGCTCGTCCGGCACGCGCACGTCGACGTCAGCCGGCGGGTGCCGGAGCAGACACGCGACCTCGTGGTCGGGCGACCCCGCGACCGGCTGGCGGGACGGCTCGTGGGTCTCGCAGGGGGTGGTGAACGTCTCGTCGAACGCCGCGACCGCGGCCTCGCGGTCGCCGGCCGCGAGCGCCGAGAGCGCGTCGGCCACCGCCCGTTCGGCCGCCGGGTCGGACAGTTCGTCCGGCAGGTCGAACTCCGCGCGGAGCGCCGCGACCGTCTCGTCCTCGCCCAGTTCGGTCCCGTCCGCGCCGGCGGGCGCGCGCAACTCTTTGACCGCTGCCACGTCGACGTCGTCGTCGCGAACGCGCAGGCGCGCGTCGAGGACGTCGCGCCAGACCGCCTGCGGGAGGTCGACACCCTCGGGCTGGACGACCTTCGGACACCGGGTGTGGAACCGACAGCCCGCGGGCGGGTCGCTCGCGCTCGGCACCGTCCCCGAGAGCTGGATCGTCGACCCGGACGCGTCCGGGTCGGGGTCGGGGATGGCCGAGAGCAGCGACTCGGTGTAGGGGTGTTCGGGCGACTCGAACAGCCGCTCGGTCGGCGCGACCTCGACGATCTCGCCGAGGTACATCACCGCCACGCGGTCTGCCACCTCGCGGACGACACTCAGGTCGTGGCTGATGAACAGCATCGCGATGCCGAACTCCGCCTGCAGGTCGGTCAGCAGGTCGAGTACCGCGCTCTTGACCGACACGTCCAGTGCGCTCACGGGCTCGTCCGCGACGATCAACTGGGGGTTGACGACGAGCGCACGGGCGATCGCGATCCGCTGTTTCTGGCCCCCTGAGAACTCGTGGGGGTAGCGGTCGTAGTCCGCCGCGTCGAGGCCGACGCGCTCGAGGAGGTCCTCGCCCACCGCCCGCCTGCGCGCCCGGTCCGAGAGGCCGTGGATCCGGAGCGCCTCGGTGACGGACTCTCCGACGCTCATCCGGGGGTCGAAACTTGAGGTCGGATCCTGGAAGATCATCTGGGCCTCCCGGCGGAACCGCTTCAGTTCGTCGTCGTCGAACGCCGTCACCTCCTCGCCGTCGAAGCGCACCTGCCCGCCGGTCGGCTCCTCCAGCCTGAGGAGCGTCGTCGCGGTCGTCGACTTCCCGCAGCCGGACTCGCCGACGAGTCCGAGCGTCTCGCCCGCGCGAAGGTCGAAGGAGACGCCGTCGACGGCCCGGACCGACCCGACCTGTCGCTTGAGAATCCCCTCGGTCAGCGGGTAGTGTTTCTCGAGGTCGCGGACCGTCACGAGCGGCGGCACTACTCGCTCCCCCCGTCCGGCTCGGCGATCGACCCCGCGTCCCACGCGACCTCGCGGTCGAGGTGGGCCGAGTCGCGGTCCGGGCCGTGGAAGATACAGGCCGCGAGGTGGTCGTCGTCGGAGGGCCGGCCGGACGCGTCCGGATCGCGCTCCGGCGACCCGTCGGCCGGCGCGGCCGAGACGGGGGTCGACCCGGCTGGCGGGTCCCCGGCTGTGACGCTCGGGGCGTCCTCCTCACCGGCCGTCTCCGCGACCGGGAACAGGTCGGGGTGAGGACCGCCCCGACACGCCTCGACCGCGAACGGGCACCGCGCGGCGAACCGACAGCCCGCGGGCGGGTCGGTCGGATTGGGGAGGCTGCCGGGGATCGACCCGTTCTCGCGGCCTCGCCCGGGGAGACAGGCGAGGAGCGCACGAGTGTAGGGGTGGCCCGGCGCGTCGAACAGGTCCGCGACCGTCGCGCGTTCCATCACCTTCCCGGCGTAGAGGACGACCACGCGGTCCGCGACGCGCGCGACGACCCCGAGGTCGTGCGTGATGAACAGGACCGCCATCCCGAGGTCCCGCTGGAGGTCGGCGAGGAGGTCGAGGATCTGGGCCTGGATCGTCACGTCGAGCGCCGTGGTCGGCTCGTCGGCGATGAGGAGGTCGGGTTCGCTCGCGAGCGCGACGGCCACGAGGACGCGCTGTTTCATCCCGCCGCTCAGTTCGTGTGGGTACGACTCGGCCGCGGCGGCGGGGTCGGGGATCTCGACCCGGTCGAGGAGGTCCACCGCGCGCTTCCGGGCGGCGCGCCGGGAGACGTCCTCGTGGATCAGCACGGTCTCTGCGACCTGCCACCCGACCGTGAGGACGGGGTTGAGCGCGTCCTGTGGGTTCTGGAAGACGTGGGCGATCTCCGCGCCGCGGATCTCCTGCAGCCGAGACTCGCTCGCGGCGACGAGGTCCTCGCCCCGGAACTCGACGCGTCCCGTGACCTCTCCGGGCGGACACTCGACGAGACGGGTGATCGACTCGGCGGTGACGGTCTTGCCGCTGCCGGACTCGCCGACGAGACAGAGCGTCTCGCCGGCGTAGAGGTCGAAGGAGACGCCGTCGACGGCCCGGACGAGTCCTTCGTCCGTGTCGAAGGTCGTCCGGAGGTCGTCGACGCGGAGCAACGGGTCGTCGGCGCGCGGCCGTGTGGTGGTGTCGTCTGTCATGCTGTCACCGTGGGTCGATTGCGTCGCGGAGGGCGTCGCCGACGAAGTTGAACGCGAGGACCGTCAGAAAGAGGAAGACGCCGGGAATCGTGCTGATCCACGGCGCGTTCGGGAGGTCGGAGCGGCCGGCCGAGATGGTCCGCCCCCACGAGAACACGTCCGGGTCGCCGAAGCCGAGAAACGAGAGCGAGGCCTCCCCGAGGATGAACACGGGAATAGAGAGCGTCGCGGCGGTGATGACGGTCGAGGAGACGTTCGGGATCAGGTGTCGCCGGATCGTCGACCACCGGGTCGCGCCCGCGGCCTCGGCGGCACGAACGTACGCCTCCTCGCTGCGCTGGAGCGCCTCGGAGCGCACGAGCCGGGCCGTCCCCTCCCACGAGAACAGCCCGTAGAGCGCGATAATCAGGAGGAGGGAAGAGCCATAGAGGTAGATGAGGAGGAGGAGGAGGATGAACACGGGGAACGTCTGCTGGAGGTCGACGTAGCGCATCAGGACCTCGTCGACGTATCCTCCGAAGTACGCCGCCGCCGTGCCGACGACGGTGCCGATGCTGATCGCGAACACCATCGAGATGAGCCCCACCTCCAGACTAACGCGCATCCCGTAGACGATGAGGTGCCATATCGGCCGGCCCTGGGCGTCGGTGCCGAGGGCGTGCTCCCACGACCCGCCCATGAACACCGGCGGCCGGTAGGCGGCGCCGTAGTCGATGGTCTCGTTCGGCGCCGCCCAGATCAGCGGCCCGAACAGGCCGACGACGAAGACGAATCCGAGGAAGCCGAGGCTCGCGACCGCCGCACGGTTCTTCCGGAACTGCCGCCAGTAGTACCGCGTCATCCGTGCGTTGCGGTAGAGCGGCAGGCAGACGTGGAAGGCGCCGAGGATGAGGACGGCGAGCAGGAGCCACTCGACGCCGGTGAGGTCTAGCCCGACGACGCCGAGCGTCGGCGCGTCGCGCAGGAGGACGTAGTCGTACGCGAACGCGGCCGCCAGCGCGACGAAGGCGCCGACCTCTGCCTCGACCGCCGGGTCGAGACCGCTCTCGTCCTCGTCGACCGCGGTCCAGTCGATGCGCTCGAAGCTGTCGACCGTCGCTCCGCCGTCCGGTGCGGTGTCGTCGCCGGGCATCACCGGTCACCGTAGTCGATCCGCGGGTCGAGCGCGACGTACGCGAGGTCCTGAATCAGGTTGCCGACGATGGCGATGAACACGGGGATGAGCGTCGTCGCCAGCACCAGCGGCGTATCCTTCTGCTGGATGGCGGTCAGGGCCAGTCGTCCGAGCCCCGGGATCTGGAAGATGCTCTCGATGATGAACGACCCCGCGAAGAGCACGGCGAGTACGTCCGCGATGAGGATGGTCGAGAGCGGCACCAGCGCCACCCGGAGGACGTGGCGGGTGAGGACGCGCCAGTCCGAGGCGCCTTTCGCGCGGGCGGTCTTGACGAACGCCGAGCTGGCGTACTCGATGGCCTGCGCGCGCGAGTAGCGCATCTGGCCCGCGACGGAGGCCGTCGAGAGGACGACCACGGGCAAGATCAGCTGCTTCGCGTTCTGGACCGAGAGGAGCGGGACGCTCGTGTTGTAGTAGGTCGGGACGACCCGGAAGACCACGCCGAAGATGAGGATGAGGACGATTGCGAACCAGAAGTTGGGGATCGAGATGCCGAAGTAGGCGAGGAAGGAGCCGAGGTAGTCGGTGACCGTATAGCGGTTGAGCGCGGAGTAGAGGCCGGTCCCGTAGCCGATGAGTGCGCTGATGACGATGGCCGGGACGAAATACTGCGCGGAGTAGAGCCACGCGCTCGCGATGGCGTCCAACACGGGTTCGCCCTGGGTGAACGAGTAGCCCCAGTTGAGCGTGAAGATGTTCGTCATGTAGTCGACGTACTGCTCCAGGATGGGCTCGTCGAGGCCGCGCCGTTCGAGATACCGCTCCCGAACGGCGTCGTAGTCCTGGCCGCTGACCGCGGCCTGTGCGGCCGCCACGTCCGCGCCCGTGTTCGGCGTGACCATCAGAAGTCCGAACGTGAGGCTGACCGCGAGATAGGTGGCGACGACCGCCCAGGCGACCCGGCGGACGACGTACCACTTCATCCCCATGCGATACCGATGCCAGCGGCCCCGCAGACTTAAATCGTGCGCGGCGGTGGCACGGAACGCTCGACGGCGGGACTACTGCGGCGTGCCCGTGTCCGTCCCGTCGCTCGCGTTCGCGCGCGGCGTCGGCGTGCCGCTCTCTGCGGTGCCGAGGGTGAGCAGGCGCACGCTCGGTCCGTCGAAGAAGTTCTCCGCCTCGGGGAGGTTCCCGACCGCGTTTCGGTAGGCGATGTTCGTGTGGTCGTTGAACGCCCAGACGAACGGCTGTTCGCGGCTGAGGAAGCCGAACAGTTTCGTCATCATCTTCTGGGTCACCTCGGAACTCTCGGCGGTGGGCGCCTGGTTGACGGCGCGATTGATGTCGTAGTCGTCGGCGCGGTAGCCGACGAAGTTGAACGTTCCCCGTGGGGTGAGCGTGAACTCGATGGGCTGCCACGGCGCGTACGGCGACGCGCTGAAGCCGACGCCGTAGACGATATCCCACGGCTCGCGGCTGATCGCCTGGTCCGGCGGACCGCCGTTGTACGGGCCGGCGTTGTAGGCGGGGTCGCCCGAGTAGTTCGGGTTGTTCTCGACCGAGTTCTGCATGTACGTCGTGAGGATACGGCCGAACGAGAGCCCGTCGAGCGAGAGCGCGACCCCGGCCGACTCCAGGCGCTTGCGCATGAAGTTACCGACGATCTCACCCTGCTGGCTGGTGTTGTCGATGACCATCTTCAGTTCGACCTGCTCGCCGTCGGGGCCGACGAACCGGCCGCGGTCGTCGTAGCCGTAGTCGCTCGACGTGCCCGACTCGAGCTTCTGGCGGGCCATCTCGACCGAGGGCTCGAACGTCGTGATCTGCGAGTCGTCGTAGTAGGGGCCCCAGCGCGGGTGGAAGGTGTCGGCCGGGTTCGCGTTGCCGTTGAATATCTCCTCGATCAGCGTCTGGCGGTCGAACAGGTGCGCGAGCGCCTGCCGGACCTCGCGGTTCCGGAGCGGCGTCCAGCCGTTGGCGCGGAAGTTGAGATTGAGCCAGAAGATGCCGGAGCCGAACTTCGACTCCCACACCTCGACCCCGGTCGAGGAGGAGAGTTCCGACACCTTCCGGGCCTCGACGCCGATGGCGGTGATGTCGCCGGCTTTCACCGCCGAGTAGCCGGTCGTCTTCTCGTCGAACACCTGGTAGGTGTAGCTGTCGAGGTTCGGCGAGCCCTGGTACCGCCCGTCGTCGACGTTCGTATCCGCGAGATAGTAGTCGTCGTTCCGGGTGACGACCATTCGCTGGCCCTTGTTCCACGACACGAGGTTGAACGGCCCGAGGTTGCCGTTCAACTCGCCGCTGGTGACCGCGGGGTCGTTGTTCAGCCCCTGGAGGTCGCCCTCCCCGCCGTTCGACGGCTCGTACTTCTGGATTAGCCCCTTCGGGAGCGGCCAGACGCCGTAGAGGATATCCTCGTGGAACCAGTTCGGGCGGGTCTGTGGCAGGCGGGCCTCGAAGGTCATCTCGCCGGTCTGGACGTACTCGATCGGTTCGCCTCCGAGGATGAACGACGGGCGCTGGGAGTACTGTGCCCAGTCGGCCTGGAAGAAGTTGGTCGCGCAGTAGACGTAGTCCTCGGCGGTCAACTGGCCGTAGCCCGCGCCCCACTCCAGTCCGTCGCGGACACGGTACTCGACGGTCTGAGCGTCGTCCGAGAGCGACCACGTCTCGAGTAGTCGGCCCTCGAACTCGATGTTCTCGTCGCCGACGACGCCGCCCGTGTCGTACAGGAGGTTGATCCGGTTGGTCGTGGCCTCGTCGCTGACCACCGCGGGACTCAGGCTCTGGGCCCCCGAGGTGGTGCCGGCGATGTACGAGCGGTCACCGGGGCCGAGTTCGTACTGTGGTTCGCCGCCGGCACAGCCGGCGACGCTCACGGAGAACCCGGCGGCAGCGAGTGACTGGAGCAGTCGGCGCCGGCGCAGCGTGGCCGGGTCGCGCGACGGTGGCATGTTACCGAGTCACTATATCGAGCGGGATAAAACTGTCTCGCTATCCAACCGACCGCACGACAAAGGTGGCCTCGTCGAGCGACTCCCCCCGACACCGCGGGCAGCGCGACGGGTAGTTCACGGGGTCGTCGAAGTCGGCGAACCCGCAGTCGCGACACTCCGGCGGCGCGACGAGGAACCGCTCGTCCTCGTCGGCCGACTCCAGCGACCGCGCCACGTGTCGGAGGTGGTCGTAGAGCGCCGAGCGGGAGGCGCCGACGCGGGTCGAGAGTTCGGAGACCGTCGCCGGCTCCTCCCGGAGGGCGTCGAGGACGCGCTGACGGGTCGTCCGTTCGTCCATATGGACGGCAGGGCCGCCGGCGGCTTGTGCCTTCCCGTCACGGCGGCGGTACAGTGGATCGAAGGGAAAGAACAAAGCCGCCGGTGGGGGAGGTAGAGCTATGGACGCAGTCGTTCTCGCGGGCGGGTACGCGACCCGGCTCTGGCCGATCACGCGCAACCGGCCGAAGATGTTCCTGCCCGTCGGCGACGAGACGGTGATCGACTCGGTGTTCGACGACCTGGAGCGCGACGACCGCGTCGAGTCCGTCTACGTCTCGACGAACGAGCGCTTCGCCGAGGAGTTCGAGGACTACCTGGACGAGAGCGGGTTCGAGAAGCCCGTCCTCTCCGTCGAGGACACCACGGGCGAGGACGAGAAGTTCGGCGTCGTCGGAGCGCTCGCACAGCTCATCGACCGCGAGGGCGTCGAGGACGACCTGATGGTCGTCGCCGGCGACAACATGATCAGCTTCGACCTCGCGGAGTTCGGCGACTTCTTCGCCGAGAAGCAGACGCCAGCCATCGTCGCATACGACGTCGGGAGCCGGGAGCGTGCGAAGTCCTACGGCCTCGTCGAACTCGACGGCACCGAGGTCGTCGCCTTCCAGGAGAAGCCCGACGACCCCAAGTCGACGCTCGTCTCCATCGGCGCGTACGTCTTCCCGGCCGACACGCTCCCGCTGTTCGACGAGTACCTCGCGGACGGCGAGAACCCGGACGAGCCGGGTTGGTTCGTCCAGTGGCTCCAGTCCCGCGGGCCGGTCAACGCCTTCACCTTCGACGGCGCGTGGTACGACATCGGCACGCCCGAGGCCTACCTCGACGCCGTGGCGTGGGCGCTCGACGGCGAGGCGAAAGTCCACCCCGACGCGACCGTCGAGAACGCAGACGTGAGTCCCAACTCCCACGTGATGGCCGGCGCGGAGGTCAGCGACGCGACGGTCGAGCGCTCTGTCGTCTTCCCCGAGGCGACCGTCGAGCGGTCGCACGTCTCCGAGTCTGTCGTCGACGAGCAGGCGACCGTGCGCGACACGGACCTCGACGGCTCGCTCGTCGGGGGTTACTCCCGGCTGCTCGCGCCCGACGGCGACTGAAGCGACGCCTCGGTCACCCGCACCCGCCCGCGGCCTCCGTTCCACTCCGTCTCGTACTCGACCGACAGCCGACCGTCCATATGCGGCCCCGCGACGACGAGTGTCTCGAACTCTCCGCCCTCGCCCAGCGGGTGGACGCCGTAGCGCTCGTTCAGGCCGACCAGTTCGTCCAGCGCGTCGTGGTCCAGCCGTCGCCAGAGCCACGACTCGTCGAGGCCGCCCGCCGCGACCGCGAGTATCCGGACCTCGAACTCCGCGTCGACCATCGCGCGCCCGAGTTCCTCCGGTGGCTCGCCGTACAGCGGCGCGAAGAGTTCGAAGCCGAGGCGGTCACACAGGCTCCGGATCCGCGAGGTCTGGTACTCGCTCTCGACCGCGCCGGCGACGACGCCCCGAATCTCGTCGCGCCCGAGGCGTCGGAGCGCGCGTTCGAGCGGCGCGACCTCCCGGTCGCCCTGTGCGGTCGCGTCGGTCGCGTCCGGCGCCTCCAAGTCCCCGGCCGCAACCTCGACGTGGTCGATTCCGATCGCCTCGGCCGCGAGCCCCGTCAGGCGCGTCTCGGGGACGTGGTACATGTACGACTCCTCGCTCGGGTGGACGGTGAGGAGGTGCGAGACGGGGAGGCTCGCCTCGAGCGCGCGGTAGAGCGCCCACGTGGAGTCCTTGCCGCCGGAGAAGAGCGCGACGTACGTGCCGTCGGCGTCGGTCACGGCCGGAGTATGTCACGCGAGGGCTTACCGGCGTCGGTCGTGGCCGGACTGGGTCACACACGTCGGGTCACCGTCCGTCGGTCGGCGCCTCGCCCGCGCTCCGGCGGATCGCTCCGCTCCCCGCCTCCGTCCGC
>JBDGTD010000074.1:0-16896 GCA_042217165.1 Haloferacaceae archaeon | reverse complement strand
CGCTCCGCTCCCCGCCTCCGTCCGCGGGCCACCTCACTCCGGTCGGTGCCCCGCGTTAGTCGTGCCGGAAACACCGGTGGCCGGTGAACGCCATCGCCACGTCGTGTTCGTCGCAGGCGGCGATCACGTCCTCGTCGTTCACGCTCCCGCCGGGCTGGACGACGGCCTCGACGCCGGCCTCGGCGGCCAACTCGACGCCGTCCGGAAACGGAAAGAAGGCGTCGGAGGCCAGCACCGCGCCCTCGGGGCCCTTCTCCTCGGCGTGTTCACGAGCTTTCCGGACCGCGAGGTGGACGGCGTCCACGCGCGAGACCTGTCCGGCGCCGATACCGACCGTCTCCCGGCCCGTCGCGAGGACGATCCCGTTCGAGGTGACGCCCTTGAGCGCGCGCCACGCGAACAGCATCGTCTCGGCCTCTGCCGCGGTCGGCTCGCGTTCGGTGACGACCGCCAGGTCGTCGGCGGTCGGCGTCCAGTCGTCGCGCTCCTGGACCAGTGTGCCGCCGACGAGGTCGACGCTCGTGAGCCGCTCCGGGGGGTCGTCGAAGGCGCCGACCGAGAGTACGCGGAGGTTGTCGCTCTCGCACAGGACGTCGAGCGCGCTGTCGGTGTAGTCCGGCGCGAGGACGACCTCCTTGAACGAGTCGGTGACGGCCGACGCGGTGGCCGCGTCACAGGTGCGGTTGAGCGCGACGACGCCGCCGAACGCGCTCATCGGGTCGGTCGCGAGCGCGTTCTCGTAGGCCGTCTCGATCTCGTCGGCCGCGGCCACGCCGGCGGGCGTCGCGTGTTTGACGACGACCGCGGCGGGGTCGTCGAACTCTCGGGCGACGCCGAGGGCGGCGTCGGCGTCGTTGTAGTTGTTGTACGAGAGGCGCTTGGCCCCGGGGTTGTGCTGGGGCGCGCGGACGACAGAGGCGGGCGCAGCGAGCCCGGTAGCTGACTCGTACAGCGCCGCGTCCTGGTGTGGGTTCTCGCCGTAGCGGAGGCTCCGCACCTTGTCGCCGTGGTCCTGCCGGCGCGCGGGAAAGTCGCCGCCCTCGTCGCCGTCGACGACGACCCGTTCGCGCCGGTCGTCCACGGTCACGCGGTCCTCCGCGAACAGCCGGACAGCCCGGGGGTACGCGAGGAACTCCGCCTCCTCCAGCACCCGCCGCTTGAGGCTCGCGGCGTCGTCGTCGGCGTAGACGGGCACCGTCTCCTGCGTGACGACCGGCCCGTCGTCGACGTCCTCGGTGACGACGTGGACGGTACAGCCGGAGACTTTCACGCCGGCGTCGAGCGCCTGCTCGTGGGCGTTCATCCCCGGGAACGCCGGCAGGAGCGACGGGTGGACGTTCAGCGTCGTCGGCGCGTCGGCGAGGAAAGTCTCGGTGAGCACCCGCATGTAGCCGTCGAGACAGACCAGGTCGACGTCGTAGCCGCTCAGCGCGTCGAGCACCCGGCGCTCGTGGGCGGCCCGCTCCTCCTCTCCGCGGAGGGGGACCACTTCGGTCGGGACGCCGCGGTCGGCGGCGTCGTCCAGTACCGGTGCGTCCTCGTCGTGCGAGAGGACGACCGCGAGTGTCGCGTCGCCCGGCGCACGGTCGGCGAGGTGGAGCAGGTTCCGGCCCCGGTTGCCCGCCATCCCAGCGAGTCGCATAGGTCGGTCCGCGCGGGGCGGGAAGTTACAGGTTGCGGTCGGCCCGACGCTCTTTTGCCCCGACCCCGGGACGGGCGGGTATGGACGACCTCTCCCGCTCGGACCCGCTCGCGTCGGTCTCGCCGCTCGACGGGCGCTACGCCGACCGGACCGCGCCGCTCGTCCCCTACGCCAGCGAGGCGGCGCTGATCGGCGCCCGGACCCGCGTCGAGGTGCGCTACCTGCTCGCGCTCGCCGACAACCCGGACGTGCCCGTCGATGTGACGGCCGACGAGCGCAGGGAGATAGAGGCGCTCGTCGAGGAGTTCGGCGCCGACGACGCGCGGCTCGTCAAGCGCATCGAGACGGAGGGGACCGAGAGGTACGCGGCGACCAACCACGACGTGAAAGCCGTCGAGTACCTGCTCCGGGAACACACCCCCGAGCGCCTCCACCCGTGGATCCACTTCGGGCTCACGAGCGAGGACGTGAACAACCTCGCGCGCCGCCTGCTCGTCCGCGGCGCGGTCTCCGAGGTGCTCCGTCCCGAACTCGTGGCGGTGCGCGACCGGCTCGTCGACCTCGCACACGACGGGCGGAATCTCCCGATGCTCGCGCGGACCCACGGCCAGCCCGCGACGCCGACTACCTTCGGCAAGGAGATGGCGGTGTTCGCCAGCCGGCTCGGGCGCCAGATCGCACGGGTCGACCGCGCCGTCGACGGGTTGACCGGGAAGCTCGCCGGCGCCTCGGGCACCTACGCCGCTCACCACGTCGCGCTCCCGGCGGTCGACTGGCCCGCGTTCGCCCGCGAGTTCGTCGACTCGCTGGGGCTCGACCACGAGCCGCTGACGACCCAGGTCCACCACGGCGACGACCTCTCGGCGCTGTTCGACGCGCTCCGCGGTGTCAACGGCGTGGTCCTCGACCTCGACCGCGACGTCTGGGCGTACGTCTCGCGGCGCTACCTCGGCCAGCACAGCGAGACGGGAGAGACCGGCTCGTCGACGATGCCGCACAAGGTCAACCCGATCGACTTCGAGAACTCGGAAGGAAACCTCTCGAAGGCGAACTCGGACCTCGGATTCCTCGGGGACTACGTCGTCACCTCGCGGCTCCAGCGCGACCTCTCGGATTCGACGGTCAAGCGCAACGTGGGCGCGGCGCTCGCGCACTGTCTCGTCGGCTACACCAAGACCGCGAAGGGGCTCGAGACGGTGGTGCCGAACGAGACGGCGATGCGCGAGGACCTCGCGAGCGAACCCGCGGTCGTCGCCGAGGCGGTCCAGACCGTCCTCCGGCGCGCGGGCCACGCCGACGCCTACGAGCGGGTGAAGGCCGCGACCCGCGGACGCGAGGTGAGTCTCGAGGACCTGCGCGAACTCGTGCGCGAGGCAGACCTGCCCGAGGAGACCCGGGCGCGCCTGCTCGACCTCGACCCGGCCGACTACGTCGGCCTCGCTCCGCACCTCGCGCGCGTCGACGACCGCGACGAATCTTAACTCGAAAAGGAGTAGTCTTTTCAACGGGAGACTCCGACCGGGGGTATGGAGGCTGTCGTCGTGCGCCGTGGGGAGAACGAGCCGCGCGTCGTGGAGCGCCCGCGACCGGCGCCGTCGGACGGGGAGGTCCTCGTCCGTGTGCTGCGGGTGGGGGTCGACGGGACCGACCGCGAGGTGATCCGCGGCGCACACGGAGGGTTCCCGGCGGGCGCCGACGAACTGGTGCTGGGCCACGAGGCGGTCGGGGTGGTGGCCGACGCGAACGGGACCGGGCTGACCGAGGGGACCGTCGTCGTCCCGACGGTTCGGACGCCCGCCGACGGGGGCGACCCCTCGTGGTTCGAGCGAGGCGAGCCGGATATGGCGCCGTGGAACAGCGACGACTTCCACGAGCGGGGGATCGCCGGCGCCGACGGCTACATGGCGGAGTACGTCGTCTGTCCGACGGAGGCGCTGGTGCCGATCCCGGAGACGCAGGCCGCCGAGGGCTTTCTCGTCGAACCGCTCTCGGTCGCGGTGAAGGCGCTCGAACACGCCACGGCCACGCGGTCGGCGTTCGACTGGCAGCCGGAGTCGGCGTTCGTCCTCGGGAACGGCTCGCTCGGCCTGCTGACGCTCGGACTTCTCGATCTCGACGACCGGTTCGACCGGCTCTACTGTCTCGGGCGGCGCGACCGACCCGACCCGACCGTCGAGATCATCGACGAGATCGGGGCGACGTACGTCGACTCCCGGGAGACGCCGGTCAGCGCGGCGGCCGGCGAGTACGAGCCGATGGACCTCGTCTTCGAGGCGACGGGCTCCCCCCGTCACGCGGTCGAGGCGGTCGAGGCGCTCGCACCGGGCGGCGTCGGGGCGCTCCTCGGCGTCCCCGAGGACCGGGAGATGGAGGTCGACGCCGGACGGCTCCACCGCGAGATGGTCCTCGACAACAAGGCGCTCGTCGGGTCGGTCAACGCGAACTGGCGTCACCTCGAGCGGGCGAGCGAGCGGCTGGCCGCGCTTCCGGAGTGGCTGGTCGACCGCGTGGTGACGGGAGTCTACCCGCCCGACCGGCTCGGCGCCGCCTTCTCCAACGACGACACGACTATCAAAACCGCGGTCGAACTCGGGGAGTATGAAAAACGTTGACGACCTGATCGCGAGCGCGGGTCAGCTCGCCGGGCGGGGACTGTCGCGGGGAGAGATCGCCGACGAGTTGAACGTCTCGCGCGAGACGGCGAGTTGGCTCGTCGAGCGCAGCGACGTGGGCCGGACCGAGTCGGTCGACCGCGAACCGGACGAGCCCACCGGAGGGGGCCCCGACGACATCCACGTCGACTGGTCGACGGTCGGCCGCGACTCGGCGCGGCTCGGCTACGTCGCCGGGGCGATGGCGGACCTGCTCTCGAAGCAGGGCGAGGCAGTAGACCTGAGCGTCGGCATCGAGAAGGCGGGCGCGCCGCTCGCGACCGCCGTGGCGCGGGACCTCGACACCGACCTCGCGACGTACACGCCCGCCAAACACCAGTGGGAGGAGGGCGACATGGACGACCTGGGCGGGTCGTTCTCGCGCAACTTCGCCGAGATCCGGGGGCGGGACTGCTACGTCGTCGACGACACCATCACCTCGGGGACGACGATGCGCGAGACGGTCGATGCCGTCCGCTCGGAGGGCGGTAACCCCGTGGCGTGCTGTGTCGTCGTCGACAAGCAGGGCGTCGACAGCATCGACGGCGTGCCGGTCTACTCGCTGATCACGGTCGTCCGCGTCGGCGAGGACTGACCGGCGCGACGGAAACCCATTTGAATCGCGACCGTCTACAACGCCTGTGACATTCGAACCCGAGGCCGACCTCGACGACGACGCCGTGACCGAGCGTGTCGACGAGGCCATCGCCGAGAACGAGGTGGTGCTGTTCATGAAGGGGAACCCGCTGATGCCACAGTGTGGCTACTCGGACCGCGCGGTGACGCTCATCGCCGAACACCGCGAGGAGTTCGAGACGGTAGACGTGTTGCCCGCACTCGAGGAGTTCCGGGCAGCCCTCGCGGAACACAGCGGCTGGGAGACGGTCCCCCAGGCGTTCGTCGACGGGGAGTTCGTCGGCGGAAGCGACGTACTCGCGGAGTTAGAGGAGCGCGGCGAACTCGCGGAGACGCTCGCCGCCGGCTGATCGCGATAGTAGCCCTCATAAGCCAGCGTCCCCTATCGTCGGGTGAGACACCAGCGGCTCGCCGCGCCCCACACAACACATGTCAGGAACCGTCTATCGACTCCACTCGACGCTCGAACTCCCGCTCGAAGACGTACAGGACTACTTCGATAGCGACCCCGAACTGCCGTCGGAGATCGAGTCGATCGATGTCACGCGCCGGAACAACACGCTGATCGTCAAGTCGGTCGCCCGTGACGACGACCTCTCGAAGTACACGCCGACAGCCCAACTGAAGGCGAGTGTCACGGAGAACCGCGTCTACGAGGAGGAGCCGCCGCGCAACGGCGGTCCGTGGATGGAAGAGGAAGAGGAGATCCCCTCCGAACTCGTCGAGTTCGCCTGCTTCAAGGGGGATCGCGAGACGGTCCTCCAGAACTCCGCGCTCCAGTACCCGATGTTTCTCGTCCTCCTCGAGATCGCAAAGCGCTCCGAGAAGGGCACCCTCACCGCGATCACCGAGAAAGACGGCGAACTCGTCGCCACGCGCATCGTCGAGGGCGAACCCCGTCCCGCGAGCGTGGAGGTGGTGGAGAACCCCGCGGCCAACGAGAACGCCGCGGTGAACTGGCGCGACAACAAGTTTATCTCTGACTGACAGCACGGCGGCTTCGTCGACGGCGACCCCGAACGTCTCTTTCGACGCAGCTAGCCCGGTCCGGTGACGACGTACGGCGATCGACCGACCGTATCCGGTTCGGGAATCTGTGCGGACCCCTGTGACGCCCCGAGACAGTACATTTCGAACCAGGCCGGCGGGCACAACCAGCAGATGTTGCTGGTATTGGATATACCGCCAGGGCTGGCGAAAACGTGGCCAGAGCCGGCCGTTCGCCGGGAAAATTACAGCCCCGTTCGCTCGGCACAGAACGCAGACGTCGCGGGCCACTGCAGTATTTGAGGGGGGCACCAGATATCCCACCGGGCCGGTCCATTACCGGGTCGATGAGTGAAGACGGCGTCGAAGCTCCGGAGATCGGAGCGATCGCACGCAGATTAGACGAACAGTCAGTCTTCCGGCGGGCGACGCTGAACTGGCGACACGGACGGGGAGTCGTCCTCGGTCTGGTCTTCTTCGTCGTCGCCCTCTGGGCTCTCGTCGAATTTGTCGTTCCGCCGTATCTGCCGTCTCCCGCTTCAGCACGCCTGCTACTGCCGACCGTCGTCCTGTCGGCGTTCGTCTTCGAGACCCTCGATTCGGCCGCGGGGATGGGTTTCGGAGCGACGATCGGGACGCTGCTGTTTCTCCTGGGATACTCTCCCGACGCAGTCGTCCCCGCGCTACTCCTGTCCGAAGCGGCGACCGGACTCGCCGGCGGAGCGTTCCACGACGAGTTCCAGAACGTCGATTTCGGAGCCGGTGACGACGGAATCACGGAGGCGACGAAGGTGCTCGCCCTCATCGCCGGGACCGGCGTGGTGGCCGTTGCTCTCTCGGTCGTGATGACGTACCTCGCCTTCGAGATCCCCGGCGTGTTCGTCAAGATATACGTCGGCGCGGTCATCGTCGTCATCGCCCTGACGACGCTGGCGAAGAAGTTCGTGAGTCCGACGACGGAGTACCACCGCCGCCGGCTGATCGGATTTGCCGCGCTCGCCGGGCTCAACAAGGGGATCGCGGGCAGTGGATACGGCCCGGTCATCACGATCGGCGAGATTCTCTCCGGCGTCTACGAGAAGAGCGCGACTGCGATCACGACGATGGCCGAAGGGGTCGTCTCGCTGGCAGGTATCCTCACCTTCTTCACGATCTCGATCACCGCGTACGACCTCAATCTGGTCCTCCTCCCGTCCGTGTTCGCGGGGGGGTTTCTGGCCGCCATCCTCGCGCCGTACACGGTGCGTGTGCTTCCCAACCGAGTTCTCGGATATCTCGTCCCGAGCTACGCGCTCGTTCTGGCTGGACTCCTCTTCCTGAAGGTGCTGTGACCCTGCAGAACGCACTGTCCTGCTCGAACTACCGGGCCATGACAGGCAGGCTGACGTCGTACTGGACGGAGACAGGGACGACAGACGTCCGCCTCGGGCAGTACACGGCGTCGGTCCGGGAACCGCAGCAGGGAGGCCCGCGCGGAGAGCGTCAGGCGCGCTCCGGCGTGGGAATCTGCTCCCCGAGCCACTCGTCGTAGAACGTCTCGATGTCCGGCTCGAAGCTGTGAACGAGCGGGTAGCCGGGCATCATGTTCTCGACCTCGAGCAGCGTCTTACAGCCGGGACAGAAGAACTCCCGCAGTTCCATGTACTCGGGGTTGGGGTGCATCCCCTCGGGGTAGATCTCCTGGTACGCCTCCTCCGAGTCCCGGACGTTGATCAGCGCCGCGCGCTTCCAGTTCTCGTCGTGGTCGCAGAACTCGTGGCCGCAGTCACATTTGATGACCCAGCGGTCGTCGCTCTTGGCCACGACGTAGAGATGTTCGGCGTAGGGGATGATGATCGGATCGTCCCAGTCGACCCGGTCCTGGAGTACCGCCCGGACCTGCTGGAAGCGGTCGGTGTCTTTGTACTTGCTCATCATGTCGTGGAGCTCACTCCACTCGAGGTTGTCGTCGACGAGGTCCTCGATGATCTCGCGTGGGTATGACTCTGGCATGTGTGTTCGCCTCCGTCAGTCGTCGTCGGCGGCCCGACTGCGCTCGCCGAAGGTGGCGTCCGGGCCGGAGAGGTCTTTGAGCGAGCGGTCCGTCCAGGTGTACGGCACGCGCGGTTCGTCGTCGCGTCCCACGCCGGTCCACGACTCGTGGCTCTTCGTGGGGTTGTCCCACTTGCGCTTGAACCCGGAGTCGAACCGGTAGCGCAGTGACTTCTCGGCCTCGTCGCTCAGGTCGAAGCCGAAGTCCTCGGGCAGGTCCCAGAAGCCGGTGAAAAACTCCGTGAACTGCCGGCTCATCCGCATGCTGCTCTCGTAGGTCTTCTTGACGTCGTCGATGAGGTCACGCTCCGTCTGGATGCGCTCGCGTTGCTCCTCGTACCACTCGGAGACGGGGACGGCCTCTTCGGCGCGCTCGTCCATCATCTCCTCGCGTAGCTCCCGGGTCGCCGCCTCGTCGACTTCGAACTCGCCCGTGATCGCGGAGTTGTGCTGCCCCTCGTCGCTGACCTGCGTGACGACCACGCCGTAGGCGTCCTCGGCGTGTCGGGGCAGGACGTAGCCGTCGTGAATGTCGGAGAGGACCTCCTCGGGGTCGCGCTCCAGCGGGTCGCCCAGGCCGGAGCCGCCACGGAGGTAGTTGAGGTAGAGGTCGTAGTCGTCGAACTCCTTCGGCGTGGAGATACCCTTCGGTTCGCGGGTGATCTCTCCGTCGATAGTGTCTTCGAACGCGCCGCTCTCGGGGTCGAGGTCGTGTTGCGGGTAGTCCTCGCCGTTCTCGAAGCGCTCTTTCAGGTCGGTGTCCTGTGCGTTGAGGATATACCCCGAGGCGGCGGGGTAGCCGCCGAAGAGCCCGGAGTCGCTGGTCATGTAGCCGTTCCCCATCTCGTACAGGAGCCAGCGGCTCACGTCTTTGACCGTCCTGAGAGACTCGAACCCGGCGCCGCCGGCACGTCGGCCGGCCCCGCCGGTGTTCGGCTTCACCGCGCGTCCGAGGAAGGGAAGCGGCTCCGTGCGCTCCCACACCTCGGCGTCGCCCATGTCGCCCTCGGGGTTCCAGATGGCCGCGGCGTGGGGTTCGCCGTCCTCGACGTACCGTGCGCCGACCCCCTCACAGGCGGCCTCGAACGAGTTGACGGCGTGGAGCTTGTCGAACTGGTCGATACCGCCGCCCTGGAGCCAGTTCGAGGTGTTGGCGTTCCCGGCGTTGATCTCCTCCCAGAAGCCGCGGGCGTAGTAGCCCCGCGAGAGATGCTGCCACAGCGGCGCCCAGGCCGAGACCAGGTAGTGCCAGGCGTACGCGTGTGCGGTCTCCGTGTTCTGGGTGTTCGCCCACGACCCCTCGGGGAGGTGGAAGTCACACGCGTAGTAGGCGCCGTCGTTGACGTTCTCGTTCGGGATGACCGTCTGGGTGAGCATCACCCAGATGCCGCCCTGGATGGCCGCCGGCGTACAGTTGTACGGGTGCCATCCCCACTTGTTCGCCCCCTCGAACGAGACCTGGAACGTGCCGTCCTCCCGGACGTGTAGCTCCGAGGGCGCGTGCATGAGGTGGTTCTCGTTCGCGTACTCGCGGGTGAGGTTGTCCTGTCCCTCGTACAGCGCGTCGACGAAGGAGACCCCGCGGTACGTGCCCGGGAGCATCGTCTTCTTGATGCGGTTGCGGAACCCCCGGCGACCGTCCTCGACCGCCTCCCGGCTGAGCTGTTTGAACTTGTCGACGCCGTACTCGTCGATGAGCTCCGTGACCGCGTCTCGGATCATCAGACAGCCCGTCATCCGGGTGCGCTCGTCGAGCTTCAGGAACTCCGGCGTCCGGGTCTTGTCGACGTAGTCTTTCTTCCAGGAGTTGTAGAGCTCGAAGTCCTCGCCGATCTTCCGGCAGTAGTGGGCGCCGTCGCCGAAGCGAGACGCCTGAGAGACGTTCATGCTCCCGGGGCCGATGGCTCCCGTGTCGATGACGTGGGTGACGCCGCCGGCCCACGCGACCAGCTCTCCGTCGTTGAAGATGGGGATGAGCGTGGCGATGTCACAGGGGTGGACGTTGCCCACGTGGGTGTCGTTGTTGACGAACACG
This sequence comes from Haloferacaceae archaeon, assembly GCA_042217165.1. Taxonomy (GTDB): domain Archaea; phylum Halobacteriota; class Halobacteria; order Halobacteriales; family Haloferacaceae; genus A07HB70. The sequence continues at coordinate 6,914 of JBDGTD010000074.1, read as the reverse complement.
TCGCCGGGCTGGATGCCCGGGCTCTCCTCCCAGTCGTGGTTGATGATGTACTTGATCGCCTCGCTCATCGTGTGGATATGCACGATGATCCCCGTAGAGACGGCGATGGAGTCGCCCTCCGGCGTGAACAGGCCGTAACACAGCTCTCCCTCCTGCTCGACGATTGGGGTCGCGGCGACCTCCTTCGACGTCTCGCGGGCGGTGACCAGATCACCGCGCAACTGGGAGAACATCTGCTCGTACTGGATCGGCTCCTCTGATTTCAGCTCCAGTTTCTCCATCCCGGCGTAGTGGTCGGTGGTGGCGGTTCGCTCCTCCACCTCCTCCATCTGGGTCTTCAGGCTCTGACCCTGCCAGCCGATGCCGCCGGCGCTCTCCGCAACGAGTTCTTGCTCCCGGCGCATCCGGGGATAGGTCGCTTCGTCGTCGGTCGCGGCCTGCTCGCCCACAGACTGACTCTCACTCGGGTCGTGTTCGGAACTCATAGCTTGGTCGTACGTCCGTTCGCAGCCGGACGTGGGCTGGTGTGGTGCATCCACCCACGCCCGGACCGCCGTCGGATCGCGGGCGGGGTGAATGCATTTCCACACGAGGACGCGGTCGGTCGCTGGTGCCGCGGGAGCGCAGTCAGCCGGTGTGTTCGAGGTGGTGGACCCGGTGTCGGTCCAGCCGTGTCTCGTAGCCCGGCGGGAGGACGAACGTCGTCGCGGCGCCCTCGAGGACGGCCGGTCCGGCGACCTCGTTACCCGGCCGGAGCTCGTGGAGGTCGAAAATACGGGTCTCCAGCCAGTCCCCGCTCCAGTAGGCGTCCCGGGGTGACTTGAACGCGGCCTCGGGGGGGTCGGAGCCGACGGGCTCTTCCTCGGGGATCTTCGGCTTCGTCACGTCCTGGACCCCGCGGACGGAGGCCTGGGTGATGGTGTGACCCAGCTCCGGCGAGCGGGCCTCCTCGGAGTACTGCCGGCGGTACTCGGCCTCGAACGTCTCGAGCAGCCGTTCGAGCTTGTCGGGGTCGTCCGCGACCGCGACCGGCGAGGTGATGTCGATGCTGTTGAGCTGGCCCTGGTACTGACCGAGGATGTGGTACTGGAACTCGATTTCGTCGCGGGCGACGTTGGAGTTGCTGAACTCGTCGACGATCTTCTCCTCGAGATTCGACCAGACGTCGGTGAGCCGCGCACCGGCGGTCTTGGCGGCCTCCTCGACGGAGACGTCGGGGTCGATGTCGATGCTCGTGGTCTGGTCGTAGCGGTACTCGTAGTCCGCGGCGCCACAGCCGAACGCCGAGAAGGCAGCGGCGAACTCGGGGACGAGCACCTCGTCGAAGCCCAGTCCCTGGGTGTACCCCGCGGTGTGGACCGGGCCGCCGCCGCCGTAGGAGAGACACTTGAAGTTCGACGGCGAGTAGCCAGCGCCGGTGACGACCGCCTCGAGGTCGTTGCGGAGCTTGTTCTCGAGGATGTCCACGACGCCCTGAGCGGCCTCGTGGACCCCGAGATTCATCGGGACGGCGACCTGTTCGCGGATCTCTCGCTCGGCGACGCCGCGGCTGATAGGCATGTCGCCGCCCAGGAAGTTGTCGGGGTCGATCCACCCCATCGCGACGTGACAGTCGGTCACCGTGACGGTGTCGACGTCGGTCTCGACGGCGGAGACCCCGACCTGGTCGCCGGCGCTCTCGGGACCGAGTTCGATCGTGTCGAAGGTCGGGTTGACCCGCACGTAGCTTCCGGTGCCGGCACCGACGCTCTCCATGTTGACCATCGGCAACGAGAGCAGCAGCCGGGCCATCTCGGGGTTGTAGTCGATCTCCCAGTCGTTGTCGATGATGATGCCCATGTCGAACGAGGTGCCCCCGATATCGGTACAGACCATGTTGTCGTAGCCGGTCTGTCGGCCGAAGTAGTTCGCACCGATCATTCCGCCGATGGGGCCGGAGATCATCGTCCGCGCGAGCTCGTTTGCCTCGATGTCGATCGTCCCGCCGTGGCTCGCCATCACCCGCACGCCGATGTCGCCGCCGTGGTCGTTGACCGCGTCCTGGACGTTTGTCAGCTGCTCGCGGGACGGCTCGGCGGCGTAGGCCTCCGCGACCGTCGTGTTCAGCCGCTGGAGCTCCTTCAGCGTCGGGTAGTACTCGCTCGAGAGCATCACCGTCGTGTCCGCGTCTCGCTCGTCGATGACCTCCCGAGCGATCTCCTGCGTTCGGCGCTCGTGGGACTCGTTCTGGTAGGAGTGGAGAAACATCACGACGATGTGGTCTGCGCCGCGGTCGAGGAGGTCGTGGACGCCGTCGCGAACGTCGTCCTCGTACAGCGGTACGAGTTCGTTGCCTTTCACGTCGATACGCTCGCGTACCCCGCGGATCATGTCTCGCTCGATCAGCGGGTCGGGGTGTTTGTGCGTGTTGACGTGGAGTCGGTCGGAGTACGAGTACCCGGTGTAGGACTGTCGGCCGCGGCCCATTCGGAGCGTGTCCTCTAACCCACCGGTGGTGATCACGCCGACGTCGACCTCGCTCTCCCGCTCGACTAGACGGTTGAGCATCGCCGTCCCCGAGTACACGGTCGAGGTCAGGGTCGGGAAGCTCTCGTCGATGTCCAGCCCCCAGTCGTCCAGTGCGTCCCGGGAGGAGTTGACGAACCCACGGGACTCGTCCGCCGGCGTGGTCTTCGCCTTCCCGATGGTGAACTCGCCGCTCTCGTCCATCAGAAACGTATCTGTCATCGTCCCGCCGGCGTCGATCGACAGGACCTCGGGCGTGTGACCGGCGTCGTCGTCCGACGTTGCCATACGGCGAGAAACGGGGAGTAGCGTATTATTACTTCTCACGAACTATAATGACATATGTTTCTGTATTAAGCCGGGCGCGCGGGGACGGCTGCAACGCCCGTCTGTCGGTCGGAGTCAGCCGGTGTCGCTGAAGAGGACGCGGAGGAGGTTGTTCTGCGAGCGACGCACGCGCTCTGAGAACGTCGACCGGCCGATGCCCAGCGCCTCGGCGACTTCCCCGCTGGTCGCCTGCTGTGGCACCGCGAAGTGACCCATCTCGTACGCGGTCCGGAGTACTTCGAGTTGATCGGGGGTGAGCTTGCCGCGAACGCCGTACTCGAGTCGGTCCCGACCCAGCGGGTATCCGGGGCGTTCTATCTCCGACGTTCCGCGGAGGTCGAAGATCCCGTACTCGCGTTCGATAGTAGCCGCGAGGTCACGGAGCTGGTTCCAGTCGTCGACGGTGACGACGGCGCTTATCTCGTCCTCGGTGCCCACGAACCGGTGCGGGACCGCCTCCTCCGAGACGACAGACGCGACGACCGACTCGTCGAAGTCGGTCACGAAGGAGGCGTGGTACAGACCTGCCTCGGACGTCGCCGAGCAGTGCTTGACCGCGATGTCGGAGACGCCGTCCAGCGCTGCGGCCACGTCTCTGTCGCCGGGGACGGTCAGGGAGGCAAACACCATGATCCGGTCGGCGCACATCGGAACGACGTTGTCGAACTCGACGGTGTCGGCGCCGACGGTGTCGGCGATAGCCAACAGGAGACCGTCCGCGGGCATCTGGAACTCCAGACGGAGCACTACCAGTAGGGCTGTCGCAACGAGCGTTTGTCTACCTTACCGTACGGCGTCTCCGGCAGGGCGCCGACGAAGTCGACCGAGGTCGGAAGCTCGTGGTCGGCGAGGTGGTCGGCACAGAACTCTCGTAGCCCCTCGACGGCCAACTGCCCCCCTTCGACGGTGGCGACGACGGCTTTCACCTCCTGGTCGACGTACTCGCTGCGAGGCGGGAGACGGCTCTGTTCTCGCCCGGCGGGGACGCCGATGACCGCAACCTGTCGGACAGAGGGGTGCCGCTGGACGACGTTCTCCACCCTCGTCGAGAACACCGTCTCGTCGCCGACGCGAATCGTGTCCTGGATGCGGTCGAGGACGACCAGCCTGCCCGCCTCGTCGAACCGACCGAGGTCGCCGGTCCGGAGCCACTCGGGGGTCTCGCTCGTCTGGTCGTAGTACCCCTTCATACCGAACGGGGAGCGGACACAGACCTCGCCGACGTTCTCGGCCCAGCGGTCGTCGCTGTCGTCGATACGCACGTCGGCGTACTGAGTGGGGTAGCCGACGGTGTTGAGCACCGCTCCCTCGCGGGGCTGGTGTTTGTGCTTGTGGAGCGTCGTCACCACGTCCGGGGCCTCCATCAGCCCGTATATCTGGACGAACACCTGTCCGAACGTCTCGATGCCGCGCTCGACCAGCGCCGGCGGCATAGACGACGCGCCGTAGACGACCGTCTCTAGCGACGATACGTCCGTCTCCGCGAGGGCATCGTCGTTGAGCAGCCGCGAGAGCATCGTCGGGACGAGGAACGTCCACGTCACGTCGTGGTCCCTGATCGCCGACAGCGTTCGCTCGGGGTCGAAGCCAGGGTGAAGAACGATCGTCGCCCCCTGGGCGAGCGCAGCCCGGGTGATGAAGTTCGCAGAGTGAGCGAGCGGCGTCGTCAACAGGAGCCGCTCGTGGCGCCGGATGTCCAGTTCGTGGACGTGGGCAGCCGCGTTCAGCGCCAGCGCCTCGTGGGTGTGCATCACCCCCTTCTGCGGGCCGGTGGTGCCGCTGGTGTAGAAGACGGCGGCCACGTCGTCCGGCTTCGTGTCCACCGTCGGCGGGTCAGGCTCTCCCCGCCGCAACAGGTCGTCGTACCGCTGGAAGCCGACCGGCAGCTCCCGGTCGTCCGCGACACCGACGATGTACTTCAGGCCGAAATGCTCCTGCTGGAGTTCCCGCGCCACGTCGAAGTACTGCGAGCCGACGACCAGCGCGTCTGCTTTCGCGTCCGTGACGATTCGTGTGCTGTGTTCGCGGTCCAGTCGGCTGTTCATCGGGATGGCGATGGCGCCCGCCCGGGCCACGGCGATCTCCGTCAGGAGATACTCCGGACGGTTGCGCATCAGGATGGCCACCCGGCGGTCCTCGCGCAGCCCCATCGACCGGAATACGTTCGCCAGCCGCGCCGTGTGGTCGTCGACCTCCGCGTAGGTGAGTCGCTCGTCGCGGAAACACAGCGCCGGCCGCTCGTCGAAGCGAGTCAGCAGTTTCCCGTAGTACCTGTCCAGTCGCATCGGTCGTCGTGTGACACGATCACGTGCCCGAACCGTAACTGTTTGTGACGCCAGGACGGGTCGCCCCGGACAGTTCCTCACGCCGTCCAGCCGTCCACCGCCAGCGCCACCCCGAACCCGACCAGTACGATCCCGCTCGCGTACCGCAGCGCCCGTCGGGTCCGTCTCGACTCCAGCAGCGGCCCGCGGAGTCGCCCCGCGAACAGCGCCACGCCGCCGAGGTACGCGAGGCTGAGCGCCGCGTAGACGACGCCGAGCAGCGACATCGCGGCCGTCGCGTCCGCGGGGACGAACTGCGGGAACACCGCCAGCACGAACAGCGCCACCTTCGGGTTCGTGACGTTGACGACGACGGCCTCGCGGTACGACCGCCGGAGCGACCCGTCGCCGTCCGGGCTGACCGCGAACTCGCCCTCGTGACGGAGCGTCCGGACGCCGAGGTAGACGAGGTAGGCCGCGCCGACGTACGTCACGAGCGCGTAGGCCGCCGGGCTCGCACGCAGGAGCGCGGCGAGTCCGAGCGTCGCGGCGGCGGTGTGGACGAGGACGCCGCTGGCCGTCCCGAGGCCGGCCGCAACGCCCGCGGCGCGGCCGCTCCCGAGGCTCCGCGTCAGGGCGTACACCGTGTCCGGGCCGGGCGCGACGACCACCGCGAGGACGGCGGGAACGAACGCGACGAGCGTCGCGGGCGAGAGCACGGCCTGGGTGGCCCGGCGGAGCGGATTGAATCTGCCGGCCGACCGGGAACGAGACTGCGCCCGCGAACGCGCTGTGCTACTCCGCCACACACCGCGGCGATCCCACAAACGACTTGTGGGCACATTACATCTCATTAGCCGATGTCAGAGACGCAGTTTCCCGACTACCTCGACGTCGACTACGCGGACGGCGAGGGCGAGGACCCGGCGGACTACGAGACGCTCCCCGCCAAGATGGAGAAGGCAGTCGAGGTGACGACGACTGCGCTGGAGGAGTACGAGACGCCTGCCGTGATGTGGACGGGCGGCAAGGACTCCACGCTCACGCTCTACTTCGTCCAGCAGGTGGCCGAACAGTACGGCTACGACCTGCCGCCCGCCGTCTTCATCGACCACTACCAGCATTTCGACGAACTGATGGAGTTCGTCGAGCGCTGGGCCGACGAGTGGGACCTCGAAGTCATCTACGCCCGGAACGAGGACATCGGGACCTACGTCGACGACCACGGACTCACGCCCGGCGACGAGATCCCGGTCGACGCGCTCTCGGAGCACAACAGGCACCACGTCCGGGAGATTCTGGAGTACGAGGAGGACACCTTCCCGTTCCTGCTCGACACCTACGTCGGCAACCACCTGCTGAAGACGGTCGCGCTGAACGACGTCCTCGAATCGGAGGACATCGACGGCGTCATCTCCGGCGTCCGCTGGGACGAGCAGGAGGCCCGCGCCGACGAGACGTTCTTCTCGCCGCGCCACGACCCCGACATCTACCCGCCCCACGACCGGGTCCAGCCCATCCTCCAGTTCGCCGAGAGCGACGTCTGGGACGCCTTCTGGTACTACGTGGTCCCGGACACGGTGCCGGAGTACCCCGACGACGGCTACGTGCCGCAGGGCTACGACGACCTGCCGAACGGCCTCACGCACGCCGACATCCCCATCTCGCCGAAGTACTTCGAGGGCTTCCGGTCGCTCGGGAGCGAGGTGTCGACCGAGAAGTCCGACGAGGAGCCGGCGTGGCTGCAGGACCTCGAGAACACCACCGAACGCGCCGGCCGCGCCCAGGACAAGGAGGACCTGATGGAGCGCCTGCGCG
>JBDGTD010000028.1:0-34222 GCA_042217165.1 Haloferacaceae archaeon | reverse complement strand
TCTACGGCTACTGCGACCAGCGCGACTGCTTCTACTGCCCGCTCGGCGAGAACCGAAAGAACGTCGAGCAGGTGTACGCGAACGAGCGGCCCGTCGAGAGCGACGCCGACGTCATCGAGGAGGCAAAGCGCATGGACGCGCTCGGCACCTCCATCACCGGCGGAGAGCCACAGGAGGCGATGGACCGCACCTGCCGGTATCTCTCAATGCTCAAAGAGGAGTTCGGCGCGGACCACCACACCCACCTCTACACCGGCATCACGGGCGGGCGCGAGAACATGCGCCGCCTGAGCGAGGCCGGACTGGACGAGATCCGATTTCACCCGCCGTACGACCTGTGGGGCGACCTCCACGGCACCGAGTGGGAGGAGATTCTCCACGTCGCGCGCGAAGAGGGCCTGACCCCGGCGTTCGAGATTCCGGGCATCCGGCCCGAGCGCGAGTTCGTCGACCTCGTGGAGGAGGGTGCCGCGGCGTTCGTCAACATCAACGAGTTCGAGATGAGCCAGGGGAACTACCGCCGGATGCAAGAGCAGGGGTACGAACTCCGAGAGGGACATATGTCGGCGGTCGAGGGCGCGAAATCCGAGATTCTGGAGGAGATGGCGACCCACCCGAAGGTCTACTTCTGTACCAGCGTCTTCAAAGACGCCGCCCAGCACCGCAACCGGCTGAAACGGATGGCCCAGAACGTCCGCCGGCCGTTCGACGAGACGACCGACGACGGCACGCTCGTCTACGGGAAGGCGTGGTGTACCGAGGCACGGCTACAAGAACTCGGGGTTCCGGAAGAGTACTACGCGGTCAAGACTGACCACGTCGAGTTGGCGTGGTGGCTCCTCGAAGAGATGGTGGCGGAAGGCGACCTCCCGCGCGGCGAGGTCGTCGAACAACACCCGACCTACGACGGGACCGTCGTCGAGCGGACGCCGCTGGAGGCGACGGCCGAGGCCGACGGAACCGACGAGACCGAACAGGTCGGACCGGCGAGCGCCGACTAAGCCGACGCCGTCGCGCCGGCCTTCTGGAGCGCCGAGACGATCTGTTCGCGCTGCGTGACGCCGATGAACCGCTCGACCTCGCCGTCGTCGTCCTCGATCACGAGCGTCGGGAGCGAGCGGACCGAGTACTCGTTGGCCACGTCCTGGTTCTCGTCGACGTCGACCTTCTCGAACTCGACGTCCGGGAAGTCCGCCTCGACCTCGTCGAGGATCGGGTCCTGTGTCTTACAGGGGCCACACCAGTCTGCGTAGAAGTCTTTGAGTCGAACAGTCATCGCGTCCCCGCGTATCCGGGCAGACGGCAAAAGGGTTTCCCGGGCGGGCGGCAGCGGCACAGAGCGAAAGGTCCTTGTGCCGAGCGGGGGCACAGATAGGCATGAGCAGCGGTCAGAACTCCGGCGGGCTGATGTCGAGCGCCGGACTCGTCAGGTATTTCGACGCCGAGGACCGGAACGCGATCCGCATCGACCCGCGGTCGGTCGTCGCCTTCGGCGCCCTGTTCGGCGTCGGGGTCCAGGTGCTGAACGTCGTCGCGATCTAGCGTGGCAGACGAGGCGGGCCGGGGAGACGTTCTCGACGACCTGTTCGCCGTGGTCGAACAGCGCCGGGAGGAACTCCCCGAGGGCTCGTACACCGCCTCGCTGTTCACCCACGAGAAAGGCGAGAACGCGGTACTCGAGAAGGTCGGCGAGGAGGCGACCGAGGTGATCCTCGCCGCGAAAGACGGCGACGACGACGCCCTCGTCGCCGAGTCGGCCGACCTCGTCTATCACCTGCTCGTCCTGCTTGCGGCCCACGACAGGGAGTTAGACGACCTCCGCGCCGAACTCGAGGACCGCTAGTCGAAGCGGACGCCGAGGTCGTGGAGCGAGTTGTTCGCCGCGACGTTGATCAGAAGCGGCGTGAGGCTCTCGACTTCCGCCGCGTTCGCGATCGACCCGGCGTTCAGGGCGCGCAGACCGTCGATAGATTCGGCCAGTTCGGTCACCGTCGCGCGCGCCTCCTCGTCGTCTGCGACCACCAGCGTGTCGATCCCGAGGTCGGCGTCGAGGTCGGCGAGCCGACCCGCCGCGAGGTTGTGAAAACAGCCGACGACGGGGACGCCGTCGGGCGCGGCGTCGGCGGCGACGCGGGTGACAGAGCCCGCGCCCGGGCGGTGGTAGTGAAAGCCGTCCTCGTCGCGTTTCATCCCCGTCGCGGGCGAGACGACGACCGCGCCGTCGGACAGGTCGTCCGCGACCGCCTCGACCGTGTCGCTCACGTGGTACGGCGGGACCGCGAGGACGACCACGTCCGCCCTCCCGACGGCGTCGGCGTTCGCGGCCGCGTCGAGCGTCGCGTCGTGGCCGCGGTCCGCGAGACGGTCGCGGTAGTCCGCCGCCGCCGCCGCCGCTCGCTCGGCGTCGCGGGAGCCGACGACCACCTCGTGGTCCGTGTCCGCACCCCACCGAAGCGCCAGTCCCTCGCCGATGTCGCCGGTCCCGCCGAGTATCGCGATACGCATGGATGTAGCGGACGACCGGGCCCGGGCGTCCTAAGGGTTCGTGTTTGCCGCCTCGTCGACGAGCGACGCCGCCTCGTTCACGCTCTCTGTGACCCGCCACGCGCCGGCGGCCGCGAACTTCTCCCGGTCCGTCTCGCCGGTCAGCACGCCGACGCCGCGGTAGGTCCGACCGGGGTCGGCCTCGCTCGCCGCGACGGCGGTCCGCACGTCGTCGAGGGTGTCGCCGACGAACATGACCGAGCGGGCGTCGAGGCGCGCCGCCAGCGCGACGAGCCCCGCGGGCTCTGGCTTTCCGGGGGGGTCGTCGTCCATGGTCACCCGGCGCTCGGCCGGGAGGTCGCCGAGGCCGGCGCGCGAGAGCGCGACCTCGGCCTCCTGCGCCGGGCGACCGGTGAAGACGGCGAGTTCGACCCGGTCGCGGAGCGCGTCGAGCGTCTCGGGGTCGACGAGGACGGGTTCGTCCGCGATGTAGCCCGGGGCGTCGAGCGGCGGGTCGCCGCCCTCGAACTCGCGGTAGCGCTCGCTCCCGAGGTACAGCGATTGGAAGACCGCACGCAGTCGGTCGGGGTCCCAGTCGTCTTCGACCTCGGCGCCCACGGCGTCCGCGAGGACCGCCCGCACGCCCGTCAGACCCCCGCCCGCCGTCGCGGCCGCGTCGGCGAACGCCTCGGGGTCGGCGTCGTAGCCCCGGTCGCGCGCCAGCGCGTAGAGGGCTATCGCGTCGGTCACGAGCCAGTCGTTGTTGAACCCGCCGGCGTCTTTCAGCGGCTGGACCGTCGCGCGGGCGAGGTCGGCGTCGAGGCCGTGTTCGCGCGCGACCGTCTCGACCACCGCCCGGCGGTAGGAGTCGGCCACGTCGACGAGGACGCCGTCGACGTCCAGTACGACGGCGTCGGGAGACGGAACGCTCACACGCCACCGCCGGGCGCGAGCGGCTAGTGTCTTCTCTTTTCACTCGGCACGGTGGATCGTCCCCTCGCGCACCGTCTCCGGCGTCGCCGCGACGACGACGGGGTCGCCGCCGAGCGTCGTGAACAGCAAGGGGGCACCGGCGGCGCGAGCGACGGTCAACGCCGGGCGCTGAAGCTCCGGGGGGAGCCGGCGGGCGTAGAGCGCGTCGGCGCCGGCGTAGGGGCCGAGGTCGGGCGGTCGACCCGCTCGGCGCGCCCGTTCGACCGCCGCGGCGCGCCCGAAGACGTCGTCGTGGACGGCACAGACGCCGGGTGGCGGGTCGGGCGGCGAGACGTCGACGACGACCACCTCGTGGCCGGCGGCGGCGAGCGTGGCCGCGAGGTCGGTCCGGCGGCCGACACCGACCTCGACGAGGCGGTCGTACCGCGCGAGAACATCGGACACTGAGCGCACGACGGCGGAACGTTTAGCACCCGGCGGTTGTTAAACCGGTCTATGCTCGTGGACATCGTCCCCGTCGGAGGCGTGAACGGCAGGGTGATGAACGAGGCGTCGACAGCCCTGCAGTCGGTCTACGACGTGGAGGTGACCGTCCACGACTCACAGCCGGTCCCGGACGGCGCCTACGACCGGAGCCGGAACCAGTACCGTGCCGAGGAGTTCATCGAACTCGCGAGCCGCATCGGGAGCGGCGACAAGAACATCGGAATCACGTCGGAGGACCTCTACTACCGCCGGCGGAACTACGTGTTCGGCCTCGCCTATCTCAACGGCAACGGCTCCGTCATCTCTACGTATCGCCTCCAGACCTCCTCGGACGGCGGCGTCACGTCGAAGCCCCAGTCCGAAGTGTTCGACGACAGGGTCAGAAAGGAGGTGGTCCACGAGGTGGGCCACACGTTCGGCCTCGAACACTGCGACAACGACCGCTGTGTGATGAGCTTCTCTCCGACCGTCCGCGAGGTCGACGTGAAAGAGGAGAACCTCTGTGGGTCCTGTTCGCGGCTCCTGCGGTAGGAACGCGGAGCCGAACGTAGCGAGGGCCCGCGAGGTGGAGCGGTGAGACCCGACGGGTCGAACCGCGGAGCGCAGCGAGCGGGCCACGTGGCAGAACGGCGAGACGGAGTCGACCCGCGGCGCGTCAGCGGCTCTCTTCGGGCGCGTAGTAGTACTCGCCGGAGCGCTTCTGCTCGCGGTCTTTCTGGCTCCCCGGCTTGTTGATCCGCGGACGACCCGTCCGCGCGTCCCGACGGAACGTCACGTCCAGGTCGGCGAGGAACTCGTTCATCCCGTCTCGCATCCCCTGCGGGGGCGCGGCGTGGCCGCGCTTGGCCGGTTCGCCCTCGAAGACGAGCAGGCGGTCCGCGAGCAGGTCGATCATGTAGATGTCGTGGTCGATGACCATCGCGGTGGCGTCGTGGCTCTCGGCGTAGCGTCGGATCGCGGTCGTGGCGCGCACCCGCTGTTCGACGTCCAGGTGGGCGCTCGGCTCGTCGAGCAGGTAGAGGTCGGCGTCCTTCGAGAGAGCCGCCGCGATCGCGACGCGCTGGCGCTCGCCGCCGGAGAGGTCGGGGAGGCGCTGCTCCATGACCCGCTCGAGCTGGAGCGGGTCTCTGATCTCCGTGTTCCACAGCGACGTGCCGAAGTCGTCCGTGATCGAGGAGAGGAAGGCGTCGACCCGCATCGGCTGGTCGGCCTCGACGTACTGTGGCTTGTAGGCGATGTCGAGGTGGGTGTCGAGGTCGCCCTCGTCCGGCTCCAGCGACCCGGCCAGGAGCTGGGCGAACGTCGACTTTCCGATGCCGTTCGGGCCGACGACGCCGAGTACCTCGCCGCGGTAGACGGTGCCGGCCTCGACGTCGAGCGAGAAGGCGTCCGGACCGTAGGACTTCGAGAGAGCCGGATACTGGAGGAGCGCAGAACCCGTCGTCGAGGTCCGGGGGGCGTGTTCCTCGAAGGTGATCGAGTCCTGTCGGATCCGCATGTTCTCGTTGTCGAGGTAGCCGTTCAGATACTCGTTGATCCCGTTGCGCGTCGACTTCGGGCCGGTGATGACGCCGAAGACGCCCGGGCGGCCGTAGGCGACGTGGAGGGCGTCGGCGAGCAGGTCGAGCACCGCCAGGTCGTGTTCGACGACGAGCACCGACCGGTCGCGCTCGTCGTCCTCGGCGAGGTCGGCGACGAGGCGCGCGGCGGCGACGCGCTGGCCGATGTCGAGGTACGGCGTCACCTCGTCGAGGAAGTAGAAGTCGGCGTCGCGCGCGACAGTGGCCGCGAGCGCGACCCGCTGGAGTTCGCCGCCGGAGAGCGAGTCGATCGGCTGGTCGACGACTGGGCCGATCGACAGGCGCTCGATCAGGTCGTCGAGCACACCGCGCTCGTCGGTGCGCGAGAGCAGGTCGCGGGTCGTCCCGTCGAAGCGCTCCGGGATGGCGTCGACGTACTGGGGCTTGCGCGCCACCGTGAGTTCCTCGGCGCGCAGGCGCTCGACGTACGGCTGGAGTTCGGTGCCGCGGAAGCGGTCGAGGACGCGGTCCCAGTCGGGCTCCTCGTTGACCGCGCCGAGGTTCGGCACCAGTTCGCCCGCGAGCATCCGGACTGCGGTGGTCTTCCCGATGCCGTTCGGGCCGAGAACGCCGGTCACGCGGCCGGCGTCGGGGACGGGCAGGCCGTAGAGCGCGAAGGCGTTGTCGCCGTAGCGGTGGACGGGCTCTTCCTCGAGTTCCTGCGGGAGGTTGATGATCTCGATGGCGTCGAACGGGCATTTCTCGACACAGATGCCACAGCTCTCGCCCAGACAGATCTCCTCGCTTATCCACACCTGGTCGGCGCCGCCGTCGTACTCCTCCTGCCCCTCGGCGTCGTAGTGCTCCTCGCGGGTGACGATACAGTCTTTCCCCGTGCGGTTCGGTGGACAGAAGTTCGCACACTCGTAGTTACAGCGGTCGGGCTGGCACCGGTCCAGGTCGACGACGGCGATGCTGTCGTCGGCCATCAGAGCGAGACGCCGGCGGTGAGGACGATAGTGAGCGTGACGAACCAGAGGACGAACGTCATGAAGACGAGATAGAGGGTGTCCTTGGCCCCGAAGTCGGTGACCTCGACCCCGACGAGCTTCAGTATCGGGAACTGGACGAGGACGAACGCGACGAGGATACCGAGCGTCCGCTGGTCGGTCGCCGCTTCGGGGCTCGTGCCGAAGAGCGCACCCGAGACGATGCCGGCGATCACCCCCGCGAGACAGGCGACCGTGGTGACCGTCACTCCCCGGAGATGTCCGGAGAGTCCGGCCTGCGTTTCCGTTGCCATATCCCGGACTGTGCGAGCCGGCGGCAAAAGGAGTTCGTTCCGGGCGTGACAGAGCGCGGACGCGGCGGCCTGCGAGACAGGGCGGCGACCCCGTGAGCCGACACGGCGGACGGGAGCGGAGAAAGTGACAGACATCAGAACAGAAGGCGAATCGAGGCGGGCGCGACAGCCGCCGCGCCAGCCGAACCGCTCGGCCGGGTGCCTCAATCTTTATGAACGTGGGTCCGTTCCACCTCAGTAATGACCGGAGGGGACGACGCCGACGACCTCGACGATCTTCCGCCGAGCGCGAAGCTCGTGTTCAAGGTGCTCGAGTATGACGGGCCGCTGACACAGAAGGGGATCGTCGAGGAGTCGATGCTCTCGGCACGCACTGTCCGGTACGCCCTAGAACGGCTGGAGCGTATCGGCGTCGTCGACGAGGACGTCTACTTCGCCGACGCCCGACAGAACCTCTATCGCCTCACCGAACCGCCGGCCGAGGCCGCAGAGGCCGACGGCGGCGTCGAGGTCGACGACTGCGTCGAGTGCGACTAAGCCGGGAGGACGGTCACCCGCGCCTTCCGGTCGAGTGCCGCCTCTAGTTCGTCTGCGATCGCCGACCCGCGAGAGACCTGTACCTCGCCCCCGCGACCCACCGTCGCGGTGAACAGGTACTCGCCGTCCGCGCGCACCTCCACCGTCTCGCCGACGTGCCCGTCGACCGGCAGAACGACGTGTTTGTTCGTCACCTCGGGCCGGACGGGTTCGCCGTGGGCGCCGTCGGCCGGGCCGCCGCTCGCGTCCGCGCCGCCGCCGTTCGCGCCCGTCGACGGCCGCTCCTCGTGCGTCCGCACGTCGATATCGATCCCGAGGGTCTGCTCGATCTCCTGGATCCGGCCGCCGCCCTTGCCGATCACGTAGGAGATGTCGTCCTCGTCGACGTAGACCACCGCGCGGTCACGGCCCTCTAACTCGACGGTCACGTCGCCGCGCGCGACCGACCGGATCTCGCGTTCGATCTCCGTTTTCGCGATGCGGTCGACGCCCGACTCGGTGCCCTCCTCCTCGTCGCCGACGGGGACGGTGACGACCTGCCGGTTGAACGTGTAGATCTCGTACTCGGGGCGCCCGGTCTCGAAGTCTCGCACCCGGATGACGGGCCGTGCGAGGTCCTCCGCCGCGAGACCCGCGGGCACCTTCACCTCCGTCGTGACGTCGTAGACCGTGTCGACCTCGCCGGCCTCGATGTAGACGACGGTGTCGACCACCTGCGGGATCATCCCGAGTTCGACCCGGCCGACCAGCCGCTGGAGGGCGTCGATCGCCCGGGTCGCGTGGACGACTCCGACCATCCCGACGCCAGCGAGACGCATGTCCGAGAACACCTCGAAGTCGGCCGTCTTGCGCACCTCGTCGTAGATGGTGTAGTCGGGGCGGACCATCAGCAGGGAGTCGGCGGTCTTCGCCATCGACCCCCCGAGTTCGGTGTACTGGGTCACGTCCGGACCGACCTGCAGGTCGCGGGGCTTCTCCATCGTCTTCACCGCGTAGTCCGAGCCGGAGAGATACTCCGCGACGGCCTGTGCGAACGTCGACTTGCCGGCGCCGGGCGCCCCGGAGATGAGGACGCCGCGCTGGCGCTCGGCCAGTCTGTCGCGGAGTTCGTCCGCGAACGCGTAGTCGTCGAGGTCGGTCTTGACGATGGGACGAACCGCCGTGATCTCGAAGGCGTCCGCGAACGGCGGACGCGCGACCGCGATCCGGTACTGCCGGAACTGGACGATGGTCATCCCCGGCTCCTCCAGTTCGACGAACCCCTGTGGGCTGGCGCGCGCGCTCTCTACCACGTCGTGGGCGTAGTCGCGCATCTCGTCTTCCGTGGTGGCCTCGTCGCGAATCGTCTCGTAGTGCATGTCGCCGATGGCCCCGCGCTTGGCCTTCGGGGGCGTCCCCGTCCGGAGGTGGAGGCTCATCGTCGTGTCGTCGAACAGCCCCTCGATCCGGAGCGACTCGGTGTCGCGCCCGCGCGGCTCGACGTAGTCGACGGTGAGACCCTTCGCGCGGCCGACCT
Source organism: Haloferacaceae archaeon (assembly GCA_042217165.1). Lineage (GTDB taxonomy): Archaea > Halobacteriota > Halobacteria > Halobacteriales > Haloferacaceae > A07HB70. The sequence goes on along the minus strand of JBDGTD010000028.1, from coordinate 25,443 downwards.
CGGCCTGGACGCCGTCGCTGGTGAGAAGCGTCGCGTCCCGGTCCTCCGCGATGTCGCGGATGACCGCGTCGATGTCGCCCTCGTGGGCCGCCGAGCGCTCGTCGCCCGTCGTCCGCCGACCGACGTACTCGACGGTCAGGCCGTCCTCGGTGCGGTCGACCAGCCGCTGGAGTTCGGCGAGTCCGTCCCAGCCGCTGTCGCGGCCGTCGTTCGCCTGCGACTCCAGTTCGCCGACGACCGCCTCGGGGACGAGAATCCGCGCGTCCGGGTACTCGCCGGCGTCGAGGCGCTCGGTCACCCGACCGTCGACGACGGCGCTCGTGTCCGGCACGATATCCATACCCGGATTGGGGAGGGCGGTCGTATAAGCCGTACGACGCACGCGTGGCGCGGAACGAACTGAGGCGCTACGGGCCAGCCCGTCGTCTGTTCGAGCCTCGGCCCGCGGCGCGCGACTGGCCGCGAGCCCCGTCCCCTCGGCTGTCGGGACGGCCCACCTGCCCGAGCGCGCGCGACGGCGCTCGTCGGCTCGCTCGGCCTGCTCTCGACGCCGCGCCGCGTCGGCCGGATCGTCGCGAGCGTCGTCGCCCCCGTCTCGTCGTTGTCCTCGCCGACCGCGGAGCGGAACGTCGCCGCGAGACGACGGACCGGGGTAGTTGGACCTCGACCGCGTGCCCGGTCCGTGTCCGACGCGAGCGTGACCCTCCGGCCCGCCGACGACGCCCGCCCGTACGTCGAGTCGCTCCTCTCGCGGGCGGGCCTGCCGACGGCCGACCTGCGCGAACCGTCGGTCCGCCTCCGCGTCGCGGTCAGAGACGGCGACCGGGTCGGCACCGGCGGACTGGAGGTGCGGGGCGACGCCGCGCTCCTCCGCTCTGTCGTCGTCGAGCCCGCTGCGCGAGGGGAGGGTGTCGGGACGGCGATCCGCGCGGCGCTAGAGGCCCGCGACGCGAGGGCCCGGAGAGCGTATCTGCTCACCACGACGGCGGGGGAGTTCTTCGCCGTGCGGGGCTACGAGCGCGTGGCGCGCGGACGTCCCGTCAGAGATAGCCGGGACGGACGAGTTCGAGACGCTCTGTCCGGAGTCGGCCGTCGCGATGCGGACGCGGCTGTGACGCGCCGCCGGAGCCAAGACCCCGCGCGCCGACCCGCTGCCATGACCGAGGACGAACTCGTCGCCCTCACGCGTGACCTCGTCGAGGTGCCGAGCCACGAGGACGCGGGCGAGCGCGAGGCTGGCGACCTCGTGGAGCGGTGGCTCCGCGCGGAGACCGACGGAGCGGTGCGGCGCGACGACCACGGAAACGTGTTCGCGCGCCGGGCAGTGGGGACGGGCCCGACGCTCGCGCTCGTCGGCCACCACGACGTGGTGCCGCCGGCGGAGTCACAGGTCGCCGGCGGGGGCGACCGTCTCGCCGTCGAGAGCGACGGCGAACGCCTCTACGGCCGCGGGACGGCGGACATGAAGGGCGCGCTCGCGGCGGCGATGCTCGCCTTCCGGGACGCCGACCCCGCGACCGACCTCGTCTTCGCCTCGTTCGTCGCCGAAGAGCAGGGCGGACTGGGGGCGCAGGCGGCGGTCGAGGACGGGTTCGCCCCCGACCACGCCGTCGTCTGCGAGGGGTCGACGGGCTACTCCGCGCCGGGCGTGACCGACGTGGCGGTGGCCCACCGGGGTCGGCGCGCGGTGACCGTCGAGGCCCGCGGCGAGGCCGGACACGCGAGCGAGCCGGAGGCCGGGGCGAACGCCGTCTACCGCGCCTGTGACGCCGTCGCGGAGCTACGGGCGGTCGAGCCGCCCGAGACGACGGTCCTCGGCCAGCCGATGGCGGGGCTCCTGACCGTCACCGGCATCGAGGGCGGCGAGGCGTGGAACGTCGTCCCGGAGCGCTGTGAACTGACGGTCGACGAGCGGACGGTGCCGGACGCGCGGGTCGACCTCGGGCGCGTCGAGAGGGTCGAGGGCGTCTCGACGACCGTGGACCAGGACCTCCCGCCGATGGCGTGTTCCGACCCGCGTCTCGCGGACGCGGCGCTCGCGGCGGCGCGCGAGGCCCAGGCGGGGGCGCCGGAGCACGTGATCAAGCCCCACGCGACGGACGCGGGGCGACTCGCCGCCGCGGGGACCGCCTGCGTGGTCGTCGGGCCGTCGGAGCCGGGCGAGGCACACACCGCCGACGAGTCGGCCTCGATCGAGACACTGGTGCGGTGTCGGCGGATCTACGAGGCGGTGACGAGCCGCGCGCGGCGGGCGTGACGGCCCGCGCGCCGGCGAGAGCGGGCCGCTCGCCCGCCGCGGAAGGCCGGATTGAAGCCCGCCGCGCCTCTGGAACGCGTATGGCGACGACCGACGGCGAAGACGGAGAGAGCAGGCCGTACGACCGGCTGACGAGCCGAGTGAAGCGACTCCGGAACCTCGGCGCGGCGGGCGAGGTGCTGTCGTGGGACCAGCAGACCAAGATGCCGCCGGGCGGCGCGCCCGCCCGGTCACAGCAGCTGGCGGCCATCTCCGCGGTCGAACACGACCTGTTCACCGACCCGGAGACGGGCGACCTGCTCGACGCCGCCGGCGCCGAGACCGACGACGAGCGCGCGCTCCTGCGCGAGGTCGGGCGAGAGTACGACCGGCGCGCCGGGGTCCCGACCGCGCTGGTAGAGCGGACGACCGCCCGGGCGTCGGAGGCGATGGAGGCGTGGCGCGCGGCACGGGAGGCGTCGGAGTTCGAGCAGTTCGCGCCGCACCTAGAGGACCTCGTCGAGTTGAAGCGGGAGTACGCCGCCCACGTCGACCCCGACCGCGACCCCTACGAGGTGCTGTTCGAGGAGTTCGAGCCCTGCCTGCCGCTGGAGCGTGCCGAGGCGATCCTGACGGAGATCAGAGACGCGATCGTCCCGCTGGTCGACGAGGTGCGCGCGAGCGGCGTCGATCCCGCGAACCCGTTCGAGGGCACCTACGACGAGGACGACCTGGAGGCCCTCGTGCGGGACGTACTCGACCTCCTCGACTACCCGTGGGACCGCGGGCGCCTCGACCGCGCGCCCCACCCGTTCTCGACCGGGACGGTGTACGACGCGCGGATCACGACGCGGTTCGACCCCGACGACCCGGTCAAGAGCGTGTTTCCGACCGTCCACGAGTTCGGCCACGCCTGTTACACCCTCGGGCTGCCCGAGGACGACTACGGGACGCCGCTGGGCGAGGCGCGGGACCTCTCGGTCCACGAGTCCCAGTCGCGGCTGTGGGAGAACCACGTCGGGCGCTCGCGCCCGTTCCTCGCGCGTCTCCGACCGCTGCTGGAGGAGCACCTCGGCGTCGCGCCCGAGGTCGATGCCCTGTACCGCTGGGCGAACCGGGTCGACCCCGACAACCGGATCCGGGTGGAGGCCGACGAACTGACCTACCACCTCCACATCGTCCTGCGCTACGAGATCGAGCGGGACCTGGTCCGGGGCGACCTCGACGTCTCGGACGTGCCTGCCGTCTGGAACGAGAAGATGTCGGAGTATCTCGGCGTGACGCCGGAGAACGACGCCGAGGGGTGTCTGCAGGACATCCACTGGTCGTACGGCAACTTCGGCTACTTCCCGACGTACTCGCTCGGCTCGGCGATGGCGGCGCAGATCTACGACGCCGCGAGCGCCGACGTGGACGTCGCCGACCGGGCCCGCGACGGGGAGTTCGGGCCGCTCCGAGCGTGGCTTCGCGAACACGTCCACGCGCACGGAAAGCGCCTGGAGACGGACGAACTGGTCCGCGAGGCGACGGGGTCGCGGTTCACCGCCGACGCGTTCACCGACCACGTGACGGAGAAGTACGCCTCGCTCTACGACCTGTGAGCGTCGCGAGAGGCGCCAGCTATAAGCCGTGGCACGCCATACCGTGACACGCAATGGCATCGGCACCCAGCGGCGACGACGACGTGTTCGACCAGTTTCTGGCCGACCGTGGACACGAAACCGACCCGGTACGCTGGGACCGGTCGTATAACAAGCTTCAGTGCCCCGACTGCGGGGCGCTCCACGACGAAGGGGCCGCGACCTGCGGCGTCTGTGGCTGGTGCCCCGACGCCTGATCCCGGCTGGACGTAGCCACGTCACTTATCTGCCCCGCCGTCGTTAGGTCTTCTAATGTCCGACGACGGCGGAACGCTCACCCGGCTGTTCGGGGGGCCGGGAAGCGGCAAAACGACTGCGCTCCTCGACCGCGTCGAGGAACTCCTCTCTCGCGAGGACGTCGGCGTGCGGGACGTCCTCGTGGTGTCGTACACCAGGGCGGCGGCCCAAGAGGTCCGTGACCGCCTCGCGGAGCGACTGGACACCACGCCCCGGGCCCTCCAGGGCAACGTCTGTACGATGCACGCGAAGGCGTACGAACTGCTCGACCTCTCGCGTGGCGACGTCGTCGGCGACGACGACAAGCAGGCGTTCTGTGAGGACTACGGCATCGAGTTCGAGGACGAACACTCCGGGGCGGGCCGGCGCACCGCTCGCTCGACCACCATCGGAAACAAGATCATCGCGACCAGCCAGTGGCTCCAGCGGACGGACCGCGACGTGGCCGACTGGTACGACGTCCCCTTCCAGTGGGACGTCGAGGAGGTGCGTCTCCCCCCGGAGATCGACCCCGACTCGCTGGAGGGGAACAAGTACACCCCGACGTGGCCCTCCTCGGACGACCGGATCGACGTCCCGGAGACGATCCGGGCGTGGCGGGCGTACAAGGGCGAGGAAGGACTCGTCGGCTTCGCCGACATGCTGGAGCGGGTGAAGGGACGGTCGCTCGTCCCCCACGTCGACTACCTCGTGATCGACGAGTTCCAGGACATCACCACCCTCCAGCACCAGGTGTACGAGGAGTGGCGACCGCACATGGAGCGGGTGCTGATCGCGGGCGACGACGACCAGGTCGTCTACGCGTGGCAGGGCGCGGACCCGAACCTCCTGTTGGACGCCGACCCCGACGAGGACGTCGTCCTCCCGAACTCCTACCGCCTCCCGTCGAACGTCCTCGACGTCGTGAACACGTCGATCCGCCACATCGACAAGCGCCAGGAGAAAGACCTCAACCCCCGGAAGGAGGGCGGCGTCGTCGAGGCCGAGGCGAACAAGTCGGTGCTCGACCTCGTGCGCAACGTCGTCCACACCGTCGACCGGACGGACGAGAGCGTGATGGTCCTGTTCCGGGCGCGCTACCAGATGTTCGACTTCATCGACGAGTTCCTCTCGAAGGGGATTCCGTTCTCGTGTCTCACCGACCAGCGGATGTGGACCGACCGGCTCTCCGACTACGTCCGGGGCGTCGAGAAACTCGACGACGGCGAGTCCCTGACCGGCCTCGAGGCCCGCCGCCTCGCGGACATGTTCAAGACCTCGGCGTTCGGCTCGAACGACCGCGACGAGCTGTACGCCGTCATCGACGACGCCGAGGAGGCGGCCGACACGGACGACCTCGCCGAGATCGAGATCGACCCCCAGGCGGTCGCAGACATCGTGCCGTTCGCGCCAGACCGGGCCTCCGCGGGCGACATGCTCCGGAAGGTCACGAGCTTCCAGCGTAAATCCGTCCAGGCGTACTTCCTACACGACTACACCGGGATGGACCCCTCCCGGGTGCGGGTCGGCACCATCCACAGCGCGAAGGGCCGCGAGGCCGACCACGTCTTCCTCTCGACGGACCTCACGGAGAAGGTCGTCGAGCAGATGGCCGCGAGCGCCGCACAGACAGAGGAAGAGCCGGGCTTTGACCTCTCGACCAGCCGCGTGCCGATCCTGACCGACAACGAGCGCCGGGTGTTCTACGTCGGGATGTCTCGGGCGCGCGAGCGGCTGGTCATCCTGGAGAACCTCATCAACGGCGCTCCGACCCTCCCCGTGAGCGTCCTCCTCCACAACGAGATTCGTGAGGAGGAGCCACAGGCGCTCGTCGACGCGCTCCGGGCCGAGCCGGCGACCACCGAGTAAGGCGGTGCGCCGCCCGTCGACCGACGCGCCGTTCGTCCACGTCGGGCGGGCGGGCGACCCGGACCTGCGGTGGCTCGTCGACGCCCCGCTCCCCCCCGAGTCGTGTGCGTACCTCTTCGACGACGAGCCGACGCTGTACGCGCCACAGGCGGCGAGCACGGACCTCGGAGCCGTCGCGGGGCGGGTCGTCGAGACGGCCGACGACCCGACGCTCGCGCTCGTGGACGCCCTGCCCGACGGCGCCGTGTGTGCGCCGCGACACGTCCCGCACGACGCGGCGCTCCGGGTCGAACGGGCGGGCCACGACCTCCGGTCGACGACGGCGGTCGCCGAGGCCCGCGCACAGAAAGACGAGCGCGAACGGGCAGCACTGAGCCGCGCCGCCCGCGCCGCCCGCGCGGGGGTCGAGCGCGCTCGTGAGGTGCTGTCGGCGGGGGCAGACGGCGAACTGGCGGTGACCGGAGACGAGCGAGAGGACGAGTCGGCCGTCGAGCGGCTACGCCGACAGGTCGCGAGCGGCGTCGCCGCCGCAGGCGCAACCCCCGCGGTCGGGGTCGACGGGCCGTTCCGCGCCGGCGCGCCGGTCGTCGTGGACGCGAGCGCGCGGGTCGACGGTCGCTGGGCCCGCCTCGCGCGCACGCTCGTCGTCGGGGGCGACGGCGGCGCGGTCCGGCGGACGCAGGTAGCGGCGGAGTCGGCGCTCCGGGTCGCCGCGGGCGAGGCTACGCCCGGAACCGAGGTCGACTGGCTGGCCGCCGAGGTGCGGGCCGAACTCGGGTCGTTCGGGGTCGAACCGGTCGGACAGCGGGTCGTCGCCGGGACGGGACTGGCCCGCCGGGAGGCGCCGCTGGTCGGGACGGACGCGGCGCTGGAGACGGGACACGCCCTCGTCGTCGCGCCCGCGGGGCGGGTGCCCGAGACCGATGCGGCCGTGCGGCTGGCGAACACGCTGGTCGTCGGGGAGGACAGAGCGCGGGTACTCGGCGGGTAGCCGCCGCGTCACTCCCGGTTCTCGTCGTCGCCGAGGGCGCGGTCGACGACCTCGCCCGCGACCCGTTCGGGCACGTCTCCGGGCGTGACGACGTACCGCGGCACGACGACCATCAGAACGGCGACGACGACCAGGACCCAGCCGACGAACGGTCGGGAGCCGGAGACGACGAACTCGATTCCGAGCAGGGCCGCCGGGATAGCGAACACGAGGGTGCCGGCGAGACCGATAGTCTCGAGAATACCGAGGCGCACGGACGCGCCGAGGAGCCGGGGCGAAAAAGTCGTTTCCGTTACGCACGCTCCCCAAACGAAATCGATTTTCCGGCCCGGGGCGACGACCACACGTGTTCACCGGTATCGTCGAGGGCGTCGCACGGGTCGGTCGGGTCGTCGAGGACGAGGGGGGCCGGCGGCTCCGGGTCGCGCCCGCGGACCCGCTTCCCGGCCTCGACCACGGCCAGTCGATCAGTCTCTCCGGCGTCTGTCTCACCGTCGAGGCGTTCGCCGACGACGGGTCGTGGTTCGAGGTCTTCACCGCCGAGGAGACGCTCGCGAAGACCTACCTCGGCGAGGTCGAGGCGGGCGACCCGCTCAACCTCGAGCGCGCGCTGGCGGCCGACGGCCGGTTCGACGGCCACCTCGTCCAGGGGCACGTCGACGGCGTCGGGACGGTCGAGTCGGTCGAACGGGTCGGCGACGACTGGTGGTTCGAGTTCTCGCTGCCCGACGACCTCGGGCGGTACGTCGTCGAGAAAGGGTCGGTCGCGCTCGACGGAATCAGCCTGACCGTCGCGGAGCGCGGGACAGAGACGGTCGGAGTCGCGATCATCCCGACGACCTACGAGGAAACCAGCCTGTCTGCGAAGGCGGCCGGCGACCCGGTCCACGTCGAGGTCGACGTGGTCGCGAAGTACGTCGAGTCGCTGGTCGCGGGCTACCGCGACCGGAACTAGCGGCGCTCGTCGCCCGCGTCGTCGTCCCACGACCAGTCGTCGGGCGCGTCGTCGGGGGCGTCGGGCGTCGGCGCCTCGGTCGACACCCCGTCGGTCGTCGCCTCGTCGTCGGCCGACGCCGAGCGGAAGGCCCCGTTGTAGCGCCGAATCTTGTTCAGGAGGAGAAGGCCGAAGAGGCCGTCGAAGACGACGACGAAGCCGAGGAACGAGCCGATCCGGCCGAGCCCCGTGACCGCGTTGAGGACGCCCGACCCGATTCCGACGGTGGAGTTGTAGAGCGCGTGGATGCCCGCCGCGAGGACGAGCCCCTTGATCACGAGCGGCCCGCGGTGTTCGGGGTTGAACTTCGCGAGGCCGAGGTAGTAGCCCGCGACCGCAGAGTAGATGACGTGGCCCGGCCCGGCGAGCGCCCGGACCGCGGTGATGCCGGCGCCGGCGCCGATGAGGTCGAGGCCGAATCCGAGCGCCTCGCCCTCGATCCGGCGGGTGATGTAGAGCGCGTTCTCGATGAACGCGAACCCGAGTCCCGCGACCGCGCCGTACACCGCGCCGTCGACGACGGTGTCGAAGCGGTCGTCGCGGTAGGCGTACAGGCGGATCGCGGCGAGTTTCACCGTCTCTTCGACGGGCCCGACGACGAGGAAGAAAAACAGCGTCGAGAGGATCAGCCCACTGCTCCCGCCGAACCCGAGGATCATCTGAGCGAACGAGTTTGTCACCGCGGCGAAGGTGGCGGTCAGGACCGCGAGCAGGAACGTCGGCACCAGCAACTCGATGGGTTCGCCGCTCGTCACGTCGGTGACGTAGACGTAGCCCGCGAGCGCCAGCGCCGGCACGGCCGAGAGCGCGGTCAGAAGTCCGATCTGCGGGTCCGTGAGCGCGGAGAACCCCCCGATGCCGACGAACAGGAGGAGACCGACCAGGAGGAAGATGCCGCGTGCGCCGTACACCAGCGCCCGGTAGATCAGCACGACGAACTTGTCGAGGAGCGAGCGGGGCTCCCAGGTCGCGATCCCGTACAGGTCTCTGTCCTCGGCGGCCCGTTTCGCGACCGGGTCGCGGCGGTTCGACATTACCGGGCGCTCGCTCCGGCAGAACTTGTATCCGGCGCAGACGGCGAACCCCGCGGTTCAAGCCGGCGGCGGTCACAGGCCGGCCATGGACGAGGAGGACGAGGCGGTTCGGGCGCGGGTCCGTGGCATCTACGCTACCGCGCTCACCCGCGCGTTCGTGACGGCCGACGAGACGGGCGGGGTCGTACAGGCCTCCGGGGCGATCCGCGAGCGGTTCGACGACGACGCCGTCTCGGGCGGCGGACGCGCCGACGCCGACGTCGCGACCACCGCCGACAGGCAGGGCGTGACGGTCACGGGCGCACCGGCCGCGGTCGGGCGCGCGACCGGCGTGTGCGAGGCAGCCGGGGTCGACGCCCTCTCGTGGACCGCGGCGGCGCCGCTCGACGGCGTGTTCGACGCCGAAGTGACCGGGACAGGGCGCGGAGCGGCGACCTGTGACCTCGGCGTCGCGACGGGACGGCTACCGTTCGAGCGTGTCGACGACCACGTCGAGACGGGCGACCGATTGCGGGTGCAAGTCGAGACGCCGGAGCCGCCGTGGCTCGGCGGGGACCCGACCCTCGACGGCGAGGTCAGGGTCAGGACGGGGCTGCTCGACCTCGTGCGCGGCGGGAGCGGAATCAGGGTCGACGCGGGCGACGAGTCCGTCGCCCGTGAGGTCGCGGGGCTGCTCGACATGGCGGGCGTCGGCCCCGCCGAGGGCTGGGGTGCGCGGTTCGCCCGCGCGGCGACGGAGGCGACACTCGACACGCTGACCGCGGCGGTCGAGAACGCGAACGAACGCGCCCGAGCGGTCGAGGAGGCGCTCGGGGCCGACGTCGGCGACCCCGGCCCGGTCGTGACGCCGCTCGCGACACGGTTCGTCTGGTTCGGCCGCGAGGCCCGGGCGGGCCTCGACGCGCGCCGGCGCGAGGTGACGCCGACGATGCCCGGCCACCACCGGACGAAGGCGGCGAGCGAGGCCGCGAGCGCGGGGGTGGACCTCGCAGAGGCGCTCTGCGGGGACGAACTGGGCGACGACCCCGACGACTTCCCGTTCGAGACCGTCACCGACCAGTTCGGCCCGCGCGAGGGCGACCGGGTGGCGCTCGAACACGGGAAGCCGAGCGGGCGGCTGATCACGCTCGGACGCGGCGAGGTGCGAGAGCGGGGCGCGGACGGCACCCTCGCCGTCGAGCGGACGATGAGCGGAGGCGGGACGTACGACGCCCTCGGGACGGAACGCGAGGCGGGCGACCGGGCGCTGACGAAGGTGCGCGAGGGGCGGTGGTGGTATCCGACGACCTACCGCTCGGCCGAGGGCGAGTCGAAGGGGACGTACGTCAACGTCTGTACGCCGGTCGAGTGTTTCCCCTCGTCAGTCCGGTACGTCGACCTCCACGTCGACGTGGTCCGGCGGCCCGACGGCGAGGTCGAGCGGGTGGACGACGACGAACTCGACGCGGCCGAGGCGGCGGGCGAGGTGCCCGAGCCGCTGGCCGGGCGGGCCCGGGAGGTCGCGAGCGGGGTCGAACGGGCGCTACGGGCGGACTAGTCGCCCGCGAGCGCCCACAGTCGTCCGTCGCGGGTCTGGACGACCCCGTCGGTCGCGACCAGCGGCGGGCGGTCGAACGAGGCTCGCCAGCGGCGCACGCTGACGGCGTCGACACGGAGGCCGACGGCCACGACGGCGTCACCGGCGACGACCGGAGGGAGAGAAGCGCCTCGCCGACCGTCGCGCCCCACTGGGCCGCGTCCGGGCCGCGAAACCGCGACGCACAGCCGGCGAGTGCCGTCGCCGAGAGCCCGGCGGCCGCTCGCAGGAGGGCACGGACCGGCGAAGGGAGGCCCGCGTCGAGTGCCGTGTGACTCAGAAGTGGTCGGCGGACTCGGTTTCGTGGCGGAGGTCACCGCCGCGGCCCCCCTCGACCGTGGCGTCGCCGTGGTCGCCCGAGGACGGGACCCGCACCGTCACGTCGTCGACCTCCGGAAACGAGGTGATGAGATCCGCGCGGATGTTCTCGGCGGTGATGTTGCTGATCCCACACCCGGAGCAGGTCCCGCCGAGTTCGACGACCACCTCGCCGGTCTCCGGGTTCGCCTCCCGGACCGCGCTGGTCCCGCCGTGCATCTGGATGATCGGCATCTGCGCGACGAGCCACTGCTCGACGCGGTCGTGGAGGGGTTCCTCGCCCTCGCCCGGCGGGTTGTCGTCCATACCCGCTCGTTGACGACGGACGGGTTGATACGTTTCGGTTCTTCCCGTGGCCCGCGGGCGAGAAGGAAAGACGCTACCGCCGGAGTCGCGCCCGGTCGCCGGTTCCCTCGGTCATCGCGCTCGCGACAGCCCCCTTCACCACGACGTCGTCGCCGAGCGCCGACAGGCGGACCTCGGGGACGTTGACGAACGTGAGGTCTGGGATCTTGTCGCGGATCGGGCCGAGCACCTTCTCGGGGTTGTTGAGAGCAACGGCGCCGCCGACGTACACCACGAGCGGCGCGTACGCGACCGCGACGTTCGCGACCCCCAGCGCGTTCCACTCGCCGACCCGTTCGACGACGCGGGCGGCGAACTCGTCGCCGTCGGCGTGGTCGTAGACGTCGGCGGCGGTGAGGTCGCCCTCGATCGGGAGGCTCGTCGCCTCGCCGTCGTGGAGTTCGCGGGCGTACCGCGGGATGTTGTTGCCGGAGCAGTACGCCTCCCAGTGGCCCGCACGGCCACAGCCACACTCCATCCGGCCCGCCGGGTCGACTTTCACGTGCCCGACCTCGCCGGCGTTGCCGTCCCACCCCGCGATCACCCGGCCGTCGACGGCGACGCCCGCGCCGACGCCCGAGGAGATGGTGAGATAGACCATGTCGTCGGGGTTGCGCTCGGCGAAGAACCGCTCGCCGATGACCCCCGCGGCGGTGTCGTTGTGGAGGTAGACCTCGCCGTCGATGAGCGTCGAGAGCGGACCGACCAGCGGCACCTGCCCGACGCTGTCCGGGAGATTCGCGGGGCCGTCGACGAGGCCCTCTGCGAGGTCCAGCGGGCCGATCGAGCCGACCGCGCCGGCGACGACCTCCCCCGGGTCGACGCCGGCTTCGGCACAGGCCGCTCGCGCGAGGTCCAGGACGGCCTCGGTGATCTCGATGCCGGTCGTCGTGGGCGTCTGCGTACGCGCGCGTCCGACGATCGCCGCCTCGTCGTCGCCGACGGCGGCACGGACGTTCGACGCCCCGAGATCGACGCCGAGGTAATGCGCCATCAAGGAGAGAGGGGCGGCCGGCGCACTTGACTCGTGGGGATACAGGCCGCGCTACTCGACGTCGCCGCCGACGTAGACGACCGGGCAGACCGCGTCGAGAAGGACGGTCTGGGCGTCGCTGCCGAAGACGGCCTTGCCGGCCGGCGAGCGCTGCTCGCCGCCGACGACGACGCGGTCGGCCTCGACGTCGGCCGACATCCGGACGAGCGTCTCGGGGCCGCCCTCGCCGACCTCGGCGCGGACCGACACGTCGGCGCCGCTGTCCTCGAGGTATCTGTGGGCCGCCTGTACCGACGCGACGCGGTCCGCGACGTCGCCCGGCGAGAGCTGGTCTGCCGAGCGGTCGAAGCCGAAGCGCTTCACTGCGTCCGCGAAGCCGTCCTCGGTGAAGGCGTACCCGACGAGGACCTCCGCGTCGTCGTCCGCCTCTTCGGCGGCGACGCGCGCCAGCGTCTCCGCCCGTTGTTCGCCCTCGTCACCGATCACGACCAGCACAGTCTCGATCGCCATACGCGACGGTCGGCAGCCCACTCACTTAACAGTAGACGACCGCGAGCGGTCAGGAGACGTCGGGCGCGTCGTCCTCGACGTCCCGTTTCATCGAGTCGCGCCGGGACTTCGCGTCGCGGGCCGTCGCCTCGAGCAGGAAGTCGTTTTTCGCGTCGACGGCGTCCTCCGCGGCGTCGGCGTTCCCCTCCGCGATCACCTCGGCCGGGTCTCGTTCGTGAAACTCGACCGCCAGTCGGTCCTTCTTCCCCTCGTAGGAGGCCGCGCCGACGACGATCTTCTCGAAGACGGGGTTGTCCGGGCTCTCGACGACGAACAGTTCGTGCCCGTCGACGGTCGTCGTGCCCGTCACCTCCCCGAAGTACTCCTCGACGCTCGCCCGGAGGTCGGGCATCCGCTCCTCGAGGTACTCGCCCCGGCGCATCTTGTACTGCTTCACGCGCCCGGATTCACGGGGAGCGCGTTTACGCGTTTCGTCCCTCGACCCGCCGCTCCGTGAGGTACCCCTTCCGGCAGTCCGGACAGACGTCGCCGGCGCGCAGCGACGAGGCGGTCGCCACGCGGGTCGCCCCGCAGTTCGGGCAGTGAAACTCCGTCACCGTGTCGCGGTCCGGCGCCTCGGAGTCGGGACGGACGAACTTCGTCCCGTTGCTGTCTCGCTCGACGCGCTCTTCGCCGGGCCACGGGGCCGGTGCGCCGTCGCCGTCGCCGGCCGCGACCGTCGGACCGCCCGGGGTGGGTGACTCGGCGCCGAAGCCGTCGTCGCCGCCGTCGCCGTCGGCGGCGGCGTCCGGCCACGGGTCGGCGTCGTCCGAGGGGGCCGTCTCGTCGGTGTCGCCCGGGGCCGCTGTCTCCCCGTCGTCGACGACGGTGGGGGCCTCGTCCGTCGGCTCGTCGTCGATCAGTTCCGTCTCGGCGTCCGACTCGACGGCGGGCGCGGGACTGGGCGTGTCGGGCGACGCCGCGGCCGTCTCTGCCCCGTCGTCCGACCGGGGCGTGTCGTCGAGGATGATCGCCGCGTCCTCGGTCGCGTCCGTGACAGCGCCGCCGGTCGAGCCAGCGGCGGTCTCTGGCTCGTCGGACTCCGGCGTCTCGGCGTCGTCGGCCGTCGTGGTGACCGTGTCCTGCGGTCCCGACGACGGAGCCTCTGCCGCAGGCGTCGACTCCTCGGGCGCCGCCCCTGCCGCAGGTGTCGAGTCCTCCTGCGCCGCCCCTGCCGTCTCGCGGACCGACTCCAGCGGCTTGATCTCCTTGTTCTCGCTTATCACGCGACGGCTCCCGCAGCGGTCGCAGGTCTCGACCGTCCGGTACGCGACGACCACCTCGTCGCCGTCCTCGCGGCGGTCGCGCTCCACCTCCCGCCCCCCGAAGTCGTGACCGAACAGACACCGGATTCCCATCTCGATGGCCGATCACGTCGGGAGCGCAAAAGCCTGTCTCCGGCGTCTGACGGGTGTCTGACGGGCGTCTGCGGGCGATGCTCGACGGTCGGTAACGGTAAGCCGTCGGATGTCGTACCCAGGCGTATGGCCGCAAAGCGGGAGTTCCGCGACCGCGACGACGCCGAGGTCGCGGTGCTCGACGCACTCGTCGACCGGGGCGAAGAAGGGATGACGGTCCTCGAACTCCGCGCGGCGGTCGACGCCGACATCGACCGCATCGAGGCCGCGCTCGGGTCGCTGAACGACGATTCGCTCATCGAGGCCGAATCCGAGGGCGACCGCGTGCGGATCTACCCCGACGACCGCGTCGTCCCCGACCCCGACGACGGGACGGACGAGCGCACGATGTTCGACGCCATCCGCGACCGGATCGGGCTCTGACGGCCGCGGCGCCCGACTCGGCACACAAAACCCCTTCGGTGGACTGCAGCACGCCGCGGCCCGACGCCGCTCCTCAACTGTCTCGCGTCCGTTCGTCCGGGCGTCGTATGTGTCCTCGACTGGCGCGGCGCGACCTCCTCCGCGGCGGCGCGGCGGCCCTCGCCGGCAGCCTGACCGGCTGTCTCTCCGCCCTCCCGCCGCTCGGTGGCGCACAGACCTACGGTCGGATCGACGTCCCGCCCGCCGACCCGCCGGACTACCGCCGGTGGCTCCCGGCGCCCGGCGCGGTCGACGGCGCGGGCGACTACCCGTTCGTCGCCGCCCGACCCGGGACAGCCGACGCCGGCGACCCCGAGGAGTTCCTCGGCCGACGCGCGGCGCTGGTGGTCGAACAGGACTACCTGGGGGTCCCCTTCGAGGCGTACGACCGGTTCGTGGCTACCCCGTACGCCACCGTCGTCGAGGGCGAGTTCGGCGCCGAGACGGTCGCCGACGCCCTCCTCGGCGGCGGCTACGCCCGCGACGGCTCGGTTCGCGGCTACGACCTGTTCGCCCGGTCGGACGTGTCCCGACGGGCCGCGGTCCGGGACGGAACGGTCGTGTGGACGAGCGCGCTCCGCACCGACCGGGCGGACCTGGAGGCGGTCGTCGAGACGGGCGCCGGCGACCGGCGGCGGTACCACGAGGTGAGCGACGCGGTCGCCGCCGTCACCGAAGCCGCGGGCGCGAGCCGGCAGGTTCTCTGTGCGCCCGAACTCCTGAGTTTCCACGAGACGGCCGCGTACGGCGCCGACTCGTTCCGGTTCGGCCCGAGCGCCACCTACCAGGTGATCACGCTCCGGTTCCCGGCGGGACGTGTCCCCTCGGTCGAGACCATCGAGCGTCGGTACCGAGCGGCCCACACGTGGACCGAGGCGGCCGCGTCGCTCGACGCGGTGGTCGACGGCCGAACCGCGACGGTAGAGGCGCGCGTGCCGCGGCGTTCGGCCGAGTCGCTCTCGCCGGTCGAAGACCCGCCACAGGTGACGTGGGGCGCGAGTCACGACGCCGAGCGCCGGACGGTCACGTTCCGCCACGAGGCGGGCGACCCCGTCGACGCCGGCATCCTGTGGGGCGACGTCGACACCGAGCGCCGCCCCGGCGAGGTGACCGAGACGGCGCTGTTCTCCGGCTCAGACCGGGTAGGGCCCGGTGACACGGGGACGGTCGACCTGCACGGCGTCGGCGACCCGACCCACGCGAGCGTCGTGGTGATCCCCGACCCGGCGGACGTGGCCTTTCGGACGCTGTTCACCTACGGGCTGGAGTGATCCCGCGATGCTCGGCGCTCGCGGACGGTCGCTGTCGCCCCGGAGCGGGCCGTCTCGTCGGCACCACTACGTCCCCGTCGGCCCGAGGAGCGAGGCGACCGTGACAGACGACCCGGAGCTCGCGGAGGTGGTCGCTCTCCTCGACGACGAGTACGTCCGGACTATTCTCGCGGCGACGAGCGCAGAGCCGCGGTCGGCGGCCGAACTCGGCGAGCGGTGTGGGGTCTCCGAGTCGACGATATACCGGCGGGTCGACCGCCTGACCGACGCCGGCCTCGTCGCCGAGCGGACGCGCCCGCGGCCCGACGGCCACCACGAGACGGTGTACGTCGCGACGCTCGCACGGGTCGAGGTGAGGGTGGCGGACGGGTCGGTCGAGTGGACGCTCGAACGCGAGCGCGGCCGGACGGACGTCGCCGACGAACTGACGCGGATGTGGGGTGAGCTCTGATGGTCGCGCTCGGCTCCGCCCTCGGCCTCGCGGCGGGCGCGGCGGCGGCGTGTTCTGCCCTCGTCGGACTCTACATCGGCTACCACGCCTACCGCGGGCTCCGCCGGCACGACGACCCCGCGATGCGGTATCTCGCCGCGGGGATGATCCTCCTGTTCGGCGTGGCGTACGTCCTCGCGCTCGTGGGACAGGGGCTGATCGCCGTCCGCGTGGTCCCTATCTCCCTCCAGGGCGCCGTGCGACTCGTCGTCCGACTCGTTCAGCTGGCGGGCCTCGGACTCATCGCCTACTCGCTCCGCCTCGCGACGGCGCCCTGACGCCGCCGTCACTGGTGTCCTTTTCTCCCGTCGGGTGTAACGTCCGCCGACATGACCGCGGACCAGCCAGCGGCCGACGGCGAGGCCGACGACGACCCGCTCAGCCGCCTCCACGACGACCACGGCGCCGTCCGCGACGACGGCGGTCGGATCCGCCACTACGGCCGCCCGAGGCGCACCCACCTCGCCGTCCGCAACGGCGTCGGGGTCGTCGACGGCGACGAGGGCGTCGTCGTCGTCACGGGGGAGGACCGCCACGAGTTCGTCGACGACACTGTCACGACGCCGGTCCCCCGCGAGGACGGGACGGGACGGTACGCGCTCCTGCTGGACCCGCAGGGAGCGGTCGAGACGGAGATGTACGTCTTCGACGCCGCCGCGAGCGACCGACTCCTCCTCCTCCTGCCGGGCGACCGCGTCGCGAGCCTCGCCGAGGACTGGGCGAGCAAGGTGTTCGTCCGCGACGTCTCCGTGCGCGACGCCACGGACGAGTTCCACACGTTCGGCGTCCACGGACCGAAGGCGACCGAGAAACTCGCCTCCGTCTGCGACGCCGCGCCGCCCGAGGAGCCGCTGACGTTCACGCGGACGGCCACCCGCGACGCGGGCGTCACAGTCGTCGCGGGCGAGGGGCTGGCGGGCGAGGAGAGTTACCACGTCGTCTGCACGCGCGAGGACGCGCCCGCCGTACTCGAGACGCTCCTGACCAGCGGGCTAAACGCCGTGCCCGTCGGCCGCGACACGTGGGAGACGCTGACGCTCGAAGCCGGGACGCCGCTCCTCGAGGCCGAACTCGCCGGGACCCTGCCGAACGTCGCCGGACTCCGGGCCGCGTTCGACCTCGACAAGGGCTGTTACGTCGGCCAGGAGGTCGTCTCCCGGGTCGCGAACCGCGGCCAGCCCTCGCGGCGGCTGGTCGGCCTCCGGCCCGAGACGGGTCCCGACGCGGGCGCGGCCGTCCTCCTCGACGACGCCGACGGGGCCGAGACCGTCGGCGAACTGACCCGTGCCGCGCACTCGCCGAGCCTCGACGCGCCCGTCGCGTTCGCGTACGTCCCCTACGACCTCGACGCGACGACCCTCGCCGTCGCGACCGACGACGGCCCGGTCCCCGCAGAGCGGGTGTCGCTCCCGTTCGTCGAGGGGAGCGCGCGCTCCGCGCGGGTCCCGGCGTACGACGACGAGCCCCCGGTCAGGTGAGTTCGACGAGGGCGAGTAGCACCGACGGCGCGACGACGAGGACGGCGCCGACGAGGATCAAAACCGCCGGCAGCACGAGCAGTCCCGCGTCGGTCAGGAGCCAGAGCCCCAGGCCGGCGACGACCGCCAGCCCCCCGAGGATCCGGAGGAGCCAGGCGACCACGCCCTCGAGTCCCGAGTCGGCGACGACCGCTGCGACCTCCAGTGCCTCGTCCACGGTGTCCTTAACGTGGGTCGCCGGCCCGTTAGGCTCTGTGGACCGCTCCCTCGGATCACCGCAGAAGCCGGCGCAGGTGCGCCCGGGAGAAAAACGTCGTCGGGCGGTCCATGTGGACGCCGACCTCGCCCGAGAGCGCGCGGAGGCCGGCCCGCTGGAGCGGGTCGGGAAGCGAGTAGGCCCGCCGGAGCAGGCGCCCGAGCCGGATCTCCCGGCCCAGTTCCGCCCGCCACGCCTCCTCGTAGTCCGCGAGCGTGGCCGGGTCGCGCGGGGCTATCGTCTCCGCGGCGACGTCGGCCGCGGTCATGCCGTAGAGGATGCCGCCGCCGGTGAACGGCTTGGTCATCGCCGCGGCGTCGCCGACGAGAAACCCCCGGTCGCTCGTCGTCCGAGACGGCGGGCCGACCGGGATGGTCCCCGAACACCGCCGGGTCACGTCGGCGCCGTACGCGGCGACCAGACGCTCGAACCGCTCGCTCACGTCCGCGCCCGGCGGCGCCGCCAGCCCGTACTCCACGCCGGCCGAGCCGCGAGGGATGCGCCACGCGAAAAAGCGGGGGGGCGTGAGGTGGACGTCCACGAAGTCGCCGTCGTCGGGCGCGTCGTCGAACCCCAGCACGCCGTGGAGGAGTTCGTCCGGTTCGGGGAGCGAGAGCCCCCGCCGGACCCGCGAGGTCGGGCCGTCACAGCCGGCGACGAGGCGGGTCGCTACCGTCTGCTCGCCGGTCGGCGTCGAGACGGTCAACTCGACGCGGTCGGGCCGTTCCTCGACGCTCGTCACCGTGTGGTCCTCCCGGACGTCCGCGCCCGCCTCGCGGGCCAGCCCGGCGAGCCGGCGGTCGAGCGCCACGCGGTCTATCACGTTCGAGATCGGCTCGTCGCGGTAGAACCGCTCGCCGCCCGACTCACGCTCCGGCCCAGAGGCGTGAAACCGCGCCCCCCGGACCTCGTTCTGGAGGAGGACGCCGCGGGCGCCGTCGTCGAGGAACGCCCAGAGGTCCGTCGAGACGTGGCCGGAACACGCGAGCGGGCGACCCACCTCGCCGCGTTCGAGCGCGAGTACGTCGTGACCGGCCGCGGCGAACCGGCGGGCGGTCCGCGCGCCCGCGGGCCCGACGCCGACGACGACGAGGTCGTACACGCACGTCGGAACGGGGTCGGTCGACAAGTACCTGTCCGTTCAGATGACGTACGCGACCGGGCTGAGGATCATAAACAGGACGAACAGGACCACCAGCGCCTGCTTGAGCCGTTTGTTCATCAATCACAGTTCGGGGGAGACGGGCCTGAATCTTGCGGCGTCGCGGGCGCCGGCAGCGCTAGCGCGCGGTCGTGCCGAGCGCGAGGCGTACCGCTCGACGGTCGGCACGGCTGAGGGAGACGGTGGCCTGCCAGCACGCGCGAGTCCCCGGCGGCAGGGAGGCTCCAACTGCGGCCGGGAGATAGACACACGCCGTTGCGCTCGTACACATCCGGATGATTTAGGACCCACCCGGCGCTACGTCGTGCGATGCGACACGGCGGGTCGTCGGTCGTCATGGCCACGGGCGCGACGCTCCTGCTCGCGGCCGTCGCCCATCACTGGACGGAGGCGGCGGCCATCGGGCAGGCGGCTGGGCCGACGGTCGCACTCGTGGTCGACGGCGGGCTGGCGGTCGCCCTGGTCTACGGAGGATGGCGGCTGCGCCGGGCTGACCTCGCGGACACAGACGAGCGGTCGGTGGCCGTCTGGACGGTGGCTGGCGTGTTCGTCGGCGCTGGCATAGAGGCCACGGTACTCGCCGTACAGCTTCTCGAAGGACGGACGATGGAGGAGCCGGCGTTTCACGTCCTCGTCACGGTCGGAGTCACTGCGCTGGTGCTGTTCGTCGCCGGCTACTACTCGACCCGCGTCCGGGCGACCGCCCGGCGGTACGAGTCTCTGTTCGACAACACGTTCCAGTTCACCTGCCTGTTGCGGCCGGACGGGACGGTCGTTGAGGCGAACGACCCGGCGCTCGGGTTCGGCGGCGTCGAGCCCGAGGAGGTGATCGGCGAACAGCTCTCGGACGCGTCGTGGTGGGCACACTCGGAGGCGGCGAGCGAGCGCGTCAGAGACGCGGTGAGTCGGGCGGCGAACGGTGAGTTCGTCCGGTACGAGACCGACGTCCAGGGGACGAGTGGGATCAGGACGATCGACTTCTCGGTGAAGCCGGTAAGCGACGAGCGCGGCGAGGTCGAGCGACTGATCGTCGAGGGACGCGACATCACCGACAAGCGACAGCGCCGACAGCACCTCCAGGTACTCCAGCGGGTGATGCGGCACAACATACGAAACGACCTCACGAAACTGCGCGGCTGGATACGGCAGACTGCCGAGGCGTCGGAGCCGGACGAGCGCGCCGCCGCCGCCGACAGGGTCACGCGCGTCACGGAGTCGTGGGAGAAACTCGTCGCCGACGCGAAGCACATCCAGCAGGCGGTCGGGCGCGAGCAGGCCGCGTCCGTGCCGGTCGAGTCGCTGGTGACGGAGGCCGTCGAGGCGAAGCGGAGCGCACACCCGGCGGCCGAAATCGGGCTGACGCTGCCCGAGACGGTCGCCGGTAGCGTGCCGTCGACCGCCCGCGAGGCGGTAGACGAGGCGATAGACAACGCGGTGGAGTCGAGCACCGACGACACGCCGACGGTCGAGGTGGTCGTCGTCGACGAGGGCGGAACCTGGCTCAGGGTAGACGTCGACGACGACGGTCCCGGACTGCCGGACGCAGAGGCGACGGTACTCGAGACCGGCGAAGAGACCGCGATGCGCCACGGAGACGGCCTGGGCGTGTGGAAGATCCGGATGCTGGTCAAACAGAGCGGCGGCAGGGTCTCCGTCGACGCCTCCGACGACGGGACGAGACTCAGCCTCCTGCTTCCGAGCAGGTAGTTCGGGCGCCGACGCGGACGGTCACGGCACCGCGGCCGGAGCGACCGACGCTCAGGCGCCGGTCGCGGGCGGGGCGGCCCGACCGAGGGCCGCCAGGGCGACCAGCGCCCCGAGGGCACCGAGCGCGAGCGTCGGAAACGCGAGGCCGTAGCCCGCGCGGTCGAGCGCGAGGCCGAAGACGACGGGCGAGACGACGGTGGTCGAGAAGCCGACGACCGACTGGACGGAGAGCGCGGCCCCCATCTGCTCGTCGGCGACGAGTTCGGTGACGGCGGTGGAGGTCGGCGCGCTGTCCGCGGTGAGGGCGACCCCGTAGACCCCGACCACGACGAGGAGCGCCGGGAGCGGGAGCGGGGCGAGCCAGCCGAGCGCCGCGCTGATCGCGCCGCTCGTGGCGAGCGCCGCGCCGACGACCCGCCGGCGGCCGAACCGGTCCGAGAGCGTCCCGCCGAGGAGGTTGCCCGCGCCGCCGAGGAGTATCACGACCCCCGCGACGGTGCCCGCGAACGCGCCGTCGACCGCCGTCTCCGCGACGAGAAAGGCGACGAACCAGTTGCGCATCCCGAACAGTTCCCAGTTGTGCAGGGCGTACACGCCGACCGCGGCGAGGTACGCGCGGTTCCGGAGGACCGAGAGGTCGAGGCTCGCGTCCCGGCCCGCGCTCGCACCCGGCGGGTCGCGCCCGACCCCGAGGACCACGACCGGCACGAGGAGTGCGCCGACGCTCGTCGCCGCCACCGCCGTTCGCCACCCGACCGCGGTCGCGGCCGACGACGCGAGGAGAAAGGAGAGCCCCGCAGACGTGGAGTAGGTGCCGACGTAGATCCCCATCGCCCGCCCGCGTGACGCCTCGGGGAACCACCCCGCGACGAAGCGCATCCCCGGGACGTACACACCGGCCATCCCGACGCCCGCGACGCCGCGCAGGACCGTCCCGGCGAGAAAGCCGTCCGCAACGAGCGCGAACCCCAGGCTCGCGGCGCCGGCGAGGAACGCGCCGCCGGCTATCACGACCCGCGCCGAGCGCCGGTCGGCGAGCGCGCCCGCCGGAACCACGGAGAGCAGGTAGCCCGCCTGGAAGGCGCCGAAGACGATGCCGGCGCGCGTCCCGGACAGCCCCCAGTCCGCGACGACCAGCGGGAGGACCGCGGAGTAGTTGAACCAGACGAGCACGGAGAGCAGGAGCGAGACGCTCGCGACCGCGAGCATCCGCCCCCGACCCCCCGCCTCGCCCGACACGCCCCCGGTGTCCGCGCGGCGGGTCCTAACCGTTCGGGTTCCGGCGGGTCAGTCGTCGCCGGCCCCCGTCTCGGGCGCCGGCGCCGTCCCGTCGCGCTCTGCGCGCGGCCCCCCGTCGTCGACCGCGGGGAGCAGGTCCCGGAGGTACCGGCCGGTGTGGCTCTCGTCGACGCCCGCGACCTCCTCGGGCGTCCCGCTCGCGACCACCCGCCCGCCGTTCTCCCCGCCCTCGGGCCCGAGGTCGAGTACGTGGTCCGCGTTCTTCACGAGGTCGAGTTCGTGTTCGATCACGACGACGGTGTTGCCGGCGTCCACGAGGCGGTGGAGCACCTCGATCAGCTTCCGTTCGTCCTCCGAGTGGAGGCCCGTGGTCGGCTCGTCCAGCAGATAGAGCGTCTCGCCGCTGTCGCGCTTGCCCAGTTCCTCGGACAGCTTGATCCGCTGGGCCTCGCCGCCAGAGAGGGTCGTCGAGGGCTGACCCAGCCGCATGTAGCCGAGCCCGACGTCCTCCAGCAGCTTGAGCCGCCGTCCGAGCCGCGAGTCCGCCTCGAAGAACTCGTGGGCCTCCGAGACGCTCATCTCCAGTACGTCCGCGATGGTCTTGCCCTTGAACTCCACGTCGAGCGTCTCGGCGTTGTACCGCGCGCCGCCACACTCCTCACAGGGCACGTGGACGTCGGAGAGGAAGTTCATCTCGATCGTGACGGTGCCCTGGCCGCCACAGGCCTCGCAGCGCCCGCCCTTGACGTTGAACGAGAACCGGCCTTTCTCGTAGCCCCGGCGCTGCGACAGTTTCGTCTGTGCGAACTTCTCGCGCACGTAGTCGAAGACCCCGGTGTAGGTCGCGGGGTTCGACCGTGGCGTGCGGCCGATGGGCGACTGGTCGATGAGCCGGACGGTCTCTATCTGGTCGAGCCCCGCTATCGCGTCGTGTTCGCCGGGGTCGACGGAGGTGTTGTCGTTCATCCGCCGCGCGAGGCTCTTGTACAACACGTCGTGCATCAGGGTGGACTTGCCCGACCCCGAGACGCCGGTGATGGCGACGAACTGCCCGAGCGGGATCGACACGTCCAGGTCCCGGAGGTTGTGCTGGCGGGCGCCCCGAACGACGAGTTCGCCGTCGCGCTCCCGGCGCGTCTCCGGCACCGGAATCTGCCTGCGCCCGGCGAGGTAGTCGCCCGTGATCGACTCCTCTGTCGACATCACGTCCTCGACTGTCCCCTTCGCGACCACCTCGCCGCCCTCCTTGCCCGGACCGGGACCCATGTCGACGATCGTGTCCGCCCGGCGCATCGTCTCCTCGTCGTGTTCGACGACGAGCAGCGTGTTCCCCAGGTCGCGAAGCCCCTCCAGCGTGTCGAGCAGGCGGTCGTTGTCCCGGCGGTGGAGGCCGATCGAGGGCTCGTCGAGCACGTACAACACCCCGACCAGCCCCGAGCCGACCTGTGTCGCGAGGCGGATGCGCTGGGACTCGCCGCCGGAGAGCGTCGAGGCCTCGCGGTCGAGGGTCAGGTACTCGAGGCCGACCTCCTCCATGAACCCCAGCCGTGCGCGGATCTCTTTCAGTATCTCTTCTGCGATCGTCCGGTTCCGGTCGCTCAGCCGCTCTTCCATCCCCTCGAAGTGCGCGCGGGCGTCGCCGATCGACATCCGGCTCACCTCGGTGATCGGCGTCCCGTCGACCAGAACGGACCGCGACTGGGGCTTCAGCCGCGTCCCGTCGCAGGCGGGACAGGTCGTCACGGCCATGTACGTCTCGATGTGGTCGCGGGTCGAGTCAGAGTCCGTCTCGACGTGTCGCCGTTCGAGGTTGGGGATCACGCCCTCGAAGCGCTTCTCCTTCCGCCGGACGCCGTTTTTCGTCTGGCGCTCGAAGATCACCTGCTCGTCGGTTCCCCAGAGGAAGGCGTCGCGAACCGCCTCGTCGAGGTCCGCGAAGGGCGTGTCGAGCGAGACGCCGAAATGCGCGGCCACGGCGTCGAGCCGGGTGCGGTAGTACGAGCGAGAGTACGACCACGGCTCGAAGACGTCGCGAAGGGGCGTGGACTCGTCCTGGACGACGAGGTCGGGGTCGACCTCTTTCGTCGAGCCGAGCCCCTCGCACTCGGGGCAGGCGCCGTGGGGCGAGTTGAACGAGAACGAGCGGGTCTCGAGTTCCGAGAAGTCGATGCCGCAGTGGGTACACGCGAGTTCCTCCGAGAGTTCGACCACGAGGCGGTCGTCGTCGTCGCCGGCGAGGTCGCCGGTCGAGCGCGTGCGGCTGCCGAGGTCCAGGTCGGCGTCTGCGGGCGGGTCGGGGAGGATCAGTTTCACGACGCCGTCGGCCTCCGAGAGCGCCGTCTCGACGGAGTCTGCGACCCGCGACCGGGCGTCGGGGTCGACGGTGATCCGGTCGACCACCACGTCGACCGTGTGGTCGTAGTTCTCGTCGAGGTCGGGCGTCTCGACCCCCAGGTCGACCGGCTCGCCGTCCACCTCGACGCGGGCGTAGCCCCGCGAACGCAGGTCCGCGAACAGGTCCGCGAACGCGCCCTTCTGGTCGCGCACGACCGGCGCACAGATCTTCGCGCGGGTCCCCTCCGGGAGGGCGAGCACCCGCTCGACCATCTGTGAGGCGCTCTGCTCGCCCACCTCGCGGCCACACTCCGGACAGTGGGGCGTGCCGACGCGCGCGTAGAGCAGACGGAGATAGTCGTGGAGTTCGGTGACGGTGCCGACCGTCGAACGGGGGTTGTTCGCCGCGTTCTTCTGGTCGATCGAGATGGCGGGCGAGAGCCCCTCGACCGCCTCGACCTGTGGCTTGTCCATCTGCCCGAGGAAGTTGCGCGCGTACGCCGACAGCGACTCGATGTAGCGGCGCTGGCCCTCGGCGTAGACGGTCTGGAAGGCAAAAGAGGACTTTCCGGAGCCAGAGAGCCCGGTGACGACTGTCAGCTCCTCGCGAGGGATCGAGACGTCGAGGTCGTCGAGGTTGTTCTCCGCCGCGCCCCGGACCTCGATCGTGTCTCGTGCCATTGGGCGTGGGAGGGCGTGGCCGATGGAGAACCTGTCGATCCGGTCAGGTCTCGCCCTCGCCGCCGTCCAGCCCCAGCCGACTCCGTGCCGAGAGCCGCTCGCCCGTCGCGGGCGTCTCGGGGGCGAACCGGAGCATCCCCACCAGCTCGTCGAGGCCGTCGTACACCGCCTCGAACCCTCGCGCGCGGAGTAGCGTTCGTGACAGAACGCCGTCCCCGCGGGGTCGGCGAGAAACTCCTCCCA
>JBDGTD010000086.1:0-35359 GCA_042217165.1 Haloferacaceae archaeon | reverse complement strand
GACACGAGGACCGGTATGAGGTGGCTGGGGAGGTGCGCAAGCCCGTACACGGCGGCGAGCCGCCGACCGCGATTTGGGATGGGCCAACGCGGATTTGAACCGCGGACCTCCCGGTTATCAGCCGAGCGCTCAACCTAACTGAGCTATTGGCCCAGGCGAGCGCACCCTGACTTAGCCGAGTGTCGAACCTAAACGTTCCCCTTTCCGCCCGACTCCTCGTCCGTGTCGCGGTAGTCCTCGGGGTCGAGGTCGACCGTCTCCCCGGCGTCGGGAAACCCGCCCGTCCACGCGCTGCCGGCCACGAACCCCTCGACCTTCCCGTCGAGATACGGAACCACGACGTAGCGCTTGAGAGCGAGGCGAACGGGCGCACGCGTCGGCGGGAGCGCGAGCACGAATCCGATCGCGTCGGTGACGAGTCCCGGCGTCAGGAGGAAGGCACCCGCGGCGACCAGCAGTGCGCCGTCGAGCAGTTCGTCCGCGGGCGGTTCGCCCCGCCGGAGCTTCTCGCTCGCGCCCCGGAGCGCGTTCCGACCTTCCGCGCGGACGAGGAGGGTCCCGAGCAGCCCCGTCAGCACGACGAGCGCCACCGTCGCCGGCCAGCCGAGCCAGTCGGCGACGACGATGAGAAACGCGGAGTCCGCAAGCGGGATCAAGAGCAGGCCCGCGAGCGCCCAGCGAAGTCGCACACACAGGGTCTGGCGGGCGAGCAGAAAGGCCTTGTCGTCGGCGCCGTCGCACGTCAGGCTTACCTCCGCGGGCCGTGCCGGTTCTGTATGGACGAACTGTCAGTCGACGACGACCCGACGACGGTACGCTGGCGCGAGTGGGGGACGGCGCCGTTCGCGGACGCCCGTGAGCGCTCGTGCCCGGTGCTTCTCTCGCTGACGGCGACGTGGTGTCAGCCCTGTCGTGAGATGGACCGCACGACCTACGCCGACCCCCGGGTCGCGGCGGCGGTTCACGACCGGTTCGTTCCGGTCCGGGCCGACGTCGACCGGCGTCCGCGCGTCCGCGAGCGCTACCACGCCGGCGGCTTCCCGACCACCGCCTTCCTCACCCCCGAGGGGACCGTCATGACGAGCGCCGGCGCGCTGGACGCCGACACCCTCCGGGACGTCCTCGACCGGGTCGCGGCGACGTACGCGGAGCGCGGCGACGAGGCCGGGCGGGTGCCCCGCGCGCTCGACGGCGACTCGCCGCCCGCGGGTGCGGTCACGCCGGCCATCGAGTCCCACCTCGCCGGGCAACTCGAGGCGCAGTACGACCCGGACCACGGCGGGTGGGGGACCGACGCGAAGTTCCCCCTTCCCCGAACCCTGGAGTTCGCGCTCAAGCGCGACCCGCCCCGCGCCGACCTCGCCTTCGACGCCGTCCGCGACGGTCTGCGCGACGACGACGGCGGCTTCTTCAGGTTCGCCGCAAACCGCGACTGGACCGAGCCGAGCCGCGAGAAGCCCCTCGACGTCGAGGCCGGCCTCTGTCGCGCGTTCGCAAACGCCTACCTCCACACCGGCGACGACGGCCGGCGCGAGACGGCCACGAGCGTCGCCTCCTTTCTCGACGAACAGCTCTGGACCGGCGCCGCCTTCGGCGGGAGCGTCGGCGCCGACGGTCGCCAGGACACCACAGTCTACGCCGGCCCGAACGCGCTCGCCGCCGACGCCCTCCTCGCGCTCGCCGCCTACGTCGACGACGAGGACGCACGCGAGCGCGCGGTGACGGCGCTCTCCTACGTCGACGACCGCCTCGTCGAGGACGGCGCGGTGTGGCGCTACGACGCCGACGACGCCCCGCCCGCGCCGCTCGACGACCGCGCACACCTCGTCCGAGCGTACGCCCGCGCGGGGCAGGTCCTCGGCGGCGACTGGGCCGACCGAGCGCGCACCGTGGCCGACGAGACGATCGCGACGCTCCAGACCGACGACGGCTCCTTCCGGGACGGCCCGGCCGAGGGCGCTGGTCTGCTCTCCCGTCCGCTCCGTCCGCTCGACGGCAACGCGGGCCTCGCGAACGCGCTGCTCGACCTCGCGGCGCTCACGGGCGACCCCCGCTACCGCGAGGCCGCGGGCGACGCCGTCGCAGCCTTCGCGGGCGCCCACGAGCGGTTCGGCGTCCAGGTCGCGGCGTACGGCGCCGTCGCCGCCCGGCTCACTGACGGCGGCGCACCCGTCGTGGCGGTAGCGGACGACCCCGGGTCGACCCTCCACCGCGCGGCGCTTCGCATCGCCGACCACGAGGCAGTG
Organism: Haloferacaceae archaeon; assembly: GCA_042217165.1. Lineage (GTDB taxonomy): Archaea > Halobacteriota > Halobacteria > Halobacteriales > Haloferacaceae > A07HB70. The sequence continues at coordinate 33,113 of JBDGTD010000086.1, read as the reverse complement.
GTCCGACCGAACGCAGACGGCGAGCCCGGGACCGCGCGGGTCCGCACGGAGGGCGAGGAGGGGTGGTCCGAGCCGGCGACGGACCCGGAGGAACTGATGGCGCGGGTGCGCGAGCGGACGTAAGGGTCGCCCGGCGCTAGCGGTTGCCGTTCCGCATCGCGCCGTTCGTCGCGCCGTCCGTCTCGAACGGCGCGCCGTCGCCGGTCATCGCCGCGTCGCCGTTCGTCTCGGCCCGCAGTTGCCCCATCGTCAGTTCGCGCTCGGCGTGGGCGTTGTGCTGGTGGATCGACTCGTCGTTCGACTGGCGCATCCGCACGACGGCGTCGTCCGGCAGGTCGGTGAACTCCTCGACCACGCCGTCCGCGAGCGCACGGACACAGTCCTCGACGAACCGCGCGTTCGAGTGCGAGGCGAAGGTCATGTGGTCCTCGTCGGGCCGCTTCGCGACGTTGTAGATGCGCGCGCTCATCGAGTCGCGGGCCACGCGCACGAGGTCGTGGAGGTCGACCGACGGCGAGCCCTCGGCCCCGACCGCGAGGTAGGCGTGTCCGCGCTGGGAGTGGCCGGGCTGGGGCACCCGGTCGAGGAAGGCGTCGGCCGTCTCGTCGTCGACGCCGAGTTCCGCGAGCACGTCGCGGGCGCGCGCCTCAGACATCCCCTGCGAGCAGGGACAGACCGTCATCCCCGTCACCTCGACGCCGATGGACTCGTGGGTCCCGTCGTCGGTCGCGGTGGCCTCGGCGACGACGTCGACGCTGTGTTGCGTCGGAAGGTCGCTCTCCGGCGCGCGCTCGCGGAGGATCAGGTCGGCCTCCATCCGCACCTGCGCCGTCGTCGTGTAGTCGTGTTTCGCGAGCAGGCGCTCCGCGGCGGCGCCGCAGACGCCCTCCAGCCGGGAGTCGGGGTTCGTGAGGACCGCCTCCAGGGTTTCGTCGATGACCTGCATGTTCCGGCTCATATCGATCCCCTTGCGCCCGCTGGGGAGGTCGACGTACACCTCGAAGTCGGCGGTAAACACGAGCGGTCGGTCGTCGTCGCGCGGCACTTCGACGAGTTTCTCGACGTCAGTCACCCCGACGCGGCTCAACCCGACCGTCACGTCCGGACGAGTCGCCTGTACGTCGGGAAGTTGACGCTCCATGGGCTCCCTTCGACGCGGCGAGATTATGCGTTTCGATGGCCTACGGCCAGTCCTCGCGCTCCGCGCCATCGAACGGGTCCGACTCGTCCTCCTCCTCGCCGAGCGCCCAGTCTGCCGCCGCCGCGGCCTCGTCGACGCCGAGATACTCCCACCCCGCGTCCTCGGCGACGGCGCGGTCGTCGTCGCCCGTCCCCACGAACACGTGACGGTCGGTCTCGAACTGTTCGCGCACCCGCTCGAGGCTCTCTTCGACGCCCCGCGGCCCGGAGAAGAAGTCCTGGCGCACCCGGTGTTTCCGCGTGTAGTTCGTCACCACGTAGGTCGGCTGCTCGGAGACGACCCCGACGTACTCTGTCCAGCCCCGGGCGTCCGTGAACACGGCGCCGGGGTCCGCGAGCGCGCGCAGCGCATCGAGTTCGAACGCGAGCGTCATCGACCCGTCGGCGTCCATGGCCGGAGTCGGCTCCCGGCCTACACGAACCTTGCGACTACGACTGCTTCGCCGCCGTCGCCAGCGCGTCAGCGTCCACCTGCTTCTCTAAGAGCGCCTCGGCCTGGTCCGCGACGACGCGCTCTTCTTTCATCAGCCGCTTGTACGCCGACTGCGGAGACAGGTCGCCGATCAGGACGCCGCCGACGATCTTGCCGTTCTTGAACGCGATCCGGCGCCACTCGGTGTCGGAGTACGTGCGCTCGACGTACTCCTCGCCGATGGTCGGGTGGCCAAAGGAGAGAAACGGGAAGTCGAAGTGGGTGATCGAGTACGTCGACACCCAGCGAAACGCCTCGTCTTCGCCGTCGGCGACCATGTTCGCGGCGGCGATAGAGCCCTGTTCTTTCGCGCTTCCCCACGAGCCGTTCTGCTCGCGTTCGCCCGTGATCGTGTCGTGGTACCGCGTCACGTCGCCCGCGGCGTAGATGTCCTCGCCCGACGTCCGCATGTACTCGTCGACGACGACGCCGTCGTCGGTCTCGATATCCGTCCCCTGGAGCAGTTCGACGTTGAAGTCGAGACCGATCGCGACGCCCGCCCAGTCACAGGCGTAGCGCTCGCCGTTCGGGTCGACCGCGGCCTCGACGTGGCCGTCGTCGTCCACCTCGAAGTGGTCGACGCCGGAGTCGAAGACGGGGTCGACGCCGATCTCCCGCAGGGCGTCGTGAATGATCTCGCCGCCCTCTTGAGTCAGCGCGTAACGCCACCAGCAGTCCCCGCGCATCAGGTATTTCGCGTCGACCTCCTGTGCGCCACAGATCGCCGCGAGGTCGATACCGAGCAGTCCGGCCCCGACGACGACGGCGCGCTCGCTCGACTCCGCGTCCGCCTTGATCCGCCGGGCGTCCTGGAACGTCCAGAAGTGGTGAATCCCGTCCGCGCCGCCGTTCTCGACCGGGATCTGCGTCGGCGTCCCGCCCGTCGCGAGGAGGAGTTTGTCGTAGGAGAGCGTCTCGCCGTCGTGGGTGTCGATCTCGTGGTCGTCGGGACGGAGGTCGGTGACGACGGTGTTCAGGCGCAGGTCGACGTCGTGGTCCTCGTACCACGACTCGTCGTGGATCGAGATCGGCGCCTCGGGCAACTTCCCCTTCGCGTACTCCTTGATCAGGATCCGGTTGTAAAGCGCCTCGCCCTCCTCGGTGAGGACGGTGACGTCGGCGTCGGGGTCGCGCTCGCGGAGCGTCTCGGCGGCCGAACTCCCCGCGATGCCGTCTCCGACGACCACGTACGACTGGCTCATAGCGCGACGTTCGAACCGGGGGGTAATGGGGATTGCCCTCTGTCCGAGCGAGTCGCTCGTCCCGAGGTCGTGCGTTTCAAGAGGGTACACGGCCTATCGACGCCAATGAAACTAAAGCAGAACGTCAGACACTTCGCCGCGAAACAGGCGCTCACGCTCCCCGTCGTCGGCCCCCGCGTTCGCGAGCGTCTCGTCAACCTCCACGTGGACGTCTTCGGAGAGAAGGCCGCCGACGGCCGCCGCGAGGAGCGCGAAGCCCACCTGGAGGCGTTTTTCGACAACACCTTCGACACCTACGTCGCGGCGCTGGAGGCCGGCTACCCCGAGGCCGAGGCCCGCGAGATCACACATATCCAGGCCAACTTCGACTTCTACAACCACGGCTGGACGGAGATGATGGAGTTCCCCGTCGACGAACTCGGCGAACACCGCGGGCGCTACGCCGAGTTTTTCGACGCCCACGGCATCACCGTCGCCGACCCGCTCGGCGAGTTCACGCGCGTCTCCGTCCCCGACGCGCCGTCGACGCCCGAGCGCATCGAGGAGCCCGTTCACCCCTACGCCGAGGGCGGGTTCGCGGACGACGTCTACGTCGAGACGCCCGAAGGCGTCGTCGTCGGCGGACAGCCCGAACCCGAGGACGTCGACCCGTCGGACGCGCCGGGCGCGAGCGAGGAGCGCCGGGCGTAGCGAGGCGGTCTACCGAGCCGCGAGCAGACGACCTCCGGACCGACCGGAGCCGGGTAGCCGCGCCGGCGGTACGCTCCCTCCCCGGTCGGCTCGGTGACCCGTCGCCGGCAGCCCTGCCGCGGGCGCGCGGCCACCGAGGTCGGGTCGTCGACGAGTGGCGTCGACACGCGGGCCGTTGTCGAGGTCGTAGCGTGTCGGGAGCCACGGCGACGCCGGTGAGCGTCGTGCCCGCGCCCTCAGTCGCCCGGGTCGGGCGACACGCGGGCGTCGGCCTCGTTCTCCGGCGCCTTCGCCGCGATCCGGTCTGCGCACTCGTAGCCCGCGACGACGCCGCCGTCGAGGCTCCGCTCGGGGTACTGCGCCGGACTCGCCATCCCCGCGTAGTAGACGCCATCTGCAACCTCGTCGGCGAGGTCGTACGGCACGACGAGGTCGAGATAGCCCCGCTCGTACACCGGCGCGGCGCGCGGTGCGCGCGCCAGCCGGAACTCTTCGACGGCGCCGCGGTCGAAGCCGGGAAACATCGACTCGACCTCGGAAAGCCACCGGTCGCGCACCTCGTCGTCTGTCGCCTGCCAGAGCGGGTCGTCGAGGCTCTGGACGTAACTCGCCACGTAGAGGAGGTGGTCGCCGCCGTAGCGCTCCGGCGGCACGAAGTTCGTGTGTTCGATGAGCGCACCGAACGGCGCGTCGTGGGCGACGTTGAGCCAGTAGGTGTCGGTGAGCGGCTCCGCCATCGTCGCGACACCGCAGATGGCGCCCTGGAAGTCGACGTCGCACTCGTAGCCCGTCAACGCCTCGAGGACGTTCGGCATCGTCGCGACGACGACGCCGGTACTCTCCTCGACTCGCTCGCCGTCGGCGCCGCCGCCGTCGAGCGTCACCGACTCGACGCGGCCGTCCGCGATCCCCACGTCCGTCACGCGCGTCCCCGTGTCGATGTTTTCGCGCCCGACCGCCCCGACGAGGGCGTCGAGCAGTCGTCCGAACCCGCCGTCGAAGTAGCCCAGTATCTCGCCGCGGAGGAGGTCGCGCTCCCCCCGGAACTTCACGCGTCCGAGGAACCACGCGGCGCTCACCTCGTCCTTGCGCTCGCCGAACTTGGCGTCGAGCAGCGGCTCGAGGAACTGGTCGTACACCCCGCGGGTGGTGTGCTCGACGACGAACTCCTCGACCGGCACGTCCTCGAAGTCGCTCAGGTCGTCGTACGTGTCGAACCGCGGGACCCCGCCCCGGACGTCGACCCCCGTGGTCAACATTCCGAGTCGAAACTTGTCGTAGAGGCTCATGTGGGGGTACGCGAGGATCTGCCAGGGGGTGTCGAGCGGGTGGACCACCCCGTCGACGTAGTAGGCGTTCTTGCCGATCCGCCACTCGACGGCGTCGCCGAGGCCCAGCTCCTCGGCCAACTCGACTATCGTCTCTTCGGACTTCGAGAGGTGGTGGTAGAACTTCTCGATCGGGTCGCCGCTCGTCTCGTAGGTCGCCGCCAGCCCCCCGAGGTCGTCGCCGGCCTCTATCACCCGGGCCTCGTGGCCGCGCCCGCGGAGCCGGTAGGCCGCCGCGAGTCCCGCGATCCCGCCGCCGACGACGTGGTACACGTCGTCCGGTCGGTGTGGGTCGCTCAAGTCGTTTGTGCCTCTCCGCCGCCGGAGAGATCGGCCGCCAGCACGAACTCCGGGCCGTCCGCGAGGCCGGCGCCCGCGCTCGCGGCGTCTGTCGCCCACGTCACCCGCTCCGGGACGACCACGCGGGCCCGGTCGGCGTCGACGTCGGCCGCGTCGCGGGCCGCGGCGGCGAGGACCCCCTGCGCCGTCGCCGCGTCGCCCGGCGGCCACGCTCCGACGCCGTACTCCGCGATCCGGTCGCCGTCGCCGTACGTCGCCACGCGCGTCCGGAGCGTCAGGCCACAGACCCCCTCCTCCCGCCGCACGGCGAACAGTCGCCCCTCTTCGGCGGCCGTCCGGACCCGGCCGCGGGTCAGCGTCGAGAACGCCCACGTCTCCGTGGGGTCGAGCGCCAGTCCGGCGAGTCGCTCCCGGGTCTCGCAGGCCGACCAGAACGCGAGCGCCGCCCCGGCGTCGTCGACGACGGCGAGGTCGGCGTCCCCTCCGGCGGCCGCGTCGGGCGTCGGCTCGGCGAACCGGAACGCCGTCAGCGGCTCGAAGCCGGTCGCACGCGAGAGCGCGAGACTCGGCGCGTTCCAGCCGTGGACGAGGTTCCGACAGACCGTCGCGCCGGACCCGCGGAGCCAGTCGAGCGTCTCGCGGGTCAGTCGCTTCCCCACCCCCGCGCCGCGCGCCTCGCGGGCGACCCGCAGCCCCGACGCCCACCCCTCGTCGTCGGAGAGGAGCAGTCCACGCATCACTGCCACGACCTCGCCGTCCCGGTCCGCGACCAGCACCCGCCGGTCGTCCCGGCTCTCGGCCTCCGTGACCCACCGCGGGTAGGCGCCGCCCACGTAGTCCTCGACCGCGCGGTCCGGCCACGTGTCCGTCGCTATCTCTCTCACCCGTGCCGCGTCTCTCTCGCGCCCGTCCCGTATCGCTACGTCCACGGAACCGACCGTGCCTGGAGTTCGCCCGCGAGATCCCGCTGCATCGCCGCCCGCGGGTCGTCGGCGTTCGCGAGCGCCCACATCAGCTTCACGTACGCCGCGCTCGGGAGGGTGTCGCCCGCCTCCACGACGCCCGCGTCGAGGAGGTCGCGGCCGGTGTCGTACACCCGGTCACAGACCCGCCCCTCGATACACTGGCTCGTCATCACGACGACGGTTCCGTCGTCGACCAGGTCCTCGATCCGGGGGACGAGGTCGGTCGAGACGTGCCCGAGGCCCGTCCCCTCGATCACGACGCCCGACCGCCCCGCGAGGCGGTCGAGCGCCTCTCTCTCTGTCCCGGGCGCGAACGTGAACAGCGCGACGTCGGTGTCGAGGTCGGGGTAGATTGCGGGCTCTCCCCCGCCGCGTGGCGCGTGTTCGCGCCGGAACGACACCTCGCCCGTCTCGTAGTCGACAGCGCCGACCGGCTTCGCGCCGACCGTCTCGAAGGCGTCCCGGCGCGAGGTGTGGTTCTTCCGGGCGCGCGCCCCGCGGTGGAGCGCACACCGGTCGTCGGAGAGCCCGGCGTGCATGCAGATCAGGGTCTCTGCGTGGTCCGCTCTCGCGGCCTCTACCGCACAGACCGCGTTCATCACGTTGTCGCTGGAGGGTCGGTCCGCGGAGCGCTGGCTCCCGGTGAAGACGACGGGAACGGGGACGTCGACCATCAGGCTCATCGCCGTCGCCGAGTGGGCCATCGTGTCCGTGCCGTGCATGACGACGACGCCGTCGGCGCCCGCCTCGACCTCCTCGTGGACCGCCTCCGCGAGCGTGCGCCAGACGTCCGGCGTCATGTTCTCCGAGAGGATGTTCGCGACGACCCGGCCACGGTAGTTCGCGCGCCCGGCGAGCTCCGGGACGGCCCGGAGGACGTCCTCGGCGTCGAAGCGCGCGGTGACCGCGCCGGTGCGGTAGTCGACGGTGGAGGCGATGGTGCCGCCGGTGGAGACGAGCGCGACCGTCCGCAGGCTGTCGTCGAACTCGACGGTCGTCGCCTCGCCCTCTTCGGGCGCCTCGGCCGCGTCGACCTCGCGTGCCGCCCGCTCCAGCACCGTCACGTCGGCGTCGGCGCGGGCGACGCCGACGTTGTAGCCGCCGGGAAGCTTCACGACGAGGTGGTCCGCGGTCGTCGAGGGCATCAGCGTCCCCTCTTCGGTGCCGTCGGGGTACTCGACGCGCACGCGGTCTCCGGGGTTCATACCCTCTCGCCCCGGCGCGCAGACTTCAATGCGGCGGACCGGGCGCAACCGACAAGCCGCGGGGCCACGGAACGAGGGTATGGACCGGAACTCCGCCGGGACCGAGGTCGAAGTCGACGTCGACGTCGGGGTCGACCCGTCTCGCGACGACAGGGCGGACGACGAGGCCGCCGAGTCGTCGGGCCGCCTCGCGGGCGTCCGCGGACGGCTCCCGTCGCTCTCGCGCCCGTGGTCGACGCTTTTCTCTCCCTCTGCGTTCGCGACGGCGCTTCTCCTCGGCGTCGGCGCGATGATCCTCGGCACCGTCGTCCCCCTCCCCGGCGCCCGGTTCGGCCTCCTCGTTCTCGTGACGTTCGCCTACGGCGGTCTCTCGGCGACGAGGCGGTACGCCGAGTGTGCCGCCGCGGGCGCCGTCGCCGCGGGCGCCGGATTCCTGCTCTCGGTCGCGCTCGGCGGCGCGCTCGTGCCCGTCGTCGCGGGATACGGCCCGGAGATAGCCGGCGTCAGCGTGGGTGCGGGCGCGCTCGCCGCGCTCGTGGGCCACTACTTCGGGCGGGACCTCCGGGCGGGCTGGGTCGACTAACGAACCCGCCAGTCGCCGTCCTCGCGGGCCGCCAGCCCGCGCTCAGCGAGGGTGCGGAGGGCGTCCTCGACGACCTCGGGCGGGGCTTCGACCTCCTCAGAGACGGCCTCGACGCTCGTCGCGCCGCCCGCGAGCGCCGCCAGCACCTCCGCGTGGAACCGCCCGTCGATGTCCGGGCCGATGCGCTCGCTCAGTTCGTCGAGTACCTCGGTGATCCGGCCGTACACCCACCGCTGGGCGAGCGAGAGCTCGTTTTCCAGCTCCTCGAGCCGGTCGAGTTTCTCCGCCACGTCCGCGACGCCCTCGCCTTCGGCTTCGCCCTCGCTCGTGCCCTTGCCCTCACCCTCGCCGCTCGGGACGTCGATAGAGAGGTGGGGACAGCGCCGGGACATATCGAGGCTCTGACTCGCGGGGTAGGCCGACTTCGCGCCGAAGCCGTGTGGCGAGACGTTCACCTCCAGCCGGAGGTTCCGCGAGATGTGGAAATACTTCCGGCGCTGGTCGTCCGTCCGGCTCTCGACGAGCCCCGCGTCCTCCAGTTTCCGCAGGTGGTCGATGACGGCTTTCGGGCTCACCCCGAGGTACTCGCTGATCTCCGTGACGTAGCAGGGCTTGCGCGAGAGCAGGCGGAGGATACGCCGCCGGTTCTCGTTCCCGAGGAGATCGAGCAGCACCGCGGAGTCCATACCGAGTTGGAGGTCGGCGGCGGGTTTAACGGCTACGTCACCGCTGCCCGACGGCCGAGCGCGTCCGCCGACTCCTCCCCGGCGCTCACGCGCCGTCGTCGAGCCGGTCGAACGACCGCGCGGCGAGCCAGACGGCGAGGACGGAGACGGCGACGGTCAGCGCCGCGAGGACGACGCCGGGGTCGTACCGGAGCGGCGGGTAGAAGCCGAACAGGTAGTCCGCGGCGTCGTTGACCAGCATCGCGACGAGCGCGAGCGACAGCGCCCCGCGCGTGGTCGCGCCGAACCGGGGGAGCAGCCCCGCCTCGACGACGAACAGGAGGTGCGTGAGGGTGATTCCCCAGAACGCCCAGAGCGGCTCCGGCCCGAGGACGTACAGCTCCGGCCGGAGGAGGAGTGCGACCACCGTCCAGACGCCGTATTTCACCAGCCAGACGAACGCGAGCGTGTGGAGGTAGGCGAGCGGGAGGTTCCGCGGCGCCTCGCCCGGCGACTCCCCGAGGTTCGGGAGGAGCGTCGCGAGCGAGAGCGTCCCGAGCGCCAGCGCCGTCGGCGAGTCGGCGTAGAGCGGGTAGACGAACGTCGGGACGTCCGCCAGTGCCAGCCCGAACGCCCGGTCCGGCGCCACGTAGAAAGCGACGCCGACGAGAAAGGCCGTCGCGTTGACGACGAGGAGCCAGACCAGCGATGGCGCCCGTCCGAGGTAGGCGTCGGCCCAGCGGTCGGGGAGACGCAGTCGCACGCCCCGTCTCTGTCGGCGGGCGGGTGAAAAGCCGCGCGGTCGGGCCGGCTCAGACCGGCGCGTCGAGCGCCTCCGCAATCTGTCGGTCGAGAACCGCGAGCCGCCGCCGGAGCAGCCGGCGGAACCGCTCGGAGAGCGCCGCGTTCTCGACTGCGCGCTCCAGGCCGTCGAGGCGGTTGCGGACCGCCTCGAGCCGACGGTCGGCGCCGGGAGCGTCCCCCTCGCTCGCCCGTGCCGCCGCCCGCTCTGCGGCGTCGAGGGCGTTCGACAGCCCACGGACGACGCCGGCGGTCGCCGACTCGCTGTCTGTCTGGCTCGCCCGCGCCTCCGTCTTCGCGAGCGTCTCCGAGAGCAGGTCGCGAACGAACCCCGCGAGCGGCGCCTTCCCCGTCCGGAGGTTCCGGAGGGCCAGTGACTCACCCGGAGCCGGATTGGCGCGGTACGCGCCCGGCACGCCGTCGGCGTCGCGCACCTCGACGGTGTAGGCGCCGCCCTCGTGGGCGTAGACGGCGTCGCGCCCGTCGGCGCCCGGCGCCGCGTCGTACAGCCGTCCGCCGAAGTCGTCTGCCAGCCGGACGCGCTGGATCTCCGTGTCGCCCGCGGCCTCGACGCCGATCTTCACCGCGGCCTCCCGCGGGACGACCGACAGCGACCCGTCGACGCCCGCGCGGGTCGTCTCGCTCTCGCCGACGGTCACACGCTCTGCGTACGGTGCCGCGCCGGCGGCGTCGAGCGTCAGGCGGTGGTCGCCGGCCGGAACGTTCGCGACCACGCGCCCCCCCGAGGTCGGGACGGGCGTCGGGTCGGACTCGACCAGCGCCGTCGCCTCGACGGTCGGGTCGTCGGTCGTCACGCCCTCGCCGTCGGGGGCGTCGGGCGACCCCGTGACCTCGCGCACCGCGCCGACGAGCCGCGAGAACGGGCCGCCGGGGTCGACTCCCGCGTACCGCTCCGCGAGCGTCGCGCGGTGGACCGGGTCCGTGATGTCTGCCTCCGGCCGCTCGTACCGCGGCTGGGTCCACGGCAGGTCGGTCGGGCTGAGGTGGCTCGCGGCCGCGTCCTCCACGAATCCCGGGACGGCGAACTCGAAACTCAGGGTCGGGCCGGTCAGGGCCGCGATCCCCTCCACCTCGGCCATCGGCACGAGGTCGTAGGTCCGGTCGCCCCCGGTCGCAGAGTCCTGGTGTGTCCACGTCTCGCCGGGGTCACGCGCCGGGAGCCCGTCGGGCGGCGCGTCGAGCGCGCTCCGTTCCCGGATCGTCACCGCCTCGGGCAGGAGGTCCGAACCCCCGACGTTCGGCAGGCGCGGGTGCTCCGGCAGCGGCGCGCCGTCGAGTTCGGGCACGAGGTAGGGGAGGCGAAAGCCCTCGTCGCGGGGGAGACCGTACGCCGCCGGGAGTGTCCCGACGACGCCCGCGGCCGAGATGGACTCGTTCGTCACGTCGGGGCCGGTGTCGCCGACCGGGAGGCGCTCGAAGCGGTTCCGCGTCGCGTTCAGGCCCAGCGCGCTGGAGTGGCTCCCCACCTCGGAGAGCACCGCCGCGCGCTCTGTCTCGGGGTCGAGATACTCGTTGTTCGGCACCGCCCGCGAGTGCGCGCTCGCGTCGTGAAAGACGGCGCGGTCGCCGTCGGTGTCGACGAACGTCTGGAGCAGTTCCCAGTCGTGCCAGTGGAAGTTCGTCGTGAACTGGTCGAACGCGGAGTAGAGCCAGTACTGGACGGCCAGGAGCGTGTCGTCGGGATAGTCGACGACGCGGAAAAACGCCGTCGGCGCGGGCGGTTCGCCCCCGTTCGCCGCGACGTCTCGCGTGTAGCCGTCGAGCGCGTCGAACCCGTCGACGACGCGTTCCCCGCCCCGCTCTCGCTCGTAGCGCCGCGGGTCGGTCGGGAACCACCGCTCGCGGGCGCCGAACTGGAGGTCGGGCGCGAACCGCGCCGCCAGCCGCCGCGTCTCGTCGTCCGGCGGGCGGACGGTCGGGGGGGCAGACGCGGACGTCCCGCTCCCGGCGCCGGCGCTCTCACCGGACCCGCGCGTCAGTCCGTAGACCCCTGTCGCGCCGCCGGCGAGCGCTATCCCGCCGCCCGCCAGCAGCCGCCGGCGACTGAGCTTCACCCCTGCTGTTCGACGCGACCGGCATCAGCCTTGTGTGGCAGGGCCGAAGGCATACGTACCCCGGCGCCGGAGCCGGCCCATGCGCGGGGCGCTCGTCGTACTCGACGGCTGGGGACTCGGCGACCACGACCGGCAGGACGCGGTGAAGGCCGCGGAGACGCCGGTCGTCGACGGGCTGTTCGCGGCGGGCGCGAGCGGCCGCCTCGACGTCGCCGGGCGCCGGGTCGGTCTCCCGGACGGACAGATGGGTAACAGCGAGGTCGGGCACATGAACCTCGGCGCGGGGCGGGTGGTCCGGCAGGCGTACACCCGTATCGACGACGCGGTCGCGGGCTGGCGCGGCGAGCCGGTGCCCGGCGACGCCGAGCCGGAGCCGTGGGCCGAGAACGAGGCGATCGCGGCCGCGTTCGGCCACGTCGCGGAGACGGGCGGGCAGCTCCACCTGATGGGTCTCGTCGGCGACGGCGGCGTCCACGCCGACCAGCGCCACCTCCACGCGCTGCTGGAACTCGCCGCCGAGCGCGGCGTCGCGCCGGCCGTCCACGCCTTCCTCGACGGCCGGGACGCCTCGCCGACGGCCGGCGCGGGGCACCTCGCGGACCTGCGCGCGGCCACGCTCGACCACGCCGGGCACGTCGCGACGGTGATCGGCCGGTACTACGCGATGGACCGGGACCGCAACTGGGCGCGCACCCGACGGGCCTACGACGCGATCGTCTCTCGCGAGGCCGACCACGAGGTGGCCGACCCCGTCGCCGCCGCCGAGGAGGCCTACGCCCGCGACCAGACCGACGAGTTCGTCGAGCCGACGCTCGTGACCGGCGGCGCGCCGCTCCGGGACGGCGACGCCGTGATCTGGTTCAACTTCCGGGGCGACCGGGCGCGTCAACTCGTCTCGATGCTCGGCGGGGTCGCCGACGCCGACGCGGCGCCATCCCCTCCCGACGTCGCGATATCGACGATGACGGAGTACGACGAGCGGTTCCCGTTTCCCGTTGCCTTCCCGCCGCCCGACCTGCCCGACGTGCTGGGTGCGGTGCTCGCCGACGCCGGCCTCACGCAGCTCCGGGCCGCCGAGTCGGAGAAGTACGCACACGTCACCTACTTCCTCAACGGCGGGCGCGAGGAGCAGTTCGCGGGCGAGTCGCGGGTCGTCGTCGACAGCCCGGACGTGCCGACCTACGAGGAGACGCCGGCGATGAGCGCCGTCGAACTCACCGACCGGGTGATAGCGCGGATAGAGGCCGAGGGGCCCGACCCGGGCCCGGACCCGGACTTGGACGTCCTCGTCCTGAACTACGCCAACCCCGACATGGTCGGCCACACGGGCGACTTCGACGCCGCCGTCGCGGCCTGCGAGGCCGTCGACGAGCAGCTCGGCCGGCTGGACGCGGCGCTCCGCGACGCGGGCGCGCACCTCCTCGTCACCGCCGACCACGGCAACGCCGACGACATGGGCGTCCCCGAGGACCCCCACACCGCACACACGACGAACCCGGTGCCGTTCGTCTCGCTCACCCCCGACGCGGACGGCGACCGCTCCGGCGGCGACGCGGTCCGTGCGGACGGGTCGCTCTGTGACGTCGCGCCGACTCTGCTCGACGCTATCGGCGTCGACCGGCCGCCGGCGATGACCGGCGAGAGCCTGCTTCAGCCCCGCGACTCGGCGTAAACCCTGTACGCCGGGCCGACGAGCAGGAGTCCGGCGACGAGGGTCGCGACGACGACCAGCCGCGCGTCGACCGAGACGTCCGTTCCCGCCGCGAGACTCCCGAGTTCGGCGCCCGCGAGCGCCCCGGCGAGCGCCCACGGCCCCTCGCCGAGGAGCGTCCCGACAAGAAACGGCCGGAGCGGCACGCCTCCCGCCCCCGCGGCGAGCGACACCGCGTCCGACGGCGTGGGGAGCAGGCGCGCTGCCGTCACCGCCCGGCGGTCGCCGGCGTCGGCGCGCACCCGGTCTGCGACGGAGAGCAGGCGGGCCGCGCGGCCCTCGCTCGGTATCTCTGGTCCCCCGACCCGCCGGGCGAACAGGTACGGCGGGAGCGCGGTGACGCCGAGGAGGACGACGGCGACGGGCGCGCCCGCGAGGCCGAACCCGTAGCCCGCGACCAGACCGATGAGCGTCGCCGGCCACGCGAGCAGAGGGCGGACGAGGGCGAACGCGACGAGCGCGAGACCGAACCGCACGGGGTCGGCCGCGAGCCACGCCAGTCGGCGGAGGACGAACGCGGGGTCTGCGAGCAGGGCCCCCGCGACGACGGCGACGACGGCCAGTCCAGCGGCCCGGCTCCGGCGCACAGGTGGCGACGGCGGCCGACCGAGGAAACGATTCCGCTCTCGCCCCCACCGTTCTTGTGCGCGCACGCCGTCCCGGAGGCCGTGACCGAGCGCCTCCCGACCGACCGCGCGGCCCGACGCGACCTCGGGGTCGACCTGCTCGCCTCGCTCGCGGACGAGGAACTGGACGTCGCGACGGCCGTCGACCGGGTCGAGACGGTGACGACGGACCCGACGCTCGTGCGCGAGATCCTCGACACCGCCGAGCGGCGCGGGGTGATCGAGCGCGAGGACGGCCGCGTGCGGGTGCGCCGCGGCGGGTCACTCGTCCGGTTCGAGTCGCGGGTCGTAGAGCGCCCGGTCGACGCCGACTGCCGGCGCTGTGGCGCGTCGCTCTCGACGGGGCACTTCGTCCGGCTCGAACACGGGGAACTCGGCCCCTTCGGCTCGTCGTGCGTGACGAAGGTGACCGGCCGGGACTAGCGCCCCCGGCGGAGTTCGTCGATCAACTGGTCGATCAGCTCGCGCTGGGCGTCGATCCGTTCGCCCTGCCGCTCGACTGCCTCCCGGAGCGCGTCGAGTTCGGCCGCCACGTCGGCGGTGTCGGCCGTCTCCGCGGAGTTCACGCGCGCCGTCGCGTCGTCCTCCGACCCGACCACGTCGAGGTCGGGGAGCGCGTCGTCCTCGTCGCTCGCGTCTGACGCGGCCCCCGCGCCGCTCGCCCCGCCCGGCCCGTCACCCCCCAGCGGCGAGAGTCCCTCGACCCCCATCCCGCCGCCGTCGTCGGCCTCCGGCTCTGCCTCGGCGTGGGCGGCCCGGAACGCATCCAGCGAGTCGTGGCCGGTGTGTTCGAGCAGCGCCCCAACCAGTTCCTCGCGGAACTCGCGCGCGCTGTCGTTCGGCGTCTTGAACCGCTCCTGCCGGTCGCCCATCCGGAGGACAACGGCGGTGCCGTGGCTCCCCTCCTCGAACCGGAGGTCGGTCACGTCGTCGTAGCGGTACTCCTCGTGCCCGTCGTCCCAGACGGCGCCGCCGACGTGTTTCACGAGGCGGGCGCTCGTGATCACGACCGTCAGTTCTGAGAACCGGAAGGTGCGCGTGATCGTCTCGCCGGGGTCGGTGACGCCGGCGGCGTTGAGGACGCCCGCGAGGATGGGGTGGAGCGCGTCGTCGACGCGGCTCGCGGGCACGGTGAGCGACTGCTCGCCTCCGGCCCCGTAGTCGAGCCGGAACGTCGCCTTGCGGCGTTTCGTCTCGACCGCGATGCGCTCTACGTCGTGGCCGTACTCGGTGACAGACTCGTCGGACAGCAGTCCCTCTCCCCGGTAGACCACGGTTCGAGTCGGCGTGACGAGCAGGAGGTCCTCGCCGCCGAGCGAGACCCGTGCCGCGACGGATTCGTCACCCACGACGGACCGGACGGCCTCGGGCAGGTCCATGCTCGCTCCTCCCCGGCGCGGAGCATAAATGTCCGGCCCGCGCCTGACACACGAGCGATCCAGACGGCTCTCCCCGGTCGCGGCCCTCGCCCGAGATAGGAACGTTCAAGAACTGCTCGCCGAATTTGGAGGCAGGCCGGGTGGCTTAGCTGGACATAGCGCCGCACTCATAGGGTCGACGAGATTCGGTGCGGTTCCAGTCCCACAGAGGCCCGCCGAGCCTCGGAGCCTGGGACATGCGGAGATCGCGGGTTCGGAGCCCGCCCCGGCCACTCTCGCTTCTCGACGCCCGCTACGGCGGTCCCGGAAGCCCGACGAGTACGACGACGTACAGGGTCCCGATGTAAGACAGCGCGACCGCGGCCGAGAGGCCCCCGCCCCCCTTCTCGATGCCGGGCACCACCGACAGCGGCGTCGTGATGTCGTCCATGTCGTACCAGACCATCACGGGGAAGATCAGCCACATGAACGGGAGCATGATGGTGACGTAACTGACGGCCACCAGCGCGTTCCGGACGTAGTGGCCCGGTGCCATGAACGGGATATACTGCGCCGTGCCCATGGCGCCGGAGAGGCGACGAACGGCTATGAGGGTTCGGGTCCGGCGCAGACTCGCCGAGCAGTGCCGGCGACTGGCCGACGACAGCCCGCCGCGTCACTCCCCCAGTGGCGTGTGCCCGTCGTGCGATTCCGAGCGCTCGATCGGGGGTGGATTCAAGCCCCGGCGGTGAGGGAGCGGGGTATGGACTGGGCGGAGGCGGCGGTCGACGGACTGCAGCGAGCGGGCGTAGACCTCGTGGTCCACCTGCCGGACTCGGCGGTCGACCCCGTACTGGAGGCGACGGAGGGGGTCGAGACGACACTCGTCTCGCGCGAGGAGGAGGCCGTGGGCGTCCTCGCGGGCGCGTGGGTCGGCGGCCGGCGCGGGGCGCTGGTCTGTCAGTCGAGCGGTCTCGCGAACACGTTCAACGCGCTCGGGTCGCTCGCGGTCCCCGCGCGGACCCCGTTCGTGGGCCTCGTCTCGCGGCGCGGCGGTCTCGGCGAGTTCAACATCGCGCAGGTGCCGACCGGCTACGGGATGCCCGAGATGCTCGACGCTGTGGGGGTCAGAAACCACGTCGTCGAACGGCCGGAGGAGGTGGGTCGGCGGACGCGGATGGCCGCGGAGTCGGCGTTCTCGACGCGCACTCCCTACGTCGTCCTCTTGGACTCGACGGTGACGGGCTACAAGTCCGAGGGTGAGCGCGCGTGACCGCCGACCAGTACGCCTGTACGGCGGCAGTGCTGGAGCGGACGCCCGACGCGGCGGTCGTGTCGAACCTCGGCGTCGCGTCGTACGTCCTCGCGGCCGTCGAGGAGCGAGAGCGGAACGTCTACCTCTGGGGGAGTATGGGCGTCACCACGCCCGTCGGCCTGGGGCTGGCGCTCGCGACCGACGCTCCGGTGACCGTCCTCGACGGCGACGGCTCGATGCTGATGAGCCTCGGAGCGCTCTCGACGGTCGGAGGGATCGACCCCGCGAACCTCGTGGTCGTCGTCTTCGACAACGGCGGCTACGAGACGACCGGCGGCCAGCGGAGCCACGGCGGGACGACCGACGTCGCGGCGGCCGCGGAGGCCTGCGGGCTCGCGGCGTGGACCGCCGAGACCGACGAGGCGTTCGCCGAGGCGTACGACGCGGCCGTCTCTCACGGCGGCGCGGCGCTGGTCGACTGTGCGGTCGACCCGGTCGACCCGGACGCGCGCCCGCCCTTCGACTTCGCGCACGTCACCCGGCGAGCGCGCGCGGCGATCGCCGGCGACGAGTAGCGGCCCCCAGTGTCGGGGGCCAAGATACAAGCCGTCCCCCGCCGACTCACAGACGATGGCGAACGACCTCGAACAGGTCCAGTCGGCCGGACCGCGACCGCAGGAGACGACGTGGTTCGACACCACCGACCGGCTACTCGACGCGATCATCGACGCGAACGAGACCGTCGAGTGTACCTTCGAGGAGTTCGCGGTCGACGTCCCCGTGCGGATAGGCGACGACGCTCCGCGGGCGCAGTGGCACCTCGACGGCACGGTCCGGGTGTCTGTCGAGGGCACCCGCGGCCCGCTCTCGGAGTGGCTCCGCTGGTGGGCGGCCCGGGGCGAGGAGGAGTGAAGTAGCGGGTTTTTGTCCCTCCCCGTCGACCGCCGGATATGAGGAGCCAGGACCGCCGCGGGGTGTGGGTATGACCGGCGAGGCACGGGAGCCGGAGACCGAGACGGGCCCGCTCGACGGCGTCACCGTTCTCGACGCCTCGCGCGTTCTCGCCGGGCCGTTCTGTGCGATGCAGCTCGGCGACCTCGGCGCCGACGTGATCAAGGTCGAACGCCCCGACGGCGGCGACCAGACCCGCGGCTGGACACCCCCCTCTTACCGCGACTCGGACGAGGCAGCGTACTATCTGAGCGTCAACCGCAACAAGCGCTCGGTCGCGCTCAACCTCGCGACCGACGAGGGGCGCGGCGCCTTCCGCGACCTCGCGGACGAGGCCGACGTCCTCGTCCACAACTTCCGCGTCGGGAAGATGGCCGACTGGGGGCTGGACTACCAGACGCTCTCCGCGCGGAATCCGGGGCTGGTCTACGCCCACATCACCGGCTACGGCGAGTGGGGCCCCGACCGCAACCGCCCCGCCTACGACCTCGTCATCCAGGCGGAAGGCGGGATGATGAGCATCACCGGCCTGCCCGACGGCGAACCCGTCCGGGTCGGGGTCGCGATCACCGACCTCGCGACGGGCTACTACACCACGCAGGCGATCCTCGCCTCGCTGTTCGAACGCGAGGTCGGGTCCGACGGGGACGAGGGCGAGGGCCAGAAACTCGACGTCTCCCTGCTCGACTCCGCGGCCGCGCTCAACACCTACGCCGCGATGTTCTACTTCGCGACCGACGACCCGCCGGGCCGGGGCGGGTCGAAGATCCCGAACATCGTCCCGTATCAGGCGTTTCCGACGAGCGACAGCCACGCCGTCGTCGCCGTCCCCTCGGAACACCTCTGGCCGAACTTCTGTGCGGCGCTGGGTCGCGAGGACCTGACGGACGACGATCGGTTCGAGACGAACGACGACCGAGTGCGAAACAGAGACGTCCTCGAGCCGATGCTGGAGGCGGAGACGCGCGAGTACACCGCCGAGGAACTCGTCGCACAGATGCAAGAGTACGACGTCCCCGCGACGCCGATCAACGACATGGCCGACGTCTACGACCACCCGCAGATCCGCGCGCGAGGGATGCGGACCTCCGTCTCGCACCCGACCGCGGGCGACGTGGCGATGCCCGGGGTTCCGATGCACCTCTCGCGCACCCCCGCGAGCGTCCGGACGCCCCCGCCGCTCCTGGGCGAGCACACGACGGAGGTGCTCTCCGAAATCGGCTACGACGAGGACCGGATCTCGGAGCTTCTGGACGCAGACGCCGTCGCCTGACGCGGCGGCCGACCGCTCAGAGCGCGCCGGCTGCGAACCCGGACCGCCGGACTCGATGGGGGTCGACGCGGTCGAGCAGCGCGAGTTCCTCGGCGGTCGGCGCCGGCGTCTCGGCCGGGTCCGCAAAGCGCGGACTCCACCCGGTCTGCTCGCGCACCGTCTGCTCGCTCACGCCGGGGTGGATCGCCGTGACCGCCAGTTCGCCGTCGACAGGTTCGAACGCACAGAGCGGCGTCACGAGATAGTCGAGGTTCCCGACGGCGGTCACGAAGTCGACCGCGGCGGGCAGCGTCCGCGGCGAGTGTTCGGTGCGCCACCCCCACGCGTGTTCCACGAGGGGGAGCAGCGACCCGGAGCCGCCGCCGCCGCCGAACTTCACGTCCGGGTCGTCCCACGACCCCGCAACGGTGCCGTTCATCCGCCCCGCGCGGTCGAACTGCGCCGCGCCGACGAACATCACGTCGACGACTCCCCGCGCCGCGAGGTCGAACGTCTCTGGCGACCCCCACTGCGCGGGGGCACCCTCCAGCAGGCGCGCGCTCTCGGTCGAGAGCGGCGTCGGCGCGCGCGAGTCCACAGCCCCCGAGGCCGAGAGGTGAGTCGTCCCGTGGCGCTCGCCCGCGGCCCGCAGCGCCGCGGTCGGGAGCGGCGAGGCGAACCCCTGAAAGGCGTTGTCGACCCGTCCGAGCCGCCGGAGCAGACAGACTGCCATCGTCTCCGCGACGGTCGCCTCGCGGTCCGGCGCCGGATCCTGCCCTGCGCCCGCGCCGGGGCCGTCCCACGCGAACGCGTCGGCGCGCCCCGCGACCGCCTGCTCGCGGTACTGCTCCTCGCGCTCGCCGACCACGGCCGCGACGTAGTCCTCCAGTTCGCCCGCCCGGGAGCGCTCGCGGTACCGCTCTATCTCCGCCGCGTCGTAGTCGTACTCGCCCGGGAGCGCGGTGGGGTGCGCGCCGTACGGGACTTCGGCCACGCCGTCGACGAGATGGTTCGGCACGCCCGTCTCCGCCTGGCGGGCGGCGAACGACTCGCGCTCCTCGATCCGTTCGGCCGTCGCCAGCACCGTATCCGCGGCGCTCGCACAGAGCCGCTCGGTCAGGTCCGCCCCGCCGAGACGCAGGTCGCCCCGCTCTGTCGCGGCGACGGCGTGGACGAGCGCGGCGTCCGGGTCGACCGACTCGACGACCGTCTGCGTCTCGCCCGTCGTCGGGTCGCGCTCCCGCGAGAGGGAGGGGGTCACGTCGAGGAGGTCGCTCCCGGCGAGACCGGCGACGGGGAGCGAGTCGACGCCCTGTCTGGCCGCGCGGAGACTCGTCGCGACGGTGTAGCAGGTCCCCTCCAGCGGGTCGACCGTGCCTGCCTCGACCGCGCGCCGGTAGTTCGGCGCGAGGCCGAGCGCCTCGAAGCCGACGTAGCCGTAGTGAAGCGCCGACGCCGTCCCCGTCCCGCAGGGCAGGTCGGCGTCGAGGCCGTTCGCGAGGCCGACGAGCGTCAGGTCGCTCACGTCCTGCCTGACGAGTTCCCGGACCAGCGCCATCGGCGCGCGGTGAAGCGTCTTGCCGCCGAGCGCGACGACGTCGCCGCCGTCGACCCGGCCGGCGAGGTCGGGGAGAGCCGCGACGACCGACCTCACGGAGAGCGGCCGTCGAGCGCGTGGTCGTGGCTGTGGTCGCCGTCGCCGGTGTGGACGTGCGAGCCCTCGTGGCCGTGGCCCGTCACCTCGATCTCGCACTCGACGTTGGTGTAGCCCGAGACGAACGGGTCGACCGCACCCTCGCCGGGGTCGTAGGCGTGGCGCTCGATACAGCCGACGTCCGCGCCGAGGAGGTGGACAGAGACCGAGGGCGCCGTCGAGACTGTCTCGACGCGGTGGATGTCGTTCTCCGGCGGGACGAGCCGGTAGTAGTCCCCGCGGGACATCTCCTCGCTGCGGATCTCCGTCAGGTCCGCCCGGTCGCCCTCGCCGTCGTCGACGCGGCGGTAGAACGTCTCGCGCTGACGGCCGCCGTGGAGGCCGACCATCCCCCACGCGAGGTGGTCGTGGACGGGGGTCGACGCACCCTCGGGGAGGACGAGCGTGAACAGCGCGAGCTTCGAGCCCTCGCGGTAGAGCAGCCACTGCGCGATGTCGTCGCCCATCTCCCCCTTGTCGTCGTAGTCGTCGCCGGGGAGCCGGCGGTACTGCTCCGGGAGCCAGTCGTCGTCCGCGAGGAGGTCCTCGAACGCGGGTTCGAGCGCGTCGAGGAGGTCGGGCACCGCCTCGTACTCGTCGGCTCTGTCGTGAACCGTCTCGACGAACCCGCGGACGGTCGGGTGGTCGTGGACGTACTCGGGGTCTGCGTCGCTCACGCCCCGCGGGTGGTCGCGGGGGCACATAACGGATGGGACTCCCCGCCTCAGACGGCTCTTCCGGAGACGTCTGTCCCGACGAGGTAGGTGCCGGCCGTGAGCGCGAGTGCGGCCGGCACGAGCGCCGCCCATCCGAGCGCCTGTGGGCCGATAGCCGGGACGAACAGCACGCTCCCGACGACGATGAGGACGATACCGGCCAGCGTCCGCGTACTCAGGTCCATACCGGCCAGTGACCCCGAGGTGAATAATCCGTTTCGGTCACGACCGGCGTCAGGGCTCGTCGCCGACGCCGCGCCGCCGGAGCCGTCCGACCTCGCGCGCCAGTGCCTCTCGTTTCACCAGCGCGAACCCGGCACAGATGACGACGAACCCGACCGCCGTTCGGACGGTCGGCACCTCACCGAGGAGGAGGAGTCCCGTGGCCGCGGCGACGACCGGCGCGGCGTAGCTCACGAGGTTGATCTCGACGGGGCCGAGGCGGTCGAGCAGGTCGAAGTAGATCAGGAATCCGAGGCCGCTGGCGACGACGGCGAGGTACGCGAGCGCACCGACCGCCTCGGGGACGAGCGTGACCCCCCGCATCCCCTCGCCGAACGCGACGCTCCCGAGGTGGAGCACGAGGGCGCCCGCGAGCATCGACCACGCCGTCGACGCCTCCGTCGGGAGCGCGGAGCCGCTCCGCCTGCTCAGGACGGAGCCGAGCGAGAACGCGACCGTCGCGCCGAACACGAGCGCAATGCCAGCCCCGCGGGCGGTCGCGAGCGCCGCCGGGTCGACCCCGACGAGCGTCACGACCCCCCCGAGACCGAGGAGGAGCCCGACACCCCCGAGCGGCGACAGACGCTCGTCGGGCAGGAGCGTGCGGGCGAACGCGGTGGTCGCGACGGGGTTCAGCCCGACGACGACGGCGGCCGCGGCGCTCGTGGTGTACTGCTCGCCGACGAACAGGAGGGCGTGGTAGCCGGCGATCATCAACACGCCGCTCGCGGCGACGTCCGCCCACTCACGCCGGCCGCGTGGGCGGAGCCGGTCGCTGACGTACGCGGCGTACGCGAGGATGAGGAGGCCGGCGAGGTCGAACCGCAGCGCCGCGAACAGCACCGGCGGGAAGTGGTCCAGTCCCGCCTTGATCGCGGTGAACGCGCTCCCCCAGACGACAGAGAGGACGAGGAAGTAGAGGAGGTTCCGGTAGCGCATCGGCTCTGCCGAGACGGGACCCGCAACGGGGTTACGCGTTCCGTTTCGCGCCGAGACGCCGACCGTCTGACACTACCCAAACACTTTACACGGCCGCGTATCGAACAGCGATCATGGCCGTTCACGGCCGGTCGACGCTTCGAGCCCTGTTCGACGACGCGCCGACTCCTCATATCGCCCACCCGCCGGCGACCCACCGCCGGCACTTCTACGTGGCGACCGACGGCTCCTACCGGGCCGACGGCGGGGGACTCGGCGCGGTCATCGAGACGCGCGACGGCACGCGGGTCGCTCGGCTCGCGCTCCCCCACGCCGCTCCGGACAACAACGTCGCGGAGTATCGCGCGCTCCACCTCGGCCTCGACGTCCTCGCGGAGCGCGCGCCGCGCTCTGCCCGCGTCGGCGTCCTCGTCGACCTCGACCAACTGGCCGCGAACGTCAACCGCGCCGCCCTCGCCGACGCCGGCGCGGACTGGGCGCCCGGCGGCGAGGTGACGGTCCCCGCGGGGAGCGAACACCACTGGCGGGGGATCGAGGCGCGCATCGCCGGCTTCCCGGAACTCCGGGCGGCCAGCATCGACGGCCGCGAGAACCCGGCCCACCCGCTCGCGAACGCGCCCGAGGAGTTCGCCCACGTCAACCGCGAGGCCGACCGCTGTGTCCGCCCGGCGGCGGACCACGGGGTGAACGGGACGGCCGGTCTCGGCGAGAACGGGAGCGGACTGCCGCCGTCGCGGTCGGAGCGGCGCGCGAGCGACTAGCCGAGCGCCGCCAGCGCCGCCAGGCCGACGAGCGCGATCAGGACCGGCAGGACGACGAAGACGAAGACGGTCAGGATGACGGCGCTGACGACGTTCGCGACGATAATCGCCGCCGCGGCCGGTCCCTGTTCCATCCCCTGGAACGACGCCAGCCCCTTGTACTGGAGGTAGTAGCCGTACAGCGGCGCGACGAAGCCGACGACCGGGGCCGCGCCGAGGATCATCGTCGCGGCCGTCGGATACGCGAACGCCTCGACCGTCCGGACGAACGGCCCGCCCTCGGTCAGGGCGACGACGGCGTGTGCCGCGACGACGCGGGTCAGGAACCCGACGACCGAGAGGAGGAGGCCAACGCCGCCGAAGACGGCGCCGGCGGTGAGCGCGGACTCGGTGCCCCCGGAGCCGAGCGCGACGACCGCGACGGCGACCGCGGCGCCGAACAGGGCGGCGCCGACGACGGCGGACACCAGCACGTACGCGACAGGGAACCCGTAGCCGTCGCGGAGGTTGAAGTTCTCGAAGAAGAATCCGGGCGACGCGACGACAGCCTTGGTCGTCAGACTCCACCGGCGAACGGCGCTCATGCGCTGTGCTGGGCGCCGGGCGACTTTGCTTCTTTGGCAGCGCTATCCGTCGTCGCGGCCCTGTGCGTCGACCACGGCGACCGCGGCGAGGTTGACGATGTCTTTGACCTCGTCCCCCCGCTGGAGGACGTGGACCGGCTTGTCCATCCCGGCCAGCATCGGTCCGACCGCGTCCGCGCCGCCCAGCCGCTGGAGCAGTTTGTACCCGATGTTGCCCGACTCGAGGTTCGGAAAGACGAGGACGTTCGCCGGCTCGTCGAGGTCGCTGAACCCGTAGGTGCCGTTGAGGATCTCCTCGACGACGGCGGTGTCGGCCTGCATCTCGCCGTCGACCGGGAAGTCGACGTCGGCGTCGTGGAGCAGTTCGACGGCCTCGCGCGAGCGCTCTGCCGAGGCGCTCTCGACGCTCCCGAAGTTCGAGTACGACAGCATCGCCGCCCGCGGCTCGACGTTGAACTGTTCGGCGAGGTCGGCCGTGTGTTCTGTGATCTCCGCGAGCGCCCCGGCGTCCGGCTCGAAGTTCACCGTCGCGTCCGCACAGAAGACGACGCGGTTCTCGAACGCGAGGACGTACACCCCGGCGGCGTAGTCGGCGTCCTCGGCGGTACCGATCACCTGGAGCGGCGGCCGTAACGCCGACGGGTAGTGGTGGGTGAGGCCGGTCAGCATCGCGTCGGCGTCGCCGGTCTCGACCATCACGCTCGCGAGGTAGTTCGTGTCGCGCCGGACGAGTTCCTCGGCCTCCGAGCGCGTGACGCCCTTCCGCCGCCGCAGTTCGTACAGCCGCTCGGCGTAGCGCTCGTGGGCGCCGTCCCACGGGTCGACGACCTCCGGCTCGAACTCGAGCCCGAGGTCCGCGGCGGTGGTGCTGATCTCCTCTTCGGCGCCGAGGAGGACCGGCTCCGCGATACCCGCCTCGCCCATCTGGTAGGCCGCCCGGATCATCTTCTCGTCTGTTCCCTCCGCGAGCGCGACCCGCCGCGGGTCGGCCTTTGCCTTGTTGTGGATGACCCGCATCAACTCGCGCGAGCCGCCCATCCGGGCCTCGAGTTCGTCGCGGTACTGCGAGAGGTCGACCTCGGTCCGGGCGACGCCGGACTCCATCGCCGCCTCCGCGACGGCCGCGGAGAGGTCGAGCATCACCCGCGGGTCGACCGGCTTCGGCAGGATATACTCCGGGCCGAACTGGAGCGGCTGGTCGCCGTAGGCCTTTACCACCTCGTCCGGCACGTCCCGTCGCGCGAGGTCGGCCAGCGCGTGGGCGGCGGCGAGTTTCATCTCCTCGTTGATGTCCGTCGCGCGCACGTCGAGCGCCCCGCGGAACAGGAACGGGAACCCGAGGACGTTGTTGACCTGGTTGGGGTAGTCGGAGCGGCCCGTTCCAACGATCACGGTGTCGTCCCGGGCCTCCTTCGCGTCGGGGTAGGTGATCTCGGGGTCGGGGTTGGCCATCGCGAAGATGATCGGGTTGTCGGCCATCTGCCGGACCATCTCCTGGCTGACGATGCCGGCGACCGAGAGGCCGACCAGCACGTCCGCACCCGTCATCGCGTCCGCGAGGCCCCCCTCCTCGACGTCGCTCGCGAACTCCGCCTTGTGTTCGTTGACACCGCCCGCGTCCGCGCGCGCCCGTGTGATGATTCCCGACGAGTCACACATCGTGATGTTCTCGCGTGGAACCCCGAGCGAGACGTAGAACTTCGCCGTCGCGATGGCGCTCGCGCCCGCGCCGGAGATAGCGACGCTCAGCTCTTCGAGCTCTTTCCCGACGATGTCGGCGGCGTTGATCAGACCCGCGCCGGAGATGATCGCGGTGCCGTGCTGGTCGTCGTGGAAGACGGGGATCGACATCTCGTCGCTCAGGCGCTCTTCGACCTCGAAGCAGGCCGGCGCGCTGATATCCTCCAGGTTTACCCCGCCGAACGTCGGCTCCATCGCCGCCACCGCGTCGACGAACTCCCCGGTGTCGTCGAGGTCGAGTTCGACGTCGAACACGTCGATGTCGGCAAAGCGCTTGAACAGAACGCCTTTGCCCTCCATCACCGGCTTCGAGGCGGCCGCGCCGATGTCGCCGAGGCCGAGGACGGCCGAGCCGTCCGAGACGACGCCGACGAGGTTCCCCCGCGCCGTGTGGTCGTACGACAGGTCGGCGTCGTCCTCGATGTCGCGACAGGGCGCGGCGACCCCCGGCGAGTACGCGAGCGACAGGTCCCGCTGGGTGTTGGTCGGCTTCGTGGTCCGGATCTCGATCTTGCCCGGTGGCTCTCGCCGGTGATACTCCCGCGCCTCGTCGTCAAGCTGATCGCCCATGGCCGCGCGTAGCGCGGAGGTTTCAAAAGCGGTCCGGTCCCGTCGACCGATCGGTTCGTCGTCTGTCGAAATTTCCCGGACCGCGGCGCATAAGTGCGCGCCTCTCCCAGCCTCGGCTATGTCCGTCACGGAGCGCACCGGCGGCGTGTTCACCTTCCCGCGGCTCGCGACGTTCACCGCGGCGACGACGCTCACGCTCGTCTCGCTCGGCGTCTACACCGCCGCGACGGGGTCGGGGCTCGCCTGCTCCGCGCAGTGGCCGCTCTGTAGCGGCGGAGTCCTCCCGCAGACGGTGCCCTCGTTCATCGAGTGGTTCCATCGCCTCGTCGCGATGGTCGCCGGCTTCCTCATCCTCGGCGTCGCCGCGTGGTCGTGGCGCGCGCCCGAGTCCGACCGGCGCACCGCCGCGACGGCGACGCTCGCGGCCGCCCTCCTGCCGCTCCAGGTGTCGATCGGCGCCGTCACCGTCACGCTCTCGGGGCGGATCCCCGGCGGCTACTCGGTGCCGACCCACGCCGCGCACCTGTTCGTCGCGCTCGCCATCTTCACCGCGCTCACGCTCACGAGCCTCCGGGCGCTGGAGGGGTCGTACACCGACCCCGCAGCCGAGCGTGCCCGGCGCGCGCTCGCCGCCGCCGCCGTCGTGGTGGCGCTCGCGGCGCTGTTCAGCCGCGTCGTCCCCCTGTTCCCGTACGCCCCGTCGGCGCAGGCGACGTTCGTCGGCGTCGGCCTCGCCGGCTACGCCTCGCTCGTCGCCGCCGCGCGGTGGCTCCCCGACCAGCCGCTCGCGCGCGCGCTCTCGCTGCTCGCCGCCGGCGCCGTGGTGGTCGCGCTGGTGCTCGGGCGGGACCTGGTCGTCTACACCGCGCAGGTTCGTCTGCTCAACGCCGCTGCCCTCGCCGTCGCCGTCGGGGCGGCGGCGCTCGCGGCGTGGCTGGTCGGCTCCGCTGTCGTCACCCCGGGTCCCGTGACGAGCGACCGGACGACGTAGGCCGTAGACCTCGCCTCACATGAAGTCGCCGAGCCCGGACTGGCCGTCGTCGGCCTCGGCCGCCTCGCTCCGGTCCTCGTCGTCCGGCCCGTCAGGGGTCGTCGCCGCGTCGCCGTCAGCCGTCGTCTGGTCGTTCGCGCCGTTCGTGTCGGTCGCGCCGTTCGCCTCTCTCTCGTCGCGCGTCGTCCGCGGGGCGAACGCCGCTCCGGCGTTGTCGGACAGCGCCGCCTCGCGCCGCTCTCGTGCGTCCGCGACGATCGATTCGACCTTGTTCGTCGACTCGCCGCTCCCGGTGACGAAGGCGACGCCAGCCGCGTCCAGGTCGTAGGCCGCGGCCATCTCGACGGTCAGGTCCCGCGGCTTGCAGTGGTGGACGAGCGTCGAGAGCACCGGGAGGATCTCCCGGCGTGCGGTCGCCATGTCGGTTCCGTGGGCCTCTGCGATCGCGCGAACGGCCGTCTCGGCGGCGTCGGAGCGGTTCGTCCAGAACTGCGGGCGCCCGAACCGCGTCCACCCGCCGCTCGTCCCGTCGCGCGCGGCAGCGACGCCCGCGGCGAGGTTGTCGGTCGCGTAGCGCCAGTACGAGTAGTTCTGGGTCGCGCGGACCCGCCCGAGCCAGCGGTCGGCGTTCGCGAGGTGGTCGTACGCACGGGCGAGTTCCCGGCCCTCGTACACCTTCGGTGCGTTGTGTGCGACCCACTTCGTGAGGTCGTCGGGCGTCTCGTCGGTGGCGTACGCGGCGTCCATCACGTCCTCGGGCGACTCCTCTTTCAGGACCGCGTCGAGGAACTCGAAGACCCCCATCGAGCGGTCGCGCTCGCCGGTCACCACGTCCTCGACGGTGACTCGATCCCGCCCCTCGGCGGCGGCCTGGAGGTCTCGGATCGCGGAACGCAGGTCGCCGTCGTCGTTCTCTGCGATCCGCTCCAGCGCCTCGTCCTCGAACGCGATCCCCTCGCGCCGGCAGAGGTCCCGGAGAACCGGGCGGATGGAGCGCGCACTCACGTCGCGGAACTCGATCTCCTCGCAGGCGTTCCGGAGCCCGCGGCTCATCTCGTAGACGTCGTTCGCGAGGAGGACGATCGGCTGGCTCGACTCCTTCACGAGGCTGGTCAGCGCCTGTGCGCCGCCGCGGTCGTAGTTGCCGTGGAGATTGTCGGCCTCGTCGACGATCACCAGCTGTCGACCGCCGGTCCCCGCGGCGCTCCCGCCGAGGGTGGCGTTCCGGGCGGCGCGCCCGGCGAACTGCTCTATCACGTCGGCGGTGCGCTGGTCGGAGGCGTTCAACTCCACCGTCTCCCAGCCCATGTCGTTCGCGAGGGCGTGTGCCGCGGAGGTCTTGCCGATCCCGGGGCTGCCGTGGAGGACCGCGGCCTCCCGGTGGTCGTCCCACGTCTCCGCCCAGCGCTGCAGCGCGTCCCGGGCCTTGTCGTTGCCCCGGACCTCCGAGAGCGTCGTGGGACGGTACTTCTCCGTCCAGTCCATCTATCTCACCTTCGGCGTGTGCCGCGTTTAGTGGTTGCGGAGCCTCGCTCACCGTCGACGCCGCGCGGGGCGGGCCGTGGCGCGCACGCCCCGTCGCCGTCGTGCCGTCTGGCTCGGCGAGGCGAAGCGCCCGCCGTCCCGCCGTCCCGCTCGCGTACGACCCTCGCGACCCGGGTGACGGTAGTCGTCGGGTCTCGCGTCGGCCACGCCGGACGACGTGGCCGGAGAACGACTCAGGCCCCGCCCCTCGGCCCTCCTGCGGGACGCCCGCGGCGGCTCGCCGACCGCATCCTCCGAGCCGCCAGCGTTAGGTCGGTCGCCGCGCTCCAGTCTCTCAGTGTCCGATGTCGAGCGGGTGGTCGACGCTGGCAAGGACGTCTGCGAGGACGCCGTCGCCGTCGGCGACCGGTGTGTCGTCGTCGCGGACGGTACGAGCGGCTTCGGCGACCGGTCGTTCACCGACGGCGCGAGCGACGGGCGGTGGTACGCCACCCGCCTCGTCGCCGCGTTCGCCGACCGCCTCGACGACGGCGCGGACCTCCGCGCCGCCTGTGCGGGCGCCATCCGGGAGACGGCCCGCGCGCTCGCCGCGCAGGTACCCGACGACGCGGACCGCTCTATCCGGAGCGCGGTCGCGGCCCGCGACCTCCCGAACGCGAAGGTGTCCGCGGCGCGGTGGGACGACGACGGCCTCGCGTACCTCGTGCTGGGCGACGCCTCCGTCGCGGGCGTCGACCCGGCCGTCCACGCCTCGACGCCCGGCGTCCTCGACCGGGTCGACGAGCGCACGGCGCGCATCCGCTCGGAACTCCTCGACCGCGGCGTCGACCCCGCGACGGTCCGCGACCACCAACTGACCCACATCCGGGCGACGCGGCGGTACTGTAACGTCCCCGGCGGGTACTGGGTCGCCCGGCTGAACCCGCTGGCGGCGGAGTTCGCGACGGTCGGCGAGCGCGCCCCCGACGACGGCCCGGTCCTCCTCTACACGGACGGGTTCGACCCCCTCGTCGGGCCGCTGGAGGTGTTCGACGACCCGCCGACGATGGCGGCGTTCGCCGCCGCGGAGGGGGTCGACGCGCTCCGGGACCGCCTGCGGGAGGCCGAGGCCGGCGCCGTCCACGTCGTCGACGACGCGACCGCGGTACTCGTGCGGCGCTGACCGCCCCGAGCCTCTTCTCACTGCGGCCCGCCCGGTCGGGTCGAGGCCGACAGATGTCCCCGTTCCCGACTGCCGCCACGACCGAGCGTCTGCGACTCGACCGGCTGGACGCCGACGCCGTCTCCCTGCCAGACCTCTACGAGGCCTGGCCACGACGAAGGGATCGACGCCGTTACCGAGTACGTGACGTGGGATCCCCACGCTCACCCGAAGGAGACCGGAGCGTTCGTCGCGCGCCGTCGAGGAATGGGAGGCGGGCGAGGACGCGACCGACGTACTCCGGTCCCGGGACGGCGAGGAGGGCGCGGGCGAGTTCGCCGGGATGGCCGGACTCGGCCTCGACTGGGACCGTCAGCGTGCGGAACTCGGCACGTGACTCCGGCGACGGGTCTGGGGCCGCGAGTACGCCGCCGAGCGAGCCCACGCGCTGACGACGGTCGCGTTCGACCGACTCGACCTCGAGGTTGTCGTCGCCCAGCGTTTCGTCGGGAACGACCGCTCGCGGCGGTCCATCGACAAATACGTCGAGGCGGCGGGCGGTCGCTACGAGGGACGACTCCGGAACGAGGCGTTCGACGGCACCGACCCGCGCGGCGTCCACCGGTACTCGGTCGCGCGCGAGGCGTGGCAGGGCTCGGCGGCCGCCGACAGACCCGTCGACTACTGACCGCGCTCCTCGACGAGCCGCGCTCCGAGCGTCCCGAACCCGACGGCGACGAGCAACAGCTGGAGCCCGCTCCCGACGACCGGGAAGATACGCTCGACGCTCTGTTCGACCTCGGCGCCCGGGTTCCGGGGCTGGGGGTCGACCCCCGTGAAGTAGGCCGTGTTCGACGTGTTCTGCACGACGCGGTCCGGCGAGAGGTCGACGAACGTCTGGACGACCCCGCGCTGGTTCGAGAGGAGGAGCCGCCCGTCCGCGGAGACGAACTCGTCGTGGACCGGGTAGAGCAGGTTGACGCCGTTCGTCGTCAGGTCGGGCGCGATGCCGGCGAACGCGACGGCGGCGACGGCCACCCACGCGGTCCGGAGGCCCGGCGCGCCGTAGCGCGAGCGAACGATCCCGGTCCGGCGCGTGTCGACGACGAGGAGGGCGGCGAGTACGAGCGGAAAGAGGGCGGTGTGGAGGAGCGCGCGGTGGGCGCCCGTCACCGCGAGGCCGACGAAAGTGTCGAGGTCGGGGACGGCGGCGGCGGCGAGGACGACTCCCGCACGTCGCGGCGTCAGGTCGTCTGCGAGGAGCGCCGCCGCGAGGACGGCCGCGACGCCGAGGTGGACGACGGTCGATGGCACACCCGCGCCTCGCCGTCCGCGCGCAAAGCGGTTGCGCCCGCCGACACGCTTTTCGCCACGCTCGGCCCCCTCCGGGTATGACACGCGAGACGGGAGGGAACCGGTGAGCGACGACACGAGTGCGGACACGACCGCAGACGCGAACACGAACACCAACCCAGACGCGGACGGGGACGCGCGTCGCCGCCTCGCTCGCCGGATCGCCGGCGAGATCGCCCTGAGCGACGAGCCCGGCGCGACCCTGCGCAAGTGGCGAACGGATTTCGACGTCTCCCAGACCGACCTCGCGGAGCGTCTCGACGTCTCCTCCTCGGTCGTCTCGGACTACGAGAGCGGGCGCCGACAGAGCCCGGGTATCGGCGTCGTCCGCCGGACCGTAGAGGCCCTGCTGGACATCGACGAGGCCCGCGGAGGACAGCGCCTCCGCCAGTACGCACGCGTCGTCTCCGCCGGCTTCGAGAGCGACGTGGTCCACGACCTGCGGGAGTACCCGACGGCCGTCCCGGTCTCGCGGGTGTACGACGCGCTGGGAGCAGACGAACTGGTCGCCGGCGACCGAGACGTCGCCCACGGCCACACGGTGATAAACAGCGTCGAGGCGATCACCCGGCTGACGAGCGAGGAGTTCTACCGGCTCTACGGCCAGTCGACCGACCGCGTCCTCGTCTTCACCGGCGTCACCCGGGGCGAGTCGCCGCTCGTTGCCCTCCGCGTCGTCACGCCGACGCCGAACGCCGTTGTCCTCCACGGTATCGACCCCGAGGACGTGTGGGAACACGCCCCGGCGCTGGCGCGCGCCGACGGCGTGTCGCTCGCGGCGTCGACCCGGGACCTCGACGACGCGCTCGACGACCTGCGGGCGATCTGAGCGGTCGCGTTCACTCCCTGCCCCCGCGTCACTCGCTCGGCGGGGCTGTCGCCCCGCCTCGCCTGGAGGGGCGCGGAGCGAGCGAAGCGACGCGGAGCGGCCCTCCTACTCCACGTACTCGTACTTCCGCTCGTTCATCCGCCCCCACCCCGCGTGGACGAACTCGCCTTCGGGCTGGGTGAGCGGGTCGACCTCTGCCTCCACCTCGTGGTTGTGCGCGTCGTGGACGCGCTCGTACTCCGCGAAGGAGAGCGGGTAGCGGCCGTCGAGGCGGTCGAACAGGTCGAGGGCCCCGACGCTCTCGCGCCAGCCCTCGCGCACCGTCTCGACGTGGATCTCTGCCTGCGCGCCGGAGCCGTACGAGCCGACGAGCAGCGTCTCGCCGGCGAGGTCGCGGTCGTCCTCGAGCGCCGCGAGCAGCGCACTCGTGCGCGCGAGGTGGACCGACCCGGTGTACCAGTTCCCGACCTCGCGGGCGACGCCGAGCGTCGGCTCGACGGTCTCGCTGTACCACGTCCGGTAGCGCTCGGTCTCGGCGAGCGCGTCGACGTAGTCCCGCATCGCCGTCTCGAACCCGTCGCGGTCGTCGAAGTCGGCCTCGCGGGGCTGGCGGCCGATCTCGGGTTCGAGTGCGTCTTCTATCTCCGTCCCGCGCGTGACGTGGCGGTACGCGAGCACTGCGGCCTTCCGGACCATCCCCGGGAACGGCGTGTGGAAGGGGGCGTAGACGAAGTCGTCGACGCCGACCCGCCCCGCGGCCGACTCGTAGTCCTCGAGCGCCTCGCGCATCCGTGCGAGATACACCTGCACCGACCGCTGGCCGTCGACGCTCGGGAACTGCTGGTTCGGCTTGAGGAAGTCCGTCTCGTCCATCGAGCCGATCCCCTGGTCCGTCGAGAGCGCGACGATCGAGGGGTCCTCGTCGACGAGCATCGCCACCGCGCCCGCGCCCTGCGTCGCCTCGCCCGGGTCGCCACGGGCGTAGAGCGCGGTGTCTGTGGCGATGACCAGCGCCGCTCGCCCCCGATTTCGCCCCGCGCGGATCCAGTTGTACGCGTCGTCGATGGACTGGGTGCCCGAGACACAGGCGAACTTCCGCTCGCCCTTGTTGGCGTGCCGGAAGTCTCCGTCGTACACCTGTTCGAGACAGCCCGCGACGTACGTCGAGACGGGCTTCGAGTTGTCGAACGCGCTCTCGGTCGCGACGTCGATCCGCCCGATGTCCGCGGGGACGACTCCCTCGCGGTCCATCAGGCCCTTGGCCGCGTTCGCAGCCATCGTCACGATATCCTCGTAGGTGTCCGGGAACGACGACGCCCGCAGGCCGAGCCCCTTCGTGTACTTCTTCGGGTCCTCGTCCTGTGCCGGCGCGAACGTCTCGGCGAGGTCCAGTTTACACTTGCCCGTCCAGATCTCGATGGCGTCGATCCCGACGGTTGGCTCTGTCATG
>JBDGTD010000040.1:0-35696 GCA_042217165.1 Haloferacaceae archaeon | reverse complement strand
GAATGCGCCCGTCGCCGATGTTGGCACCGGGGGCGATCCCGAGCCCGCCGATCTGCGCGCCGGCGGCGTCGGAGAGGTAGTCGCCGTTGAGGTTCGGCATCGCCAGCACGTCGTACTGGTCGGTGCGGGTGAGCAGCTGCTGGAGCATGTTGTCGGCGATGCGGTCGTTGACGACGACGGTGTCTGCGGGCTGTTCGCCGTCGCGCTCCTCCCAGAGCGTGTCCTCGGTGATGACCTCGTCGCCGTACTCCTCCTCGGCGACCTCGTACCCCCAGTCGCGGAACTGGGCCTCGGTGAACTTCATGATGTTCCCCTTGTGGATCAGCGTCACCGAGTCACGGTCGTTCTCGAGCGCGTAGTCGATGGCCTTCCGCACGAGGCGTTTCGTGCCGAACTCGGTGATGGGCTTGATCCCGATACCGACCGGCCCGTCGTGGATGGTGCCGTCGAAGCCCATCTCCTCCTCGACGAACTCGCGGACCCGTTCGACCTCGTCGGTGCCGGCCTCCCACTCGATGCCGGCGTAGACGTCTTCGGTGTTCTCGCGGAAGTTCACCATGTCCATCGCGCCGGGATCCGTGACGGGCGACGGGACGCCGTCGAGGTGGTAGGTCGGCCGCATGTTCGTGTAGAGGTCCAGTTTCTTCCGGAGCGCGACGTTGAGCGACCGGAAGCCGGAGCCGACTGGCGTCGTCAGCGGGCCCTTGATCGCGACGCGGTGTTCGCGGATGGCCTCGACGGTGTCGTCGGGCAGGTTCTCGCCGTATCTGTCGCGGGCACGCTCGCCGGCGTAGACCCGCATCCACGAGATGTCGCGGCCGGTCGCTCGTGCTGCGGCCTCCAGGACGGTCTGTGCGGCGGGGCCGACGTCCACGCCGATGCCGTCCCCGTAGATGATCGGGACGACCGGGTGGTCCGGTACGGCCAGTTCGTCTTCCCCCTCCTCGACGAGTGTCACGGCCTCGCCCTCCTCGGGAACGGAGACCTGATCGTAGTCGTGGCTCACAACGCGCGGGGCTTTCCGGACCACCGGTATAGACGTGCCGCTTCCGCGCCAGAGGACCGCGACCGGCACAACGGCTCGCCGTCGGCGGGTGGCGGTCGCGGGCGGCTCAGGCGACGAGAGGCTCGCGCTCCTCGCGGGCGTCGGCCACCGTCTTCGGCTCGACGAACTTCGAGGCCGCGCGCTCTTCGTGTGTCTGTCCCGGCTCGACGACGTGGAGGTCGCCGGTCCGGTAGTCGTAGGCGGTCAACTGGTTGCCGTACACGCAGCCGGTGTCGAGGCCGACCGCGTGTTCGCGCAGGACGGGCGCGGCGAGCGGCGTGTGGCCGAAGAAGACGGTCCGGGGGCCGTCGTAGACGTCCCACCAGAACGGACGCTCGTAGCCCGAGACGAGCGACCGGGTGTTCTGGAGTTCCGTAACCGTATGCTCGTCGAGCCCCTTCCGCGGGTCGACGCCGCCGTGAACCACCAGCGCGTCCCCGAAACTGATCGCCGCGGGCTGGGCGGCGATCCACGCGACGTGGTCCTCGCTCAGCCCGGCGTCCGTCCGGTCTTTCTCGCCGGTGAGGAACTTCTCCTCGTTGTTCCCGCGGACGGTGACGACGTTGTCGGCCGAGCGAACGCGGTCGACCACGCCGGCGCTGTCCGGGCCCTTCCGGACGAGGTCGCCGACGACGACGACGAGGTCGTCTCCGGTCACGCCGAGACGGTCGATCATCGCCTCGAACTCCCGGAGACAGCCGTGAACGTCGCCCAGTACGTAGATGTCGTCCCACGCGCGCTCGTCGACGTGAAGATGTTCGATATCGGCCGCGAACTCGGGGCGCTCCATCTACGAGTATCGAGACGGGTTCGGAACATAAACGGTACTAGTAGGCGACGTGTGTGCTATATAGACGCGCGTGGACCGGAAACCGCTTTGGCCCGGGGGCGCGAGTGGCTGTCATGAGCGGTATCGGGTCGCTGTCGGCGGAGGAAGTAGAGAGTTACCGGGCCGCGGGAGAGGCTCTCCGGACCGTCCTCGACGAGGCTGCGGACCTCGTCGAGCCGGGGGTTACCCACCTGGAGGTGGCCGAACACGCCGAGTCGCGGATCGACGAACTCGCGGACGGTCCGGCGTTCCCGGTGAACATCAGCGTCGACGACGAGGCCTCTCACGCCACGCCGGCGCGGGACGACGAGGCCGTGTTCGACGAGGAACTGGTCTGTCTCGACGTGGGCGTCCACGTCGACGGCTACATCGCCGACGCGGCGACGACGGTCGACCTCCGGGGCGAACCCGACCTCGTCGCGGCCGCGGAGGCCGCCCTCGACGCAGCCCTCGACGAGGTGGCGGCGGGCGTCGACACCGGGACGGTCGGGACGGCCATCCAGGAGACAGTCGAGAGCTACGGCTACACGCCCGTCCTGAACCTCTCGGGCCACGGCGTCGAACAGTACGACGCCCACACGGACCCGAACGTCCCGAACCGGGCGGTCGACCGCGGCCAGGAGCTGTCGGCGGGCGACGTGGTCGCCATCGAGCCGTTCGCGACGACGGGCCGCGGAAAGGTCGGCGAGGGGACGAAGACGGAGATCTACAGCCTCGAACGGGAGCGGTCGGTGCGCGACCGGACCGCTCGAACGGTGTTAGAGGAGGTCACCGAGCACTACCGAACCCTCCCCTTCGCGACCCGGTGGTTCGACGCCTCGCGCGCGGAGATGGCGGTGCGGCGGCTGGAACAGCAGGGCGTCCTCCACGGCTACCCGGTCCTGAAAGAGACGACCGGCGGGCTGGTGAGTCAGGCCGAACACACCGTGATCGTGACCGAGGACGGCTGCGAGGTGACGACCGCGTGAGGAGCTACGCGTCGTTCATCCGGATCGTCGACTCCGAGCCACAGAGCCGGCAGGCAGCGACCCGGTACGGCTCGCGCGAGAACGCCGCGTTCTCGCTCTCCCTGCTCTCGGTCCGGATCTCCAGTCGCACGTCGTGTGGCGTCTCTCCCCCACAGCAGTCACAGCGTTCGTGAACCCCCCGTGCGCTTCCGTCGGTCGCCATCGGTGGGTCGGTCACGCGGCGGGGCGGTAAAACCCACCCACGGCTCTCGCCGACGGAGCTAACCCCGCGGCGCCACAGGCCGACGCATGGACCGCATCTTCGCGCCGTGGCGCATCGAGTGGGTCGAGCGCGAGGACGACGAGGTCGACGGCTGCCCGTTCTGTGTGCTCCCCGCCCGCGACGCGGACCGCGAGAGCCGAATCGTCGCCCGCGGCGAACACGCCTTCGTCCTCCTCAACAACGCGCCGTACAACCCCGGGCACACGATGGTGATCCCCGACCGCCACGTCGCGGGCTACGCCGACCTCTCCGACGCCGAACTCGCCTCTCACGCCCGCCTGCGCGTCCGGACGCTCCGTGCGATCCGCGAGGCGTTCGCCCCCGACGGCACGAACACGGGGACGAACCTCGGCGGCGCGGCCGCGGGCGGCTCTATCGACGACCACGTCCACGAACACGTCGTCCCGCGGTGGGCGGGCGACACCTCGTTCATGCCCGTCGTCTCGGACACGAAGGTGATAGTCGAGGCCATCGACGAGTCGTACGACCGCCTCCGCGAGGCGTTCGCGGGGCAGGAGGGCGCCGAGCGGGCAGAGGCCGGCGCCGTCCGGCTGTCGGTCTGACGCCCCCAACGCCTCGCCACGGCCCGTCTCGGCAGCACACCCCGCGCGGTCCCGTGGCGCCACGTTCCTCCCGAAGCTCATTTGCGCCTCCTCGGCTCATCGACCGTCGTGGAACGCCGTGACGCGATCCGGCGGGCCGGGCTGGTCGTCCTCGCCGTCAACCTCGCCCTCGTGGCCGCGAAGGGCGCGGTCTGGGCGTGGTCGGGGAGCCTCGCGGTCGGCTCCGAGGCGGTCAACAGCCTCGCGGACCTCGCGTACAGCCTCGTCCTCGTCGGCGGGCTCTACCTCACGACCCAGCCGCCCGACAACCGGCACCCGCACGGCCACGAGCGGATCGAGCCGTTCGTCTCGCTCGTGGTCGCGCTCGGGGTGTTCGCGGCGGGCGCGCTCGTCTTCCGCTCGGCGGTCGTGACCCTCCTGAACGGGAGCTACGGGAGCGTCGGCGGGGCGCTTCCAGCCGCGGTGCTGGCCGCGAGCGCGCTCGCGAAGGCCTGGCTCTACCGCTACTGCCGCCGGGTCGGCGAGCGCCACGGCTCGCCCGCGATGGTCGCGACCGCGCTCGACAACCGCGCAGACGTCCTCACGGCGACCGCGGCACTCGTCGGCGTCCTCGGCGCGGGCGTGGGCGTCCCCGTCCTCGACCCGCTCGCGGCCGGTGTCGTCGCCGTCGGCATCTGTTACGCCGGCCTCGACATCGTTCGGGACAACGTCGACTACCTCGTCGGGGGCGCACCGCCCGAGGAACTCCGCGAGGCGATTCTGGAGCGGGCGCTCTCGCACCCGCAGGTCCACGGCGCCCACGACGTGATCGCCCACTACGTCGGCCCCGAGGTGGACGTGAGCCTCCACATCGAGGTGGAGGGTGACCTGACGCTCGACGAGGCCCACGAGATAGAGAGCGCGGTCGTCCAGTCGGTC
This sequence comes from Haloferacaceae archaeon, assembly GCA_042217165.1. Taxonomy (GTDB): domain Archaea; phylum Halobacteriota; class Halobacteria; order Halobacteriales; family Haloferacaceae; genus A07HB70. The sequence continues at coordinate 31,111 of JBDGTD010000040.1, read as the reverse complement.
GGCAGCCTCGAAGAGGTCGACGACGTGTTCGTCCACGTCGACCCGCGTGACCTGGGCGAGTGGAAAGGCGAGCACGGCCTCGCCGAGCCGCCGGGCGGGGGTGCGGGCAGCGACCCGCGCGAGCGGTCCTAGCGGTCCTCGTCGACGTCGACATCGACGTCGATGTCGGCGTCCTCGGGGACGTCCGCCGGATCCTGCTCGGCGGCCGGACGCGGCACGCCCGACCCCCGCACGACGAGGAGGTAGAACCCGCCGAGCGCCGCGAGGCCCGCGAGCGCCTGTCCGACGAGGTTCGTCCGTCCCGCCGGCACCGCGAGGCCGACGCCGCCGCTCAGACAGAGCGCCGCCACGAGCAGGACGTTGCCCCACCGCTCCGCCGGGCCGAACCCTCTCCACCGCGTCGCGAGCCAGGCGCCCGCGCCGACGCCCGCCGCGAGGAGGGCGAGGTCGACTAACACGGCCGCCCCAGCGCGTACACAGTTCGCGCCTCCGTCACCTCGACGGTGAGGCGGTCGCCCGGCGCGACCCCCCACTCGTCGGCGTTCTGGACGACGACCTGTCGATAGGCGTCGTCGCGACATTTCACCGAGTTCCCGGTCCCGGGCTGTATCGCCTGCACCTCGCGCTCGGTCCCGACCATCGCGTCGTACGCCTCGTCACAGACCTCGCGCTTGAGCGCCGAGAGGGCCTTCGAGCGCTCTTTCTTCAGCGTCCCGCCGAGCCCCTTCATCTCGGCGGCGTCGGTGCCGGGACGCTTCGAGAACCGCGTCACGTTGATCCGCTCGGGGCGCACCTCGCGCACGAGGTCCATCGTCGCCTCGAAGTCCTCGTCGTCCTCGGTCGGGAAGCCGACGATGAGGTCGGTGGCGAGTGTCCACTCGGCGAGCGCGTCGTCGAACGCCGCCACGACCTCGCGAAACTCGTCGGCGGTGTGCTGGCGGCGCATATCGGCCAGCACCTCGTGGCTCCCGGACTGGGCCGGCGCGTGGAGGAAGTTGTAGACCTCGTCGTTGTCCGCGAAGACCCGGGCCAGTTCGTGCCGGACGCCGTGGACGCCCTTCGGGTTCGCCATCCCGACGCGCACGCGGAAGTCGTGGCCCGGGTCGAGCGCACAGACCCGCTCGACGAGTTCGGGGAGCAGGCTCTCGCCCTGGTTGATATCCCAGCCGTACACTCCGGTGTCCTGTCCCGTCAGCCGGAGTTCGGTCGCGCCGGCGTGAAGCAGCGCCCGGGCGCGGTCGACGTTCTCCTCGACCGGCGGCGACTCGATGCGGCCCGTCGCGCGCTTCGTGATGCAGTACGAACAGTCGCTCATACAGCCCCGCGCGAGCGGGAGAATCCCGATCTCGCCGTCGAGAACGGGCTGGGAATCGGGCGTCGGCGTCGGGCACTCGCCGTTCCGGACCGCGGTCGGCACCTCCTCCCAGTGACAGACCCGCGCGTCGAGGTCAGCGAACTGCTCGCCCTGTGCGAGCGCCATACAGCCCGTGACGATCAGGTCCGCCGTCTCGTCGGCGAGTTCCTCGGCGCGCCGGTACATGTTGCGCTCGGTTTTCTCTACGACGGTACAGGTGTTGAGGATGGCCACGTCCGCCGCCGTCGGCCCGTCGACGGGGTGGTGGCCGGCGTCGCGGAGGCGTCGCTCTATCTCCCGGCTCTCACCCCGGTTGGCCGTACAGCCGTACGTCTCGATGTGGTAGCTGGCCATCTAACCGTGTTCGTGTTCGTGCCGGCGAGCAAAAGAGCCGCGGTCCGCACGCGCGATAGAGGATTCTGCCGGGCCGGCCTCCCTCGGCCCGCGTCAGTCCTCTGGCGCGCCTGTGAGAATCTCGACGCCGCTCGACGCGCCGATCCGTTCGGCTCCGGCGTCCAGCATCGCGACGGCCGCCTCGTAGCTCCCGACCCCGCCGCTCGCTTTCACCGGGAGGTGGTCGGCCATCCGCTCGACGTCCTCGACCTCGGCGCCGCCGTCCGAGAAGCCCGTCGCGGTCTTGACCATCGCGGCGTCGGCCGCGACGGCACACTCACAGGCGCGGTCGAGTTCCTCGGCCGTGAGCAGCGGCGCCTCGACTATCACCTTGACCGGCGTCGGCACCGCCGCGACGACCTCCGAGAGTTCGGCGCGGACGGCGTCGTCCTCGCCCGCCTGCAGGCGCCCGACGTTGAGGACGACGTCGAGTTCGTCCGCGCCGGCCTGCCAGGCGCGCGTCGCCTCCTCGCGCTTGGCCTCCGGGTCGTGCTGGCCGTGAGGGAAGCCGACGACGGTCGCGACCGTCAGGTCCTCGTATCCCGCCGCGAGCGCGAGGTAACACGGGGGGAGACAGGCGTTCATCCCGTGGTCGGCGGCCTCGGTCAGGCACCGCTTCGCGTCGCCGGGCGTCGTCGCCGGCCCGAGGACCGTGTGGTCGATCCGGGGGGCGAGGTCTGTGCGTGTGAACACATCCCGCGGGTCGTGTCCGGGGGCAAAAAACCCCCGACGCCCACGGAGCGCAAAGGCTTTCGCCCCGACCGCCACGCTCGATCCTATGGTCCTGCCCGCGGGCTTCGCGCTCCCCCCGCTCCCCTACGTGATCGGCCTGACGCTCGGGGTGACCGCCGTCGGCGCCGCCCTCGTTGCGCGCCGGCCGGCCATGACGGAGCGCCACGCCCTCGCGCTGGTCCCGTGGGTACTCGTCGGCGCGACGGCGCACGTCCTCTACGTCGTCGAGGCGCTGCCCGACGCCGTCCGGCCGCTCGCCGGCACGCCGGCCGTCTACGCCACCGTCGCGGTCGTCGCCGGCGCGGCGTGGGCGGCGCTCGACGCGAGCGGTCGGGAACCCGTGGGTCCGCTCGCCGCTCTCGGCGTCGCCGGCCTCGTCCCGCTGCTCGTCGGCGCGTTCGTCTCCGCCGACGGCATCGACCCGCTCTGGCCCGGGGTCGCCGTCGTCGTCGCGACGCTCGTCGCCGGCGGCGCGTGGCGCGCGCTCCTCGCCCTGCGTCCCGGCGTGGCCGTCACGGGCCGTGTCGGGCCGCTCGTCCTGTTCGCCCACGCCCTCGACGGCGTCTCGACGGCCGTCGGCGTCGACGTTCTCGGCTTCGGCGAGCGCACGCCGCTCTCGCAGGCCATCCTCGAGTTCGGGGCGGCGCTCCCCACGGCGGAGCTGTTCGGGAGCGGGTGGCCGTTCGTCGCGGTGAAGATCACCCTCGCGTCCGTCGTCGCCGTTGCACTCGCGGACCTCGTGCGGGACGAGCCGGCGGAGGGGTACGCCCTGCTGACGCTGGTGGCCGCCGTCGGTCTCGGGCCGGCGGTCCACAATCTGGTACTGTTCACCGTCGCCGCGCCGTAGGCCAGAAGATTGAACGGTGCAGAACACGACATATCAGTGTGGACGAAAGAGGCGTCTCGTCGACCATCGCCGTCGTGTTACTCGTCGCGGTGACGGTGATGGTGGCCGCGACTGCCGCGGCCACGGTCCTCGGATTCGGGTCCGAACTCCGTGAGCCCGGCCCGACGGTCGCGGAGTCGAGCGGGCGACTCGTCGCGGACGCCGGGGGAAGCAGCGACCAGATCGTCCGGATCACACACGAGGCGGGCGACGCGATCCCGGTCACGGAGGTCGAGATCGCGGTCCGGATACCGGCCTGTGGCGCCGAAGGGCGGCTGGTGAATCTGCCCGCAGAGGACGGCGACCTGGACGACAAGTACGACGAGGGCGACGACGTATTCGACAACAGTGCCAACTCCGTCTCCGGCCCGATCGGCGAGGACGACAAGACCGTCGACGGAGAGTGGACCGCGGGCGAGACGGCGACGTTCCGGGTCGCGCAGGGCGAGTGCGATATCGACGCCGGCGACGCCGCCGTCGTCCGGGTCGTTCACGTTCCGAGCGGGTCAGTCGTGATAGAGGAACGACTGACCGCGTCGTGACCCCGACCGAACGAGACGGCTCCTCGTCGCGCCCGCTCGGCGCGCATCGTCTGTGCCGGCCACGTCGGCCACGACGGGACTCTCCGCCCGGCTGCCTGTCCGGCCTCGACGAGAGGGCGCGCCACGGAGCGGCGCTTCACCGCGCGGCGGCCGGGAGCCTCGCTGGTGACGACACCCCGCCGAACTTTTGACGCGGCCACGCGACCGCCGATTGTGACGGCTCTCTCGACGCTCACGTGGCTCGTGCCGGCCGGCGCGGTCGCCGGCCTCGCCGGGGCCGTGGCGATGGACATCCCGATGGGCCGGCACCCGGAGGGGTGGACGCCGGCGTTCGTCGCCGCGAGCGTCCTCCGGCGGGCCGACCCCGAGTCCGTGCGCTTTCGCGACGCGAACGCCGTCCACCACGGCGCCGGCGTCGCCGCCGGCGTCCTCTACGCCCTGTTCGCGACGCTCCTGGCCGTCCCGTTCGCCGGGTCGATACCGACCCCGGGCGTCGGCGCGGCGCTCCCTCTCGGCGCGCACCTCCTCGCCACTCTCGGCGTCGTTGGGTTCATCTACGCCGTCTTCGCCCACCTCGTCCTCCCGCGGGCGGGCGACGGCATCGCCGGCGGCCGCACGACTGCGGTCCGGGGACAGTGGTTCCGGTCCGCCGTCGTCTTCGGGGCGGCGCTGGCCGTCGTGGTGCCGGCCGTGGGGTGGGCAGTCGGGTGAACGAGGGAGTGACGACCGCCGGGGTTTTCTCGCGGCCCGTCGACCGACAACTATGACACAGCCACACCTCCTCGTCGACGAGGGCGACGTCCACGACGTCGTGTTGTTGCCCGGCGACCCCGGGCGGGTCGAGCGGATCGCATCGCAGTGCGACGAGCAGACCGAGGTCGCGCGCAACCGCGAGTATCTCGTCGTCAACGCGCAGTACCACGGGACGCCGCTCACGATCTGCTCGACGGGGATCGGGTCGCCGTCGGCCGCTATCGCCGCCGAGGAACTGGCGAACGTCGGCGCACGGAGGCTGATCCGGGTCGGGACGACCGGCGCGCTCCAGCGCGACATGGAGGTCGGGGACGTGGTGATCGCGACCGCCGCCGCGAAAGACGAGGGGACGACGAGACGCTACGAGTCGGTCGCCTACCCCGCCGCCCCGGATTTCGAGACCACCCGGGCGCTGGTCGACACCGCCGAGGACCGCGGCGAGGCGGTCCACGTCGGGCCGGTAGTCACCGACGACGGCTACTACGCCGAGACCGACGAGTACGTCGCGGAGTGGGAGGACGCCGGCCTGCTCGCCGTCGAGATGGAGGCCGCCGCCCTGTTCACCGTCGCGCGTCGCCGCGGCCTCCGGGCGGGCGCGCTCTGTACCGTCGACGGCAATCTCGTCGCCGGGACACAGAAGACAGAGGCCGAGGCGGGCGAGGAACTGCCCGCGAAGGCCCGGAACAACGTCGAGCGGATGATCGGCGTGGCGCTCGAGGCGGCGACGAGGCTGGCGTAGCCGTTCCGGCCTGTTGTTAACTAAGCTCGGATAAGATAATAATTTCTGTTACCTGATCCCGGATAGATAGCAGCGTAATTAATAACTGGCGAGCGGTTACGCTCGACAAGATGGACACAACAGACGAGGAGGTGGACGCTCCGGCCCCGGGCCCCACGCTCCGGCTCTCGGTGCCCGAGATGGACTGTGCGTCCTGCGCCGGGAAGGTCGCGAGCGGCCTCGACGGGGTCGCCGGCGTCGTGTCCTACGAGACGATGCCGACGACGGGACGGGTCGTGGTGACATACGACCCCGGCGAGACGACCGAGGACGCGGTCGTCGCCGGAGTCGAGGGCGCGGGCTACGAGGTCGTCGACGACGGGAGCGACGGCACCGGGAACGGGGCGGAGGGCGGCGGTGGCCACGACCACCCCGGCGCCGACGGGGGTGTCTGGCGGAGCCGCCGCGCCCTGAACACGGGGATCAGCGCCGTCGTCCTCGCGGTCGGGTTGGTCCTCGAGTTCGTCGTGCCCGGCGTGAACCCACAGGTCGCCGGGGTCCTCGGACGTCCGCTCCACGCCGCGGACGTCCTCTTTCTCGTCGCGGTCGGGGTCGGCGGGCAGGCGATCCTGCGGAACGGCTACTACTCCGCGAAGGCGCTCTCGCTCGACATCGACTTCCTGATGAGCGTCGCCATCCTCGGTGCGCTGGCTGCGAGTCTAGCGTTTGGGGAGGCGCTCTACTTCGAGGCCGCGACGCTCGCGACGCTGTTCAGCGTCGCGGAACTGCTCGAACGCGCCTCGATGGACCGCGCCCGGGACTCGCTCCGGGAACTGATGGAACTCTCGCCCGACGAGGCGACCGTGAAGCGGGACGGCGAGACGGAGACGGTCCCGGTCGACGAAGTCGCGGTGGGCGACATCGTCGTCGTCAAGCCGGGCGAGAAGGTGCCGGTCGACGGGACGGTGGTCGACGGCGAGAGCGCCGTGAACCAGGCGCCGATCACGGGAGAGAGCGTCCCGGTCGACAAGACGGCCGGCGACGAGGTGTACGCGGGATCGGTGAACCAGACGGGCTACCTCGAGGCCGAGGTGACCGCCGCGGCCGGCGAGGACACCCTCTCCCGCGTCGTCGAACTGATCGAGGACGCTCAGTCGAACAAGACCGAGCGCGAGCGGTTCGTCGAGCGCTTCGCCGGCTACTACACGCCCGTCGTCGTCGGCTTCGCCGTCCTCGTCGCGGTCGGGAGTCCGGTCGTCCTCGGAACCTCGTGGTCGCAGGCGGTGGTGTACGGCCTCACCCTTCTGGTCCTCGCCTGCCCCTGTGCCTTCGTCATCTCGACGCCCGTCTCGGTCGTCTCCGGGGTGACGAGCGCCGCGAAAAACGGCGTCCTGATCAAGGGCGGGACCCACCTCGAGGCGACCGGCGCGGTCGAGGCCGTCGCGTTCGACAAGACGGGGACGCTGACGAAAGGCGAACTCCGGGTGACAGACGTCGTCCCGCTCAACGACAACACCGAGGCCGACGTGCTACGCTGTGCCCGCGGGCTGGAGAAGCGGAGCGAACACCCAATCGGCGAGGCCATCGTCGGGCGCGCGACGGAACGCTCCGTCGCCGACCGCGAGGTGAGCGAGTTCGAGAGCATCACCGGGGAGGGAGTGCGCGCACGGCTCGACGGGACGCCCCACTACGCCGGAAAGCCGAGCCTGTTCGAGGACCTCGGATTCGACCTCTCGCACGTCCACGCCACGACCGACGGGGGGGTCGTCGCGACGAGGAGCCAGCGCCTCTGTGAGCGCACCGACTGTCTCGACCTGCTCGCGGAGACGGTGCCCGCGCTCCAGTCCGAGGGGAAGACGGTGATACTCGTCGGTACCGACGAGGAACTGGAGGGCGTCGTCGCGGTGGCCGACGAGGTGCGCCCCGAGGCGCAGTGGACCGTCGAGCGTCTCCGTGACCTCGGCGTCGAGCGGACGGTGATGCTCACGGGCGACAACGAGCGGACCGCCCGCGCGGTCGCGAACGAGGTCGGCGTCGACGACTGCCGCGCCGGACTCCTGCCCGACGAGAAGGTCGCGGCGGTCTCGGAGCTCGTCGAAGAGTTCGACGACGGCGTCGCGATGGTCGGCGACGGGGTGAACGACGCGCCGGCGATGGCGACGGCGACGGTGGGCGTCGCGATGGGCGCCGCCGGAACCGACACGGCGATCGAGACCGCAGACGTGGCGCTGATGGGCGACGACCTCTCGAAGCTTCCGTACCTCTACGAGTTGGCGGGCGACGCCGGCACGGTGATCCGCCAGAACGTCGTCGCCAGCCTCGCTGTCAAGGCAGGGCTCGCGCTCGCGGTGCCGTTCGGCTACGTCCCTATCTGGCTCGCGGTGCTGGCCGGCGACGCGGGGATGACCGTCGGGGTGACGGGCAACGCGATGCGGCTCTCGCGGGTCGAGGCGGCGCGGCCGGACGCGGCGTCGGGCGGACCCGACGCCTGACGCCGGCCGCCCGCGTTCGCCGGGTCCACTGCGTCGCCGGGCGCCGTGGTCGCGCTCCGCCGTCCGCGTTCCCGTGGTGGCTGGAGTCGCGCGCGCCGGCGACGCCGAGACCGACGGCGGAGGCGGCGACGACCGCGCCCGACCCGTCTTTCTTGTCTCTCGGCCCCTACGCGGGCACATGGTCGACGTACGGCTCTTCGCGGACCTCGCCGAGGCGGCAGACGACCGGGTCGTCGCGGTGGACGTGCCGGCGGACGCGACCGTCGGGGCGGCGCTCGACGCCCTCCGCGAGCAGTATCCAGCGATCGGGGAGCGACTGTTCGACGGCGAGTCGGTCAGACAGGGCTACACCGTCGCCGTCGACGGCGAGACGGTCGAGCCCTCGGCGCCGCTCGCTGGCGACGAACTCGCCGTGTTCCCGCCCGTGACGGGGGGGTAGCGGCGCACGGCGGGGTCGTCCTCGTCCCGAGTGCGGTGTTCCCGCCGACGAACGACGACAGACGACGAACGGCGAACGGCCGTCACACGCGTCCCGGAGCGGTCGGACGACGGGGCCGTCGCCAATACGGTACCGGAAACCGGGCGTGCGACCGGCGTGAGGGGCGGAGACCCCCGGCTGCACCGGACCGCCGGCGGGCAGGCTACTCTGCCGGCCGCGGGCGCGCGGTGAACAGCGTCTGGACGACCGAGAACGGGTCGTACAGGGACTGGTGGCACTGACAGTAGACGTCGTTTGCGTCGCCGAACACCGCGGCGTCGGCGGTCTGCTTCCAGCCCGGCACACAGCAGAAGTGCGTACACTTGTTGAGCCACGCTATCACGCCCTGGTCGGTCGCGGCCTGGAGCCAGCTCAGGGCGGGTCCGGAGAGGTCGCCCTCGCCGTTGGCGAGGCGCTCGACGACCGGGCTGCGGATGACCTGGACCGGGATGGTCGAGTCGGCATCCTGCGAGCGCCACGTCCCGGTGGCGGGCTTGCCGAGCGGGTCGCCGAAGCCGTTGTTCCACGTCTCGTAGTTCCCGAAGTCGTCGATGTTCAGCGGGTCGCCCTCGGAGTAGACCTGGCTCTGCCAGTCGTAGGCAGGGTTCGAGCCGACGCGAAACAGGTTGTCGCTCTCGCGGGTGGGGGTGAGCCCGGCGTAGGACTCGACGCCGCAGTACTGGAACCACGACTGCGTGTAGGTCGTCCCGCTGCCCTTGTAGTTCTCCGTGCGGGCGATCTTGAACGTCCGTCCTCCCTGTGTTATCTCCTGTATCTCGGGCCAGACCCCGCGGATGTCGCCGTTGTCGGCGATCTCGATCGGGATCATCGGCATTCCGCGCGGCGCGGGGCCCCCGATGTTCTCGATGGCCCACGCCTTCGTGGCCCCGCCGCCGGCCCCGCTGGCGCTGGTGGCGCTGTTGATGCCCACGGTCCCCACCCCGCCGACGCCGACGAGCGTCGCGCCGCCGACGACGCCCTTGACGAACCGGCGTCGCCCCGACTCCTCGGGATACTTGTCGCTCCCGTCGTCCGCGCTCATAGCTCGACGTTCCAAGTGGGTACGCAAAAGCCTGACGACAGCCGCCTCTGCCGGTTGTCGACGCCGAACGTGACGGTCGATCAGGGGGGATCGGAGGTCCCGAAACGCTCTTTGAGCGCCCCGGTGGACGGGCAGTATGCCGACGGGACCTGAGACGGGCTACGACCCCGAGAAGGGGCGCAAGTTCGTCTTCGTGACAGGGGGAGTGATGTCCGGGCTCGGGAAGGGCATCACCGCCGCATCGACGGGGCGACTCCTCGCGAACGCCGGCTTCGACGTGACGGCAGTGAAGATCGACCCGTATCTCAACGTCGACGCCGGGACGATGAATCCGTACCAGCACGGAGAGGTGTACGTCCTGAAAGACGGCGGAGAGGTCGACCTGGACCTGGGGAACTACGAGCGCTTCCTCGGGACGGACATGACCTCCGACCACAACGTGACGACCGGGAAGGTCTACCGCGACGTCATCGAGTCAGAGCGCGCGGGCGACTACCTCGGGCGCACGGTCCAGATTATCCCGCACGTCACCGACGACATCAAGCGACGGATCCGCGAGGCCGCCGAGGGAACCGACGTCTGCATCGTCGAGGTGGGTGGAACCGTGGGCGACATCGAGGGGATGCCCTACCTCGAGGCGCTCCGGCAGTTCGCCCACGAAGAGGACGACGACGACCTCCTGTTCGTCCACGTCACCCTCGTCCCCTACTCGAAAAACGGCGAACAGAAGACCAAGCCCACCCAGCACTCGGTGAAAGAGCTCCGGTCGATCGGCCTCCAGCCTGACGTGCTGGTCGGGCGGTGTTCGGACCGACTCGACGAGGAGACCCGAGAGAAGATCGCGCTGTTCTGTGACGTCCCGACGGAGGCTGTGTTCTCGAACCCGGACGTCGAGGATATCTACCACGTGCCGCTGGTGGTCGAGGAGGAAGGCCTCGACAGTTACGTGATGGACCGTCTCGGTCTCGGCAGCGAGGCACTCCCGCCGGCCGAGCGCGACCGGACGTGGCGCGAGATCGTCACGCGCGAGCGCAGCGGCGAGGTGACGGTCGCGCTCGTCGGGAAGTACGACCTCGAGGACGCCTACATGTCCGTCCACGAGGCACTGAAACACGCGGGGCTGGAGTGCGGCGTCGACGTGAACGTCGCGTGGGTCGACGCCGACGCGACGGACGTACGCGAGAACGACGGACTCCTCGCGGCCGACGGCGTCGTGGTCCCCGGCGGGTTCGGCACGCGGGGGACCGAGGGGAAGATCGACGCGGTGCGGTACGTCCGCGAGGCCGGCGTCCCCTACCTCGGGCTCTGTCTCGGCTTCCAGGTGGCCGTCGTCGAACACGCCCGGAACGTCCTCGGACTGACAGACGCCCACTCCACCGAACTCGACGAGGACACCCCCCATCCCGTCATCGACATCCTGCCCGAACAACACGAGATCGAGGAGATGGGCGGGACGATGCGGCTGGGCGCACACACGACCCAGATCGACGAGGGGACGCTCGCAGACGAGATCTACGGCGCGACGGAGTGTACCGAGCGCCACCGCCACCGCTACGAGGTCAACCCCGAGTACGTCGACCGACTCGAGTCCGACGGCCTGCGGTTCTCCGGGCGTGCCGGCCCGCGGATGGAGATAGTCGAGCGCACGGACCATCCCTACTTCGTCGGGACGCAGTTCCACCCCGAGTTCCGCTCGCGGCCCGACCGCGCCAGTCCGCCCTTCGTCGGCCTGATCGAGGCCGTACTGGAGCGCGGGGCGGCGGACGAACGGGGCGGGACGGGGGAGGTCGAGGCCTGATGGTCGACGTCGAGGCGTTCGTCGAGAACGCGACAGCGGAGATCCGCGAGACGGTCGGCGACGGGAACGCCGTGATCGCGCTTTCGGGAGGCGTCGACTCCAGTGTCGCGGCGGCGCTGGCCTACGAGGCGGTCGGCGACCGGCTCACGCCGGTCTACGTCGACACCGGCCTGATGCGGAAAGGCGAGACCGAACAGGTCCGCGAGACGTTCTCGTTCATGGACTCGCTGCGGATCGTCGACGCGCGCGACCGGTTTATCGACGCGCTGGCGGGGGTCACAGACCCCGAGGAGAAGCGGAAGGTGATCGGCGAGCAGTTCATCCGCGAACTCGAGCGCGAGGCCCGCGAGGCGGAGGCGGACTACCTCGTCCAGGGGACGATCTACCCGGACCGTATCGAGAGCGAGGGCAACATCAAATCCCACCACAACGTCGGCGGCCTGCCCGAGCGGGTGGAGTTCGAGGCCATCGTCGAGCCGATGCGCGAGCGATACAAGGACGAGGTGCGGGAGGTCGCCCGCCACCTCGGCCTCGCGGAGGTGACCGCAGAGCGGATGCCGTTCCCCGGCCCCGGCCTCGCGGTGCGGATCGTCGGCGAGGTGACCCGCGAGAAACTGGCGGTGGCGCGCCACGCCTGTGCCGTCGTCGAGGAGGAGACCGCGGAACACGAGCCGTGGCAGGCGTTCGCGGCCGTGCTGGGCCGCGCGACGGGCGTCAAGGGCGACAACCGGGTCCACGGCTGGGTCGTCGCGGTGCGCTCCGTGGAGTCCCGCGACGGGATGACCGCGCGGGCGCAGAACCTGCCGTGGGAGACGCTCCAGCGGATCCAGAGCCGGATCACGGGCGAGTACGACGACGTGGCGCGCGTGGTGTACGACGTGACACACAAGCCGCCGGCGACGATCGAGTACGAGTAGCCCGGAGCGGTCGGACCGCCGACGCCGGCCTCGTCCGGGCCGAATCCCTTATCTCCGCCCCGGCGGAGTAGCGAGTATGCGCGCGAACGGAGACACGGCGAGCGCGGACGACGGGGGGGCTACGCGGGTGACGACCGTGGTGGTCGGCCCGGACGACGACGGACTCGGAACCGCGCTCGCCGACGCCGGTGAGGAGGTCAGCCGGGTCGAGGGCGTTCCGACCGGCGACGCTCTCCGCGCGGCGGGCGTCGCGGAGGCCGACCTGTTCGTCCTCACCGACCTCGGCGAGGCGACCACGATCGCGGTGGTCAAAGAGGAGAACCCGGGCGTCCGGGTCGTCGTGTACGACGACGGCTCGCTCCCGGCGTTCGCGAGCGGGCAGGCCGACCTCGCGCTCGACCCCGCGCTCCTCGGGCCGGAGACGGTCGCAGAGGAACTGACCGCGGAGAACGAGACAGTCGAGGGCTGACCCGGCGCGACTCGGCTTCGCTGGCGTCCGTGTTCGTGTCCGTACCGTACCGTATCCGTGTCCGTAGGGCCAGAGACGGGGGGCCGGCACCGACCCGAGCGCCAGGGCGACGAGCGTCCTGACCGACGGGACGGGACGGGTCGCGGTGCCCGGCGAGGCGCGGCCGAACCCCGGCCACGGGGTCGAGATTTGCGCGGTCGAGCGGCTGGCACCCTGTGATTGAAGCCTCGCCGTCCGCTCCGTTCGGTATGGACCGGTACGCCGCAGTCGTCGACGGGATGGACCCCGACGAGGGTGAGCGCCTCGATGCGGAACTCGCCGTCACGGACGAGGCGCTCGTAAAGGCGTTCGCGCTCGGACCGGGCGGGGAGGTCCCGCCACACGACCACCCGGACTCGACGAACGTCCTCCACGTCTGCGAGGGCGAGGTGGTCGTGGTCGTCGACGAGGCCGAAGAGCGCGTCTCCGCGCCGGGGACGGTCGTCGTCGACCCGGGCGCCGTCCACGGCGCGCGGAACGCGGGCGACGGCCGCGCGGTGCTGACCGCGACGTTCGCGCCCGCGCCCTGATGGCCGCACAGGTGACGGTCGGCGCGCGCCTCCACCTCGGGTTCACGAACCTCAGCCTCGCGCACGACCGCCTGTACGGCGGGATCGGAGTCGCGCTCGCGGAGCCGCGGCTGTCGCTCCGCGCACGGCCCGCCGACGAGGTGCGGTGTCCGGACCCGCTCGTCCGCGGGTACGCCGAGCGCGCAGTCGAACTGCTCGGCCTGCCGGGGGTCGCCGTCGAGGCGTCGGAACTTCTGCCCCAGCACGCCGGTCTCGGGAGCGGCACGGCGACGGCGCTCGCGACGCTCGTCGCGGCGGCGCGGGCGCACGACCGGGCGGTCGACCCGCGGGCGCTGGCGCCGGCGCTCGGTCGCGGCGGGCGGTCGGGGGTCGGCGTCGCCGCGTTCGAGGACGGCGGCGCCGTGGTCGACGCCGGGCACCCGACCGCGCTCTTTACCGACGCGCCGCCGGCGCGGGGCGAGTGGACGGTTCCGCCCGTGGCCGCGCGTCACCCGATCCCCGACGACTGGCGGTTCCTGCTCGTCGTCCCCGACGCCGGCGAGGGGCGGAGCGGCGAGGCAGAAGACCAGGGGATGCGTGCGGCGGTCGAGCGAGCGGACGCGGCGACGGCCGACCGGATCGCGGGTGTGCTCGCGCGGCGTCTGCTCCCGGCGCTCACGGAGGGGGCGGTCGAACGGTTCGGCGGCGCCGCCGCGGAGATCGGTCGCCTCAACGGCTCGTGGTACGCCGACGAACAGGGCGGGCTCTACCGTCCGCCGGTCGGCGCCCTCGTGGCGTCGCTCGCGGAGGAGCCGGCGGTGGCGGGCGCGGGCCAGTCGTCGTGGGGGCCAACCGCGTACGGAGTGACGGACGCCGACCGCGCCGAGGCCGCGCGGGCGGCCGGCGAGCGGGCGCTGTCCGCGGCTGGCACGACGGGGCGAGTCGAGGTCGTCGCGGGGCGCAACCACGGCGCGCGGGTCGAACGGGAGAAGAGCTAACCGGACGGCTTCCGTCGCCCGTGTATGGCGCGGATCCCGTTCGGAATCGAGCGGCTCGACGACATCGTCGGCGGCGGCGCGCCGCCGGGGTCGGTCGTCCTCCTCGTCGGCGAAGGCGGCGCGGGCGCGCGAGAGTTCCTCCACACCAGCGCGGCGATGAACGGGCTGGCACGGGCCGACCCCGACCTGTTCGAACTCTACTACGGCGAGCCGGTTCCGGAGACCCTGCCGCCGGAGGTCCACTACCTCTCCTTTACCACCGGCGAGGAGTACATCAAGCGCGAGATGGCGAACACGATGGCCGAGGAGGCAGTCGAGAACGCCCTCTCCGCGGTGACGGTGCGTGACCTCTCGCCGGAGTATTTCCAACTCAGCCCGGTCCCGCGGTCGTGGTACACGGGCGAGACGCGCTCGATCACCGACCTCGGAGAGTCGGAGGGACGCGAGGGAGTCCTGAGCGCGCTCGGCGCCTACCTGAGCGAGAACGCGGCCGACAACCTCGTCCTCGTCGACTCGGTGACAGACCTCGTCGCGGGCGTCTCCGAGGAGATGCAGTGGACGGACGTGGCGATGGTGATGAAGGGGTTAGAGAAGGCCGCGAACCGCTGGGGCGGGCTGATCGTCCTCCTCGTCAACGGCGAGGCGCTCACCGACACGGAACTCGGGTGCCTCGAGGACGCCGCCACGGGCACCTTCGAGTTCACGTGGGAGTCCGGCGGGTCGAAGCGCGCCCGGACGATGGTGGTCAAGCAGTTCCGGGGCGTCCTCTCGCGGCTCGAAGAGGAGAACATCGTCCAGTTCGAGACCGAGGTGGGCGAGTCCGGCTTCGATATCAGCGACGTCCGGAAGATACGGTAAAGCGGCGCGTGAACGCGGTCGCACACTTATGAGTCGCCGGGCACAACGGTAAGCGAATGGCGACGGGCAAGGGGATACCGGAGGAACTCCGGTCGTGGGTCGAAGAGCAGGCCGGAGAGCGCGGCGAGGACCCGGAGACCGTCATCGCGCGCGCCGTCCTCGTCTACCGCGAGGCTGAGCGACTGGCCGACGCCGAGGGAGCGGCCGGCCCGTCGGCGGTCGCCACGCGGCTCGACAGCCTCGACAGCCTCGACGACGAGGTCGCGGCCGTGGCCGACCGGCTCGACCGGCTTGACGAGGAGGTAGACGACCTCATCGAGGACGTCCGCGAGCGCGTGATACAGGTCAAACGCGAGACGGACGCGAAGGCGCCCAGAGACCACGACCACGACGACCTGCGCGAGACGGCGACGGAGGCCGTCGAGACGGCCGAGCGCGCGCTCGCGGCCGCCGAGGCGGACCACGACGCGGCGGGCGAGGACGTGAGTGACCTGCGCGAGACCACCGAGCGACTGGAGGAACGCGCGGAGACGCTCGCGCGGGCCGCCGTCGACGCCCGGGACGAGATTCGGACGCTCCGGAGCGTCGAGAAAGAGCGCGCCGCTGCCGACGAACTCCGCCAGGCCGCGAACCGAAACGGCGACACGGCCGCAAAATGCGAGGACTGTGGAGGGACTGTCGACCTCGGCCTCCTCTCGCGTCCGCGCTGTCCACACTGTGAGTCAGACATCGCCGACGTCGACCCGTCGGGGCTGTTCAGGAAGGCGCGGCTCCGGACGGGGACGCCGCCGGCACTGGAGGGTGGGACGGTCGAACGACCCCCGTTCGAGGACCGGGACCGGGGTCGAGACGAATGAGCGGAGACGACCCGGACGAGTCGGGAGACCGCGACCCGTTCGCGGAACTAGAGGCCGAGGTGACGGAGCAGGACGACGAGTCGGATCCCTTCGCCGGCCTCGACGCGGCCGCGAACGACGACGCCGCGGCTCCCGACGACGCGTTCGAGTCCGTCGACGTCGGCCCCGTCGACGCCGAGGACGTGTGGGCCTCGCTGGAGGGCGACGAGGAGCGGCCGGAAGTGTCGTTAGAGAACAGCGCAGAGTCGCTCGACGGCGACGACCACCGCGTCCCGAAGCAGGAGTACTGCGAACGGTGTCCGTTCTTCGCCGACCCGCCCGAGGTCGCCTGTACCCACGAGGGGACGAGTATCGTCGCCGTCGAGGACGCCGAACAGTTCCGGGTGCGGAACTGCCCAATGGTCGAAGGGGTCCCGCCGGGCGACGACCGCTGACGCGGGACTGAAGTGGCTCGCCACCGACCGTCAGGCGTGCAGTTCTGCGACGACTGCGGGTCGATGATGCGGACCGAGGACGGCGTCATGGTCTGTGCGTCCTGTGGCGCCCGCGCCGACCGGGACGACGAGCGAGCCGCACAGTTCGTCTCGACGGAAGAGCAGACCGAAAGCGAGGTCATCGAGACGGAGGAGGGGGCGAACTTCGAGGGCAAACCCACCGCCGAGGACGTGACCTGCGACGACTGCGGCCACGGCGCGGCGTGGTACACGATCAAGCAGACGGCGAGCGCCGACGAACCGCCGACGCGTTTTTTCAAGTGCAAGGAGTGTGGCTACCGCTGGCGCGAGTACAACTGACGGCCCGAACGGCCGGCGACGGTGCGTCGGCGAGCGTCGCGAGAGCCGTGCCGCACTCGACCGCGAGGACCGTCAGCATCAGAAACGACTCCGACGTCGTCGTCTGATTCCCGGCGGAACTGAACCGTCACGACGACGTGAGGACGCCTCGGGAGGCCCGAACCCGCGGTACTCGCCGCAATTTCCAGTGAGTGGCGAGCGGCGTTCTCACCGCTCACGTTCGACGCGTCGAAGCAGTGGGCGATCCTGACGTGGTCACCGACGAACGGTGTGTCTGAGCGTTCCCACTCCCTCGACCTCGACCTCCACGACGTCGCCGTCCGAGAGCGCTCCGACCCCTTCGGGCGTCCCCGTCGCGACGACGTCGCCGGGTTCGAGCGTGAGATACGCCGTTATCTCGGCGATCAGTTCGGGAATCGGGAAGATGAGATGGTCGATAGTCGAGTCCTGTCGGACCTCCCCGTTGACGCGGGACTGGATACGGGCGTCGTCCGGCAGGTCCTCGACCGGCGCGAGCACGGGGCCCATCGGTGCGGAACTGTCGAAGGCCTTCCCGCGGACCCAGTTTTGCTCGCGGGTCTGGTCGTCCCGGTTCGAGATGTCGTTGAAACAGGTGACCCCCGCCAGGCGGTCGAGGGCGTTCTCCTCGCTCACGTTCCGACACTGTTCGCCGACGACGACCGCGAGTTCGGCCTCGTAGTCGACCCGTTCCTTTCCCTCCGGCAGAGGGACCTCGTCGCCGTGGCTGGCGACCGCGTTCGGCCCCTTCAGGAAGAGCAACGGCCGGTCGGGAACGTCGTTCCCGAGTTCGTCGGCGTGGTCGGCGTAGTTCCGCCCGACGCAGACGACCTTCGTCGGGTCGGACGGGGGGAGGATCTCCACGTCGTCCCAGCGGTACGTCCGACCGGCCGCCTCGATGGTGTCGTCGTCGACCGTTCCCGTTCGCGTCTTCCCCGCGGGGTCTCGGAACCTGACTCGTGCCATACCCGCCGATGCTCCGTACACGACATAACGCCGGTGATCGCGTCTGTTGCCGGCTGTCGTGGAAGACAGGCGTGACTCGCGAGCCGAGCCAGGGTCGAACCGCCGAACCGCACACTCGCCCGTCTGTTCGTGCGCGACGGCGTCTCGGCCCCGCTCGGCGGGGCCCCGTCGTCGCGGCTGCGTCTGCGACGGGCGTCGTCAGCCCGTACCAGGCGCCTGGTCGTCGGTCGACAGTCTCGCGGTCTCACTCCCCTGCCTCGGGAGCCGTGGTCACCCTGTACGTCGTCGTTCGGGCCGGGGTTCAGTCTGCGGTCGGCGGTGTCGGAGCCGACACGGCTGGCCCGACGGCGGCGGTCGCTCTGGTGTGCTACTCCGCGCCGTCGTGTCGGCTCGGCTCGCCGTCCGGATCGACCCGCACCGCCACCACCTCCCCCTCCGCCGTCGTCTCGCCTTCGGGGCCCACGTCCGACCGAACTGTCACCATCTGGCCCGCGTCGCCCTCGACGCGCGACCGCAGGTAGACCGGCTCGTCGAGCGGCGTCGGTGCGCGGTAGTCGACCGACAGGCGGCCGGTGACGTACTCGATCCGTGGCTCGGTCCCGAGCGGTCGGTTCGCCGCCTCGTGTGCGAACGTGATCGCCGTCCAGACGGAGTGACAGTCCACGAGCGAGGCGACGTACCCGCCCCACGCGACGCCGGGAGCGCCGGAGGTGAACCGGACGTCGGGGTCGACCTCGGCCACGAGCGTCTCGCCCTCGGGACCGAGGTAGCTCTCGATCTGGAGGCCCTCCTCGTTCGCGGGGCCACAGCCGAAACAGGACAGGTTGGGCCACGAGTGCTGGACGGGGGCGTCGACGCCGTAGTCGGGGTCGCTCATGCGGGCCGGAGACGCGCGGAGGACTTCACCGTGGGGGGCGGCCGTCCGGTTAACGAGACTGAGTATCCTCCGGGGTAGTCTTATCCGTCGAGGAACACCGCAGTCTATGTCGACCCCGGAACTGAATCGGCTCTCGGACGTCCGGCCCCTCGCACGCCGGGCGGTGAGCGCCGGCGAGAGTACGACTGCGGCCATCTTCGAGGCGTTTGAGACGACGACGACCGACCCCGACGAGGGGGAGGCGCTGTACGACCAGGTCGAACCCGACGCGCTCGACTCGCTTCTCGACGGCGGCGCGGCCGACCCGAGGGTGCTGGTCGAACTCTGGAGCCACCCGGTCGTGGTCACGTCGAACTGGGTCGCGGTGTACCCGAAGGACGCGCTCTGATCAGAGCGTCTCCCACACCGGCGTCAGGTCCTCGACCGACGCGCGGTAGGCCGTCTCGACCCGGTCGCGGTCCGAGCGCGAGAGGTCGCGAGCGGTCGTCACGTCGAGGCCGAACACGCCCTCGTCGCCCGCCGTCCCGCCGGCGATCACCTCGTCGTCGCGGCGTCTGCGCCGCGGATTCGTCGTCGAGTCGAGCGTCGCGTAGTCCCGGGCGCGCCACTCCTCGACCGACACCGAGAACTCCGCTTTCGCGCGGTCGCGGTACAGCGACGGAAATCCGTTGTAGGCGCTGAACGGCACCACCTCGCCGTCGGGCAGGGCGTAGTGGACGTTCGACGCCGCGACGTGGTCGAGGTCGTAGGTGTACGGGTCCTGAAAGTGTCTGACGCCGACCGGCAGGACGCGGTCGAACCGGTCTGCCAGCCCGTCGAACCCGTCTGTGAACGCCGACCCGATCGCCCGAGCGGCGCCGGCCGCTCCCTCGCCGTCGAGCAGACCGTCCATGTGGCCGACGAGGCGCCGTGCGAGACGGAGCCGCGCGACCCGACCCATCTCGGCCGGGTCCTCGTCGCCGAGCAGGTCGCGTAGCTCAGCGAGCAGCCCCTCGACGTCGACGACGTCCGTGATCGGCACGAGGTCGTCGCCGTCGACGAGGACGAACGTGACCATCCACGACGCGAACGAGGAGGAGACGCCGTAGATCCCGTCGCCGGTGAGGTCACGGAGCGCCTCGACCAGCGTCTTCAGCGCGGGGAGCGGGAACCACGCCTCGGTCGGGATCAACCCGTCTGTGCCCGCCTCGACGGCCTCGATCACGTCCGGGATCGTCACGCGCTGTTTCGCCCGCGCCGCGTCGGTCATCCGCCCGACGAAAGAGACCGGCTGGAGGTTCACCCCGCAGACCACGTCGGCGTTCGCGGCCGCGAAGCGCACCACGTCACCGACCTGGTCGTCGTTCCACCCGCCGATCACCGTGGGAACGACCATCGCACAGAGGCCGGCGTCGCGGCAGGCGACCAGCGCGTCCGGGAACTCCCAGTGGCTCTTGGGGTTGGTCTCGGGGTCCACGCCGTCGAGGCTGGTGTAGATGCCGCGCGCCCCGGCGTCCGCCAGCCCTCTCGCGAGTCCGGGGTCGTGTGCGAACCGCCCCCCGTGGGTGTTGATGAGCACCTGTTCGGCGTAGGGCGCGACCGTCTCGGTCAGTTCGACGAGGTCCTCGCGCACCGTCGGTTCGCCGCCGGTCAACTGGATCGCCCGTGCGCCGGCGTCCGCGAGCGAGGCGGCCATCCGTTCGACCTCCGCGCGGGTCGGCTCGTACAGCGGTTCGCCGGACTCCGCGTAGAAAAAACAGTAGTGACACGACCGGTCGCAGCGGTTGGTCACCACCAGATTCCCGATACCGGGTGTCGCGCCGGGGACGGATGCACAGCAGGCGTCCTCGTCACCCCGCGGGGCGCCGCCCGTGTCGCGTCCGCCCGGGTCGTCCCACGCCCGCGCCCGGTGGTACATCGTGGCGTCGGACCAGCAGACCGCGGTCGTCCGACCGTGGTCCGGACACCGGCGGGTCAGCCGGATCTCGCCCTCGTGTTCGTGGGTGAGCGCTGCGACGGTCATCCGGTCGTGGGCGTCGGCAGCGACGCAGTCGGGACAGACACTCGCCGTCAGTCGGAGCGGCGTCGCGCCGGACGGCGTCAGGTCGGCGACGAGCGACTGTGCTTCGGCGGCGTCGTCGACGACGCTCCCGGCGTGCGGCGAGACGGCGACGTCTGCCGAGCAGGGCGGCGCGGGCGCGCCGCCGGGGAGCCACGGGCCGTCGGCCGGCGGGGTGGATCGTGACACGCTAACACGGCAACTCCGGCAGCGGCTTAAGCGTTGGTCGGCCGGGCACAACGCTCAACCGACCGCGCGGCGGGGTGGGGGTGTGACCGATCCGCTCCCGGTGCCCGTCTCGAACGACCGGGTCCGGGCGACGTACGACCGGCTCTCGGGAGTCTACGAGCGCGTTCTCGGGGCGGTCGAGGGGCCGAGCCAGCGCCGGGCGGTCGCGACGCTCGCCGAGACGGTCGACCTCGGCGGCGCGCGGGTGCTCGAGGTGGGGTGTGGCCCGGGCGCGCGGCTCTCGGGACTCGCGAGCCGCGTCGGCCCCGACGGCGAGGCCGTCGGCCTCGACGCCGCGGCGGGGATGGTCGGGCGGGCCCGCGGCCGCGGCGGCGAGGTCGTCCGGGGCGACGCCCGACGGCTCCCGCTCGCGACGGCGAGTGTCGAGGCCGTCCTCGCGCTGGACGTCCTCGACCTGTTCTCGACGGCCGACCTGTCCCGCGTCCTCGCGGAGGTCAGGCGCGTCCTCCGGCCCGACGGGCGGCTCTGTGCGGTGTCGATGACGACCGCGGACGTCCCCGACTCCGGGTTCCTCCGCGCGTACGAGTGGGCGTACCAGCATCTCCCGGGCGCGGCGGCGGTCGGCTGTCGGCCGGTCGACCTGGAGTCGGTCCTCACAGACGCGGGATTCGCCGTCGAGCGCCGCGAGCGCGAGGTCCGCGCGGGCGTCTGGCCCGTCCGGACGGTCGTCGCGCGGTTAGCGCCCTGAGACCCACGCGGCGACACGCTCGGCCATGTCACCCGTCTGCCCGGCGAACCCGTGGCCGGTCGGGAGCGAGACGACCGGCCACCCACGAGCGCGTGCGGCGACGACGACCGGCCCCGAGTCCACCCGCGTGTCTCGGTCGCCGACCACGACCTGTCCCGGCGAGTCGGCTCGAGAGACCGCGTCTGCGGCGTCGATGTCGGCGGTCGAGGCCGGCGGCGCGACGGCCGAGACGCCCGCGACGGTGGTCTCGAGGGCGCCGGCGAGGGCGACGGCGGCGCCGAACGAGTAGCCGGCGAGGACGACTCGCTCGGCGCGGTCGGCGGCCCACGCGACGGCCCGTGTCGCGTCTGTGACCTCGCCCTGGCCGTCGCCCCACGGCCCGTAGTCGATCCGGAGGCACGCGACCCCCTGCGAGGTCAGGGCGTCCGAGAGGGCACGGAGCCGGGCGTCGGACCGCGACCCGCCGGTCCGCGGGTCGGGCGGACAGGCGACGACGAGGCAACGGGCGTCGCGTGGCCCGTCGAGGGTCGCGCGGACGTCGCGGGCGCCGGGGATCGCGACCGGGTCTGACACGGGCGAGCGTCGGCCGAGACGCCCGTAGCCGTGTCGATCGAGAGCGACCGCGGCGCTCAAGCGCGTGGACGCCCTAGGGTCGGTATGGCCCCCGATAGCGTCGACACGGTGCTGTTCGACTGCTGGGGGACGCTGTTCACCACCGCGCCGTCGTCGGGGCCGACGGCGCCGATGCACGCGCTCGCGGACGGACTGGGCGCCGAGGTGAACGCGGAGTTTCGCGACGCCTACGAGGCGGCGTTCATGCTGGAGACACACGGGGGCTACGAGCGGCCGGTGCGTCGGCTGGCGCGGTCGATCGGCGCCGCACCGGCCGAGGAGACGGTTCGTGCGCTGGTCGCGCGCCTCGAGCGGCTGGAGGCCACACAGGTCGCGTACGACGACGCGCTGCCGGCGGTCGAGCGGCTCCGGGACCGGGGGCTCGCGCTCGCGCTGGTGACGAACACGGACGCGACGAGCCTCGGGTGCCTCCGCGAGCGGTTCCCGGTCGACGACGCCTTCGACGCGGTCGTCCCCTCCTACGAAGTCGGGGCGCTCAAGCCCGCGCCCGCGATATTCGAGGCGGCGCTCGACCGGGTGGGCGCCTCCGCGAGCGAGGCCGCGATGGTCGGCGACTCGCCGGGCTCCGACGTGCGGGCGGCGCGTCGGCTCGGCCTCCGGACCGTGCTGGTCGACCGCGCGGACGAGTACGGAGACCTGGACTACGGGCCACGGGTGCGCGACCTGACGGCGCTCGACGACCACCTCTGACCGGCCTACGTTTTTACTCTCGGGCACCCAACCGAGGGTATGGGAGTCCTCTCACGCGCCTCGTACGTCGTCAAATCGAAGATCAACGCGCTGTTGAACCGGACGGAGGACCCGTCCGAGACGCTCGACTACTCCTACGAGAAGATGCGGGACGAGCTACAGGACGTCAAACAGGGGATCGCGGACCTCACGACCCAGAAGAAGCGACTGGAGATTCAGAAGCGCCGGCTGGAGGAAAACGTCGAGAAGCACAACGAACAGGCCCGCGAGGCCGTCCAGCAGGACCGCGACGATCTCGCCCGGGAGGCACTGGAGAAGAAGAAGGCGAAGATGAACCAGATCGAGGAGCTGGAGACCCAGATCGCCGACCTCCAGGAGACGCAGGACTCGCTGGTCGAGAAGAAAGACGAACTCCAGGGCCGGATCGAGGAGTTCCGGACGAAAAAGGAGACGATGAAGGCGCGCTACGAGGCCGCCGAGGCCTCGACGCGGGTGTCCGAGGCGATGAGCGGCGTCGGCGACGAGATGGGCGAGACCGCCCGCGCCATCGACCGCGCCGAGGAGCGCACCGACGAGATGGAGGCCCGCTCCGAGGCGATGGACGAACTCCAGGACACCGGCGCGTTCGACGACGCGCTCTCCGACAAGGACCAGATCGACAGAGAACTGGAGCAGGGTCGGAGCGACCGGGAGGTCGACGCCGAACTGGAGACGCTGAAGACAGAGATGGGAGAGGAGACGGCTGACGAGAGCGCCGACGCCGACGTCGCCACGGACGACGGCGGGGACGTCGAGACGGACGTCTCCGACGAGGCGGTCGAGGCAGATCTCGAAGACCTGAAAGAAGAGTGACCGGCCTCGCCGACGCCGCGCGCGAGTCGCTCGCGGAGAGGACGCGCCGGGAGTTCGACCGGCGGGTGGCAGAACAGGGCGAACAGCTCAAAGACGACATCGCGGCGGGTCGACTCGACGCGGCAGACTACGCCGTCGGCGTCGAACTGGAGGCGTACGCCGTCGACGACGAGGGACGCCTCGCGCGGGTGTCCGACGACGTCTTCGAGCGCGCGCCGTGCGGGAAAGAACTCGGCCGACACAACGTCGAACTGAACAGCGACCCGACGCGGATGAGCGGGGCAGGACTGGCCGACCAGTCCCGGCAGGTCGACGAGCGCGTTGCGGCCACCCGGGCGGCGCTGGACGGGGCGCTCGTCCTCGACGCGATGTGGACCGTCCCGCCCGCGGGCGGGAGCGAGGCGTACCTCTCCGCGACGACCGAGGACGACGGCGTCGTGGTCGCGACGGAGATGCGGCCGAACGCGCGCTACTGCGCGCTCGACAACGACGTGCTGGCGCGCTCGGGCGGTGCGATCGAACTCGACCTCCCCGGCGCGGCGCTGTCGCTCCCGTCGGTCCTCGTGGAGTCGCTCGCGACCTCGATCCAGCCCCACCTCCAGGTGCCCGAGGCGACGGCCTTCCCGCGCTACTTCAACGCCGCGCTCCGGACGACGGGGCCCCTCCTCGCCCTGACGACGAACTCGCCGCTGCTCCCCGTCGACCTGTACGACGACGACGTCGACCCGTCCGAACTGCTGGAGCAGACCCACCACGAACTCCGGATCGCGGTGTTCGAGCAGTCGATCAACGGCGGCGCGCCGCCGGGCGAGGGGAACGTCCGCCTGCCCCACGACCTCGACGCGACGGCGACGGCCGTCGACCGCATCGTCGACGACTACACCTACGCGCCGGCGCTCGTCGACGGGAACGAGGACGAAGACGAGCGTAAAGACGAGGACGAAACCGCCGACCGGTACGCCGACGAGATTCCGGAGTTCGACCGCAAGCGGGGGATCTACTGGCGGTGGGTTCGCCCGGTGTTCGGCGGGCAGGCGGTGGCGAACGAGGACGGCGCGTCCGTCCGGATGGAGTACCGCCCTCTTCCGACCCAGCCGACCGTCGCGGACAACGTCGCCCTCCAGTGGCTCACCGTGGGGCTGCTCCGCGGCCTGGTCGAGACAGACCACCCGCTGGTCGACCTGCCGTGGGAGGACGCGAAGGCGTGTTTCTACGACGCGGCGCGGCGGGGACCGGCGGCCGACATCGCGTGGGTGACGCGGGCGGGCGAGCGGACAGAACAGAGAGACCGGGCGTACGACGACCTGTTCGCGACGGCACGGGCGGGCCTGCGCGCGGCCGGCGTCGACGAGGCGACGGTCGACGACCGGCTCGCGCCGGTCGAGCGCCGGCGGGAGACGGGGCCGCCGAGCGCCTGGAAGCTCCGTCGGGTGAGACGCAAACTCGACGACGGCGCGACGTTCGAGGAGGCCGTGACCGAGACCCAGCGGGCGTACGTCGAGCGGGCGGCGTCGGGGACGCCGTTCGTGGAGTGGTAGTCAGCGCGGCTGTGCGCCGGTCCCCGGCCGGTCGTCGGTCAGCGCGATCCGTCCGTCCGAGAGGTCGAGTGCCTCGTAGGGATCGGCGCCGTCGGCGAGGAGGAGTGCGCCGTCGACGTCCGCGTAGTCGACCAGCGGCGTGAGGTGACAGGCGGCGGCGATACTGGCGCTCGTCTCGACCATACAGCCGAGCATCACCTCCAGCCCGTGTGCGCGGGCGGTCGCGACCATCCGTCGCGCCTCGCGCAGACCGCCACACTTCATCAGTTTCAGGTTCGCGATGTCGGCGCGGTCTGCGACCTGCGGGACGTCCGAGAGGGTGCGACAGGACTCGTCGGCGGCGACCGGCAGGTCGCCGTGTTCGTAGACGAACCGCAGACCCTCCGGGTTCTGGGCCGGGACGGGCTGTTCGACGAACTCGACGCCCGCGTCGGCGAGCCACGCGGACTTTCGGACCGCCTCGCGGGGCGTCCACGCCTCGTTCGCGTCGACGCGAACCCTGACGTCTGGCGTTGCCTCCCGCACCGCCTCGACGCGCTCGCGGTCGCGGTCGGTGCCGAGCTTGAGCTTCAACACGCCGTGCCCGCGCTCGACGGCCGCCTCGGCCCGCTCGGCCATCGTCTCCGGGTCGCCGAGTCCGACCGTGAACGAGGTCCGGGGCGTGCGCGCGGGGTCGAGCCCCCAGAGCCGGTAGAGCGGGACGCCGAGGCGCTTCGCGGCGAGGTCGTGGACCGCGATCGAGACGGCGGCCCGCGCGGCGGGGTTCTCGCGCACGGTCGCGTCCATCTCGCGTTCGATCCGGTCGAGCGCGTGGGGGTCACCGACGCGTTCGACGGCCCGGAGGAGGTCCGGAAGAACGGCGTCGAGCGTCGCCGGCGTCTCGCCGTAGTGCGCGGTCGGGGTGGCGGCGCCGACGCCCGTCCGGCCGCCGTCGTCGGTCACCCGAACCAGGACCACGTCGGCGGTCTCGCGGGTGCCCCGCGAGATGCTGAAGGCGTCCGCGAGCGGCAGCGCCCGGGACTCGAACTCGGCCGTCAGCATACGGACGAGAGCACCTCGGCGGCGTCGAACCGGACGGGGTCGGTCGCGGGCGCCCCCACGGCCTCGCTGTAGGCGTCGAGCGCGTCGCGCGCGGCGTCGTCGTCGGGCAGCGACGAGGTGTTGAGCGCGCCCGCGACCACGTCGGCCTCGCGGACGGGCGCCGCGAGCGACTCGTAGCGGTCGACGTAGCGGCTCGGGTCGTCGACCGGAAACGACTCGTAGCCGTGGATCGCCTCGCGCCCGGCGGCGTGACACAGCACGAGGCGGTCGGGCATCGCGCCGTGGAGGATCCCACAGGTGACCGCGGAGTACGCCGGGTGTGTGATGCTCCCCTGCCCCTCGACGACGACGAGGTCGTGGTCAGCGGCGGCACGGAGGACCAGGTCCTCGACCGCGCCGGCGACGAAGTCACTCACCACCCGGTCGATCGGGGTCCCCCACCCCTCGACCATGATCCCCGTCTGCCCGGTGGGGACCATCGCGGCGTCGACGCCGGCCTCGCGGGCGGCGAGGACGAGTTCCTTCGAGGTGGTCATCTTCCCCGTCGAGCAGTCCGTGCCGACGGTCAGGACCACCTCGGCGTCGACGTCGGCTGCGACGCCCTCGGACACCGTGAGGTCCGCGGGGGGGTCGCGCACGTCCCAGAGGTCGACGCCGTGGTCCGCGGCGAGCCTCGCGAACTCGTCGTCGTCCGCGAGGAAGTAGTGGAGACCGGCGACGACGTCACAGCCGCGTTCGATCGCCGTCCGCACGTCGGGCCGCCACGACTCGTCGAACCCGCCGCCGATCGGAGCGATCCCGACCACCAGCGCGTCGACCTCGGGAGCGTCGGCCGTCGACGCGACGATGGGGACGTCGGGCAGGTCGGGGACGTGGTCGGAGGTGCGCTCGCCGGCGTTCGTCCGGTCGACGACGGCTGCTACCTCGTAGTCGGCGTAACGGAGGATCCCGACCGCCGTCTTCGCGCGTTCGGGGAACTTCTCGTGGGCGAGGACCGCGACCCGGGCGTCGGCGTCGAGCATACCCCACCGCTGACCGGACGGGGACAAAAACCACCAGGGTCAGAGGACGTAGAGGCCGGTCGAGAGCGCGTCGCGCCGGGCGGCCGCGAGGGCGTCCTCGGGGTCGCCGGAGGCGTCGACGGTCCGGGTCGCCGCCGCGTCGACGTCCGAGAGCGCGTCGAGACTCGCGCGGTCGCCGGTCAGGACGAGCGGACACTCGACATCCGCGAGGGCCTCGCGGGCGCGGTCGTGGTGTGCTGCGATCTGCTCGTCGCGCCGGCGCTCGTACCGGCTCTGCGAGAATCCGCCCTTGGAGTGGTTCTCCTCGACGTCGGCTGTCAGGGCCGTGAGGTCGACCCGTTCGTCGCCCTCGTACACCCCGAGGGCGAAGCGGTCCGCGCGGACGAGGGCAACGGCGTGGCGCGCGGGCGGCTCGAACCACGACGCGTCGAGGCGGAACCGCTCGCCCCACGTGACGAACGGCTCGGGCGGGAACGGTGGGTCGAGCGCCGCCCGGACGACGCCGTGGTCGTCCGTGAGCGCGAGACAGGGCGCGGCGCGGGCGACCAGCGGCGCACGGTCGCCGAAGGCGTCCCGTACGACGTCGCCCGGCTCGACCACCATCGCGGTCAGGAGCGTCTCTGGGGCGCTCTCGACGCTCCGGAGACGGCCGAGAACCGCCTCGCGCTCGCTCGGGCCGAGCCGGTCGACCCGCGCGAACCCCCGGTCCTCGTCGACCCCCTCGGCGCGTTCGACCCGGTCCTCGAGTTCGGTGACCCGGTCTTCCAGCCGGTTGACCCGCTCCTCGGCGTCCTGTCGGGCGCTCGACGCCTCGGCGCGGCGCTCGCGCTCGGCCGCTAGCTGGGCCTCGTAGGAGTCGCGCTCCTCGCGCAGTTCCTCGATGCGCTCTTTCAGTTCCGTGCGCCCGAGCAGGTCGTCTATCATCGCGTGTTGGCTCTTCGCGCCGGGCGTGAAAAGTGACGTCCGTTCGCGCCGGTCTGCGGCGCGGCGCCCCCGCCGGTCAGGCCAGTGCGTCGTGGTTCGGACCGTAGCCCGCGTACCGGAGGAGTTCGCCGGCGCGTTCGGGGGTGGCGAGCAACACCTCGCGGCGGTCCGGGAGACGGTCGTCGTCGGCCATCTCCTCGGGGACGGCGAGCGTTCCCGTCGGGACGGACTCGTCGCCGTGGACCGGGAAGTGGGTCCCCTCGCCGCCCACCTTCATCACGAGCGGCGCGTCCAGCCGTTCGACCCCCTCGCCGGTCGCGTAGAACTCCTCGTTCACCCGCTCGTGGTCGCCGTCGTGGATCGCCGGCCGGTCACAGTCGTGGGGCTGGACGTACAGTCGCCCGAGGTAGTAGCTCGCTGAGAACCGTTCGAACATCTGTGCGACTAGTTCGCACACACCGCGGTTGATAAATCTTGTCCGCTCAGTCGTCGTCCTGTCCGGCGGTCGCGGCGGTCATCGACCAGACGGCAACGAGGCCGAGCAGGACCGCGGGCACCATCGGGAGCGCGAGCATCGCCGCGAGAAAGGGGACGCCGGCCTCGGCGGGCGCGGCGGGGAACAGGTAGACGACGCCCGGGACGACGAGAACGCTCGTGACGACGGCAGCGACGAGGAACCACCCCTGCCGGCCGAACCCCTCTGGGTCCGGGTCCGGGTGGTTGACCGCCGGGCCGTCGGCGTCGTCGGGCACGCTCGCCCGTTGGCGAGGACGAGTAAAGCCGATCCGGTTACAGCTCCGAGTCGGGCACGACCACGACCTTTCCGAACCCCTCGCGCTCCTCCAGCAGTTCGTGCGCTCGCGCCGCCTCGCTCATCGGCAGGACCTCGCGGACCCGCGGCTCGAACGTGCCGTCCCACACCAGCGAGAGGACGTCGTCCACCTCGCCGGGAGTGCCCATCGTCGAGCCGAGCACCTCCAGTTGGTTCCAGAAGATCCGGTTGATATCCGTCTCGGGCTGCCCGCCGGTCGTCGCGCCGCAGGTGACGAGCCGGCCGCCCTTGGCGAGGCATTTCAGCGAGTCCGTCCACGTCTCGGCGCCGACGTGGTCGACGACGACGTCGACGCCCCGCTTTCCGGTCGCCTCGCGGATCCACCCCGTGAGCGACTGCTCGGTGTAGTCACAGACGTGGTCGGCGCCACAGCTGCGGGCGTGGTCGAGTTTCGCCTCGGAGGAGGCCGTCGCGTACACCTCGGCGCCCGCGTGGTCGGCAATCTGGACCGCAGCGTGGCCCACCCCGCCCGAGGCACCGAGGACGAGGATCGACTCGCCCTGCCGGAGTTCGGCGCGGGTCCGGAGCATGCGCCACGCGGTCTGGAAGACCAGCGGCGCCGACCCGGCGACCTCCCACGACACGCCGTCGGGGACGGACACGAGGTTGTCCGCCGGCACCGCGACGCGTTCGGCGTGGACGCCCGGAACGTGTTCGCCCAGGAGATGGAAGGAGACACACCGCGTCTCGTCGCCCGCGCGACAGAACTCGCAGGACCCGCAGGCGACCCCCGCCGAGACGGCGACGTGGTCGCCCGGCTCGAAGCGGTCGACACGCGGCCCGGCGTCCTCGACGACGCCCGCGGCGTCGGAGCCGGGGACGTGTGGCATCTCCAGGTCGACCCCGGGGAGACCGCGGCGGGTCCAGACGTCGAGGTGGTTCAGCGCCGCCGCCTTCACGTCCACGAGCACCTCGTCGTCGCCGGGGTCGGGCGCTGGACGGTCGCCGTACTCGATCACGTCGCGGTCGCCGTGCGCCGAGAACTGGACTGCGTTCACGCGCCGCTCCTGACCCCGGGAGGACATAGCGGTTTGGCTCTCCCGGCGCCGCCGATAAGGCACCGGGCGGCGAGCGGGAGGTATGACCGGCCACGGAGACGGCGACCACGACGACGGACAGGCAGACGGACACGACCACCACGCACACGACCTCGACGCCCTCGGCGTGGCCGTCCTCACCGTCTCCTCGTCGCGCTCGCTCGACGACGACCCGGCGGGCGACGCGCTGGCGTCGGCAGTCGAGGCCGAGGGCCACGAGACGGTCGAACGCGGGGTCGTGCGCGACGACCGCGCGGCCGTCGAGGGGCGGGTACTCGACCTCGTCGCGACCCCCTCGGTCGACGCGGTCGTCACCACGGGCGGAACGGGCGTGACCCCCGACGACGTGACCGTCGAGGCCGTCTCGCCGCTGTTCGACAAGGCGCTCCCCGGGTTCGGCGAACTGTTCCGCCGCCGGTCGTACGACGAGGTGGGGACCAGAGTCGTGGGGACGCGCGCCACGGCAGGGATCAGGGACGGCGTCCCCGTCTTCTGCCTGCCGGGGAGCGAGAACGCGGCGCGTCTCGGCGCCGAACTGGTGGTCGCGGAGGCGCCACATCTCGCGGGGTTGGCGCGACGGGACTGACGCGGGGCGCGAGCGACGGCAGGGCGAGTCGCGCAGCCCGCAAAACAGGGGGCGGCGGGTGTGTCGCCGCCACGCGCCGTTCCGCGGCCCGGCGCCGGGTCCCGCTGCCCCCGCGTCGGCACGGTTTTAAGAACACGCGGGCGTATCCGAAGCTATGAGCAGGCAGGAACCTCCGGGACGAGACGACGACGCCGAGTTCGCGGGGTCGAAAGACGAGGACCTCCCGAGCCGCGAGGTGACCGAAGGGGCCGAGCGCGCACCCCACCGCTCGATGTTCCGGGCGATGGGCTACGACGACGAGGACCTCTCCTCGCCGATGGTCGGGATCGCCAACCCCGCCGCGGACATCACGCCGTGTAACGTCCACCTCGACGACCTGGCCGCGTAGGCCTACGACGCCGTCGACGAGAGCGAGGGCATGCCCATCGAGTTCGGCACGATCACCATCTCCGACGCCATCTCGATGGGGACCGAGGGGATGAAGGCCTCGC
>JBDGTD010000020.1:0-37549 GCA_042217165.1 Haloferacaceae archaeon | reverse complement strand
ACGACGCGATCACGTCGATTTTCAGAGTTCCAGTGACGCGCTCGCTCGTCACCCGGGACCGCGACGCCGACGTTGCGTTCGGGAGAGGAGCGCCTCGCTTCACGGCCGGGTGCGGCGTATCCGGGCGATTCCGCGCTCCGGGGCCTCTCTCGGAGGGGTTCGACCCGCTGGCGCGGACGGCGGGACTGTTCAGCCGGCACCCGGCCGTCGAGCCACCCTGCGACGCCGCACTCCTGTCCCCGACGTAGCGGTTCACGGGTAGTGTTTAGGTGGTCCGGGCGCGACCGGCGTGACGGAACACATGACCTCGTACGCGCCGGCCACAGTGTCGCGCTCGTTCACACCCCACCCGACACGGGCTGTCCTGGTTCCGCGCGGCGGTGACAGAACCGGCTCTACCACGGGCGGCGTGCGGTCGAGCCCCGAGGACCGGGCCCGTCTCCGGAGGGTTGTGAGCCGGACGTGGGGCCAGGCGCGCCAGTCCGAGACTCGTCTCCGGCGCCCGGGATCTGGTGTCGTGACACGTACCGGTCTCCGGGACGCCGCGTCGAGGACCCGGGTCGTCGTCGGAGTCCGCCGCTCGAAGCCAGAGGCAGTCGAGGGGCCGAACGCGCGTGGCCACTGAACGTGCGCTGGTCGTCGCCGACGACCTGACCGGTGCGGCCGATACCGGTCACGAGTTCGCCCGGCGCGGGCACCCGACGACGGTCACCCTCGGCGGGGCGACCGACGACCGGGTGGTCGTCGTCGATACGGACTCCCGCGAGTCGAGCGCGTCGGACGCTCGCGAGGCGGTCGTCGCAGCAGCCGAGCGCTGGCCGGCGGCGCTCGTCTACAAGAAAGTCGACTCCACGCTCCGGGGGAACGTCGCGGCCGAGGTCGCCGCGTGCGCCGGCGTGTTCGAGCCAGATGTCGTCCTCTTCGTGCCCGCGTTTCCGGCAAACGACCGGGTGACAGAGGGCGGGCGCCACTACGCGTCGGGCACTGCCGTCGACGACGCACCCGTAGACTCGGGCGAGAACCCACCACAGACGTCGTCTCTCTCCGAACTGTTCGCGACGACCGACATCCAGACGACGTCTCTCCCGCTGGCGGTGGTCGAGGCGGGCCGCCAGGCGGTCGAATCTCGGCTGGCCGGCGTCGCGACCCGGAGCCCGACCCCCGTCCTCGTCGCCGTCGATGCGACGGAGCCCGCTCACCTCGGTCGCGCCGCGACAGCCGCGTCGGACCTCCAGCAGCAGGTCCTGTACGTCGGGAGCGCGGGACTCGCTCGACACGTCGAACTCCCGTTTTCGCCGACGGCGTCTGCCGACCGGACGGGCGCCTCGTACACGCCCCGACAGCCGGCACTCGTCGTCGCCGGGAGTACGTCTCCCGTGACGCGAGCGCAGGTCGCGGCGGTCCCCGGGTCGGCGCGGGTCGAACTGCCGCTTTCGGCGGCAGTTCAGCACCCGGCCACCGCCGCCGACCGGGCCTCCGACGTGCTCGTCGACCGACTGTCCACCGCGGGGACTGCCGTCCTCACGACTGTCAGTCCGAATCAGGACGCGGCTCCGGACCCGGGAGGGCTCTCGGCGACGGAGCGACAGTCCCGCATCGCGACCGCACTCGCGCGTGCCGCCGCCGACGCGGTGAAAGAGGCCGAGGTCGCGGATCTGTTCCTCACCGGCGGGGCCGTTGCAAAGGCTGTCCTGGGGCAGATGGACGCCGACGGCATCTCACCGACCGGCACCGACATCGGCGCCGGAATCCCGGTCAGCAGCGTCGTCGGCGGACGCGCAGACGGACTGCGTGTCGTGACCAAGGCGGGCGGATTCGGCGACCCACGGACGATACGCTCGTGGCTGTCGAACTGTCGACCCGACGGCTGAACGGCCGGCGTCACGGAGGCGATTCGCGGGATTCGGAGCGGAGGTCGTCGCGGAGGCTGCAGCCCGCTGTGACCCCTCCCGGGGTCCGACCGAGCGCGCGCACCGCGGGGGTCACCTTCGAATTCGGCGTCGGAGCCCCGGACCACAGTTCGGTCGCTATCGACGCCGCCCACGGTTCGTCTCGCCGGGCGACTACGCCGGGCACACGGGGGCCGCCCGAGCGCGGACAGGGACGGGCTCGGTGGCGCCGGTCGGGGCGAGGACGAGTTTCGCGTCACTCCCGTCTGGTGCCGCGTGTGACCTCGTCGCCACGGTGTGCGTCGCTCTCCCGGCGGCTCTGAACGCTACCCTTCGGGCCGCCACCGGCCGCCGATTTCGTCGCGAGGGTAGTCCTGGTATGTGCCGTTCAGGAACGTCGTGACGCGCCCGTTCTCCTCGCTCAGCGTGATTGCCCACAGCACCTCCTCGCGCGTCGACGTCTCCAGCGCGCTCAGGTGTTTCGTTCCCATCCAGTCCGGGTAGCTCAGCCCCTCGCCCGCCTCCATCTCGGCCACGCTCGGGCTCCGGACCCGGACCATCTGCTCCTGGACCGTCCCGTCGCCGGTCACGATGACGGCTCCGTCGCAGCTGAACGCGACGTCCTCGGCGGCTCTGGTGAACGCCTCGGGCGAGTCGCTGACGACCCGGCAGCGGTCGACCGGCCACTTGTTCGACCCCAGCGGGTCGGTGTAGTCGGCGAAGTTGATGTCCGCGACGAGAAGGAAGTAGAGACTCGGTCCGGTCACGTGTTGCTCGCCCCACCGGCCGAACTCCATGCTCAGCTTCTCGGCGGTGTATCTGATCTGGTCCATCAGCTCCTGGCTCGTCGCGTAGCGTTTCAGCACTCGGTCGAGGTCGTCCATAGATGGGTTCGTCGGGTCGGGATCTGTCACGAGACGGACTTCAGTTCGTCGACGACGCGGGCTCCGCTCACCGGCCAGCCGTCGCGCTCACCGGCGCCCTCGCCGCGTCGCCCGCGGGTAACAGCCCGAGGTGGTCGTCGAGGTCGAGCGCGAACGACGCCGTGGTCGGCAGGTCGAGCCAGAAGAAGTCGTACTCTGCCCCGCGCTCCTCGCCCGCCCCTGTCACGGCGTGCGTCCACGAGTTGCGGGGTTCGTGGACGCGCGCGTGATAGAAGTTCCTGACGTACCGCCGGCCCGGACGCCGGGTCCAGACGTCCGTGGCGAGGTGACGTGACGCCTCGAACGCCGCCAGTCCACTCTCCTCGGCTGCCTCGCGACAGACCGCCTCGCGCGGGCGCTCGCCCGGTTCGACGGTGCCTTTGGGTATCTGGAGACCGTCGTGTTCCGGGCCCTCGAACACGAGCAGTTCCGACGTCCCGCGCGTGATGTACGCACAGGCTTTCTGGACGTGTGTCACGTCGCGTCCGGTCATAGGTGATAGTACAACATGGGACTGGATAAGAGTACGCGCGGGAGCCATACTAGGTGTATTAATATACCGGGACGCGTACAGGCAGTTCGGTCCGCCGACCGCGAGAGTGACTGGTCGTCACCCCGGCGCGCCGTTCTCGCCCGGCGAGAGCGTCCGCTCGAACGCCAGCAGTCCGACCGCGAGCAGGAGACACGCGCCGACGAGTGCCGGCCAGAGCAGCCGGTCGACGCCGTAGTCGAAGAATATCCCGCCGACGAGCGGTCCGACCCCGAACCCGACGCGTTTCGCCACCTCGAGCACGGAGAGGCCGGCTCCCCGCCCCTCCGCGTCCACGAGGTCGCTCCCGAGCGCCGTCACGAGCGGCGAGTGGAGGTTCTCGCCCATCGTCCGGAGGACGAGAAAGCCCCCGACGAGCGCGACCCCGACCGCGGTCGTCGTCCGGTACGCCGCGAGGACGGCGACGAAACTCGCGGCCCAGAACCCCGCCGACAGCACCAGCCCACGGGTCCGGCGCCAGCCCTCGACCGCCGAGACGGTCGGCAACTGGAAGAGAACGACGACGAGCGGGTTGAGGACGAAGAGCGTGCCCAGTTCCTCGGAGGTGAGTCCGAGGCGGCCGGTCGCGAACGCCGGCACCGTCGACCCCATCTGGGCGTACGCGACCGCGAAGACGACGTTCAGGCCGGCGAGCGCGAGCAGACGGGGCCGCGAGACGGCGGTCTGCCAGCGCGCGAGCGTCTCGCGCAGGCCCGTCACCGCCCCGTTCGCCTCGCCCCGGATCTGTGGGAGGGAAACGAGGAGGACGAGCGCGACGGCGCCGCTGGTCGCCCCGTCGACGACGAACACCGCGGTGTTCGCGACGCCGTACAGCACCCCCCCGGCGACGAAGCCGGCGCCGAACCCGCCGTTGCTCACCACCTTCAGCAGACCGAACACCCGGTCGCGCGCCCTCGACTCCGTGAGGTCCGCGAGCGCGGCCTGACTCGCCGGGGTGTAGAGCCCTCCCGCGAAGCCCGCGGCCGTCGCGGCGACGACGAGCGCCGGCCCCGTCGTGACGAGCGCGTACGCCGAGAGCGTCCCTGCGGAGGCGGCCATACTCCCGACCATCACCGGCTTGCGGCCGTAGCGGTCCGCGAGGGCGCCGCCCGCGACCGTCCCCGCCGCGAGCGCGAGGTTGTTCGCCAGTAGCGCGGTGCCGACGACGGAGAACGGGATCGAGAGCGTCCGGTAGAAGTGGATCGTAAAGTATGGGTAGACGATGCCGTTGCCGAGGACGTTGACGAACCGCGCGAGGAGAACGACGTACACCGCGCGGTCGAAGCCGCGGTAGTCCGCGAGCAGTCCCCCGAACACGACGAGTAGCCGGACGGCGGAGAAAAGAGCGCCCCGGTCTCGGCCGGCCGGACCGAGGGGACCATTCAAGTCCCCCGACCTCCACCCTCGCACGAAACCGATGCCCACCATCGATGTCTCGCTGCCGACGGACCTGGAGGCCGAGTTCGAGCGTGTCGCGAGCGAAGAGTTCGTCAACCGCGAGGAGGCGGCCGAGGAACTGCTGCGGCTCGGGATCGACGCCTACGAGGTCGAACCCAGCGAGCCAGAGGAGACCGACTTCGCCGAGGAGTACGCCGACGAGATGTTCGACACCGCCGAAGACCCCGGCGAACGGTTCGACGAGGAGAGCGGCGACCTGCGCTAGATCAGTCTCGCGACCTCCTCGACCACCTCCTCGGGCGTGTCACCGACGGGAACGCCCGCGTTCTCCAGCGCCTCGATCTTCGACGCCGCCGTACCCGCCCCGTCGCCGGAGACGATGGCGCCCGCGTGGCCCATCCGCTTGCCCGGCGGCGCCGTCCGTCCGGCGACGAAGCCGACGACCGGCGTGTCGATCGTCTCCGCGATGTGGCGGGCCGCGCGCTCCTCGTCCTCGCCGCCGATCTCGCCGCACATCACGACGGCCTCGGTCTCGGGGTCGGCCTCGAACCGGTCGAGCGCGTCGACGAAGCTCGTCCCGATGATCGGGTCGCCGCCGATCCCGACTGCCGTCGTCTGCCCGACGCCGCGCTGGGTCATCGAGTCGACGATCTGGTAGGTGAGGGTGCCCGACCGCGAGACGAGCCCTACCTTCCCCGGAGAGAAGATGTTCCCGGGGAGGATGCCGAGTTTCGCCTCGCCCGGCGTGATGACGCCGGGGCAGTTCGGGCCGACCAGCGACACCTGTGTCTCCCCGAGACGGCGCTTGACGCCCGCCATGTCCTGTGTCGGGATGCCCTCGGTGATGGCGACGACGAGGTCGAGGTCCGTGT
Source organism: Haloferacaceae archaeon (assembly GCA_042217165.1). Taxonomy (GTDB): domain Archaea; phylum Halobacteriota; class Halobacteria; order Halobacteriales; family Haloferacaceae; genus A07HB70. The sequence goes on along the minus strand of JBDGTD010000020.1, from coordinate 31,938 downwards.
CGAGCGCCTCGTACAGCGCGTCCGCGGCGAAGGCGGGCGGGACGAACACGACGGAGGCGTCGGCGTCCTCCTCGCGTACCGCGCCCGCAACGGTGTCGTAGACGGGGACGCCGGCGACCTCCTCGCCGCCTCTGCCGGGCACGGCGCCGGCGACGACGTTCGTCCCGTACTCGATCATCTGCTCGGTGTGGAACTGCCCCTCGCCGCCGGTGATCCCCTGGACGACGACGCGGGTGTCCGCGTCGACGAAGGCGCTCATCCCGTCACCTCCTCGGCGTCGGCCACCGCGCGCTTGACGGCGCCCTCGAGGGTCCGCTCGACGGCCACGAGGTCCGTGTTCAGGATCTCCATCCCCTCTTCGGCATTCGTTCCCGCCAGCCGCACCGTGACGGGCTTCGGGATCGCTTCGAACCCGGCGAGGGCCTCGTTGACGCCTTTCGCGACCTCGTCGCCGCGGGTGATCCCGCCGAAGATGTTGAACACGACGCTGTCGACGTTCTCGTCCGAGAACACCATGTCGAGCGCGTTCGCCACCCGCTCTGCCTTCGCGCCGCCGCCGATATCGAGGAAGTTCGCGGGCGCGCCGCCGTAGTGGTCGACGAGGTCGAGCGTCGTCATCACGAGTCCCGCGCCGTTGCCGACGATGCCGACGCTGCCCGAGAGGCGCACGTAGTCGAAGCCGTACTCGTTGGCCTGTGCCTCCAGTTCGTCCGCCGCCGCCTCGTCTTCCAGCTCCGCGAGTTCGGACTGACGGAACAGGGCGTCGTCGTCGACGTTGAGGACGGCGTCGGCGGCCACGACCTCGCGGTCCTCGGTGACCATCAGCGGGTTGATCTCCGCGTCGGTGGCGTCGCGGTCGTCCCAGACGTCGTACAGCGTCGAGAGGACTGCCGAGACGTCTCGCGCGACGTCGCTGTCGACGCCGGCGTCGTAGACGGCCCTCCGCGCCTGGTAGGGGTGGAGGCCGAACGCGGGGTCGACGTGTTCGCGGGCAATGGCGTCTGGCTCCTCCGCGGCCACCGCCTCGATGTCCACGCCGCCGCGGGTCGACACCATCGCCACGGGGCGCCCGGCCCCGCGGTCCATCGTCACGCCGAGGTAGAGTTCGTCGACGAACTCGACCGCCGCCTCGACGAGCACGCGGTCGACGTGGTAGCCCTTGAGTTCCATCCCGAGGATGCGGTCTGCGGCCTCGCTGGCGTCGTCGAGCGTCTCGACCAGTTCGATCCCGCCGGCCTTGCCCCGCCCCCCGACGTGGACCTGCGCCTTGATCGCCGCGGGGAGGCCGACGGCCTCGGCCGCCGCGACGGCCTCGTCGACGGTCGTCGCCAGCCGGGAGTCGGGCACGTCGATGCCGGCGTCGGCGAAGACCTCCTTGGCCTGGTACTCGTGGAGTTTCATGTTCGTCCGCGTTCGGGGCCGACGACCGCTTAAATCCCGCCGATTTCGCGGTTCGACGGGGCCCGATCGCCGGGTTTCGACGGCACACGCGGCCGTCCCGTGTCGGTCAGGCCGACGCCGGCGAGCGGCGTCGGAGTGCCTGCCGGTCCCCACCGATTATGAGGGGCCCCTTCGTCCCCCCGGCTATGCGTGCAGTCAGGTACCACGACTACGGCGAGCCGGACGTGCTACAGGTCGACGACGTGGACGAGCCGACGCCCGGACGCGACGAGGTCGTCCTCTCGGTCGCCGCGGCGGCGGTCAACCCCGTGGACACGTACTTCCGCACCGGCGCGTACCGGGCGGCGGGCCTCCCGATGACGACCGGCTGTGACGCCGCCGGCGAGGTGGTCGCCGCCGGCGAAGACGTCGAGGAGTACGAGGCCGGCGACCTCGCGGTCGCGACGGGGCTCTCGCGGACCCACCAGGGCGCCTGCGCGGAGCAGGTCGCGGTCCCAACGGATCGTCTCGCACACCTGCCGGCCGGAGCGGACGTACGCGAGGCCGGCGCGGTCGGCGTCGCGGGCGTCACGGCCTACCGCGCGCTGGTGGACGACGCGGACCTCGACCCCGCCGAGGACGTCCTGATCCACGGCGGCTCCGGCGGCGTCGGTCACCTCGCGGTCCAGGTCGGCGCGGCGACGGGCGCGAACGTCGTCACGACGGCGGCGCCCGTCTACCACGAGGAGGTGGAGGCGCTCGGTGCCGACACCGTTCTCGACTACGACCGCGACGACCTCGCCGACGCCGTGCGCGGCGCGACCGACGGCGGGCCGGACGTGGTCCTCGACCACCGTCTCGACGACTACCTCTCGTTCGACGCCGAGGTCGCCGCACAGGACGCGCGGATCGTCGGCATCGGCGAGAACGAGAAACAGGCCGGCTTCGAGAACGTCGGCCGCACGCGCTCGAAAGACCTCACGCTCCGGTTCACGTCGATGTTTAACACCCCGTCGCTCGCGCGGGTGCTCGGCCGCGTCGGGACGATGCTCGCGTCCGACGACATGAGCGTCGAAATCGCCCACAGCTACGACCTCGAGGGGGTGAGCGAGGCCCACCGCGCCGTGATGGCGGAGTCGTTCCTCGGGAAACTCGTCGTCGAGCCGTAGCTCCGCCGGCTTTTTATCGTCGCTCGTCGAAACAGGTGTATGCGATCGTCGAAAGACGGTGCCGACGAAGCGAGCGTCCCCTCCCGGCTGGAGTCCGCTCGGGCGAAACTGGTCTACCTCGCGCTCGCGACCGACGGCCCGGCGAGCGTCGACGACCTCGCCGCGCGCCTCGGCGAGACGCGACTCGCGCTCCTGGCGGTTCTGGCCACGTTAGAGGAGCGTGGGCTGGTGGCGCGCGGAGCCGACGGGTTCGCCGTCGCCTGACCTCGGACGCGGCGCGCGTCACGCCCCGGCCGCGGCGTCGGCCGACGGGCGGGACACGCCCGGTACGTTCAAACACGACGCGGCCAACCGTCGCCTGTGTCGATCTCCTACGACTTCGACGGACAGGTAGCGGTCGTGACGGGTGCGGCGGGCACGCTCGGCGGGGCGGTCGCCGAGCGATTCCTCGACGCGGGCGCGACGGTGGTCGCCGTCGACGTGGTCGACCAGGACGACGCCGAGGTCCCCGGCGGCGCGACCTACCGGCAGGCAGACCTCACGGACGAGGAGACGGTCTCTGCGCTGTTCGAGGCGGTCGCCGAGGAGTGCGGACGGCTCGACGCGCTGGCGAACGTCGCCGGGACGTGGCGCGGCGGCGACCCCGTCCACGAGACCGACGCGTCGACGTTCGACCTCCTCCTCGACGTGAACCTGCGGACGGCGTTCTACGCGACGAAACACGCCCTCCCCCACCTGCACGAGACGGAGGGTGCCGTCGTCTCGGTGTCGGCACGGTCCGGGCTCTCCGGCGGCGAGGGCGACGCGCTCTACCGCGCGTCGAAGGCAGCCGTGAAGATCCTCACAGAGTCGGTCGCGGAGGAGAACCTGGGCGTGGTGCGCGCGAACTGCGTCCTCCCGAGCGTCATCGACACTCCGATGAACCGCGACATGATGCCGGACGCCGACTTCTCGGCGTGGCCCGCTCCGACAGAGATCGCCGACGTGATGCTCTTTCTCTGTTCCGAGGGGGCGACGCCAACCAGCGGCGCGGCGGTGCCGGTCTACGGCGAGGCCTGACCCCGAAACGCTTTCATCCGGCGCATCTGTCGTCGGGGCCATGGCAGGTGGTTCGCCGTGACGATGCGGGAGCGGATCGAGGAGCTCCGCGAGAAGCGCAGGCGCGCCGAACTCGGCGGCGGCGAGGAGCGAATCGAGGCCCAGCACGACCGCGGCAAGCTGACCGCCCACGAGCGGATCGACTACCTCCTCGACGACGGCAGCTTCACCGAGATGGACCGGTTCCGGACCCACCGGAACACCACCTTCGGGATGGAGGAGACGCAGCCGCCGGGCGACGGCGTGGTGACCGGCTACGGGAAGATCAACGGTCGCACGACGTTCCTGTTCGCCCACGACTTCACCGTCTTCGGCGGGTCGCTCGGCGAGGTGTTCGCCGAGAAGGTGACGAAGGTGATGGACCGCGCCGTCGAGGCAGGCGCGCCCGTCGTCGGTCTGAACGACAGCGCGGGAGCGCGGATCCAGGAGGGCGTCTCGAGTCTCGCTGGCTTCGGCGAGATATTCCGGCGCAACACCGAGGCATCCGGAGTGGTCCCCCAGATCTCCGTGATCATGGGGCCGTGTGCCGGCGGCGCTGTCTACTCGCCCGCGCTCACCGACTTCACGATCATGGTCGAGGACACGAGCCACATGTTCATCACCGGTCCGGACGTCGTCGAGACGGTCACGGGCGAGGAGGTCGGGTTCGAAGAACTCGGCGGCGCGCGCACCCACGCGGGCACCTCCGGGGTCGCTCACGCCGCCGTCCCGGACGAGGAAGCGGCGCTCGACCACGTCGCGCTCCTTCTCTCCTATCTCCCGCAGAACAACGTCGAGAACCCGCCCCACGTCGAGCCGTTCGACGACCCCGAGCGCGCGGACGAAGAACTCGAGTCTATCGTCCCGGACCAGCCCCGGAAGCCCTACGACGCGACCGAAGTGATCGGCCGGGTCGTCGACGAGGACTCGTTCACCCAGATCCACGAGCGCTTCGCGAAGAACATCGTCTGCGGGTTCGCACGGCTCGACGGCCGCTCTATCGGCGTGGTGGCGAACCAGCCCCGCGTCAACGCGGGCACCCTCGACATCGAGGCGAGCGAGAAGGCCGCGCGGTTCGTCCGCACCTGCGACGCGTTCAACGTCCCCATCCTCACGTTCGTCGACGTCCCCGGGTTCATGCCCGGCACGGACCAGGAACACAACGGGATCATCCGACACGGCGCGAAGCTGCTCTACGCCTACAGCGAGGCGACCGTCCCACTCCTGACCGTCATCACGCGGAAGGCCTACGGCGGCGCGTACGACGTCATGGCGTCGAAACACCTCGGCGCGGACGTCAACTACGCGTGGCCGACCGCCGAGATCGCGGTGATGGGGCCACAGGGCGCGGTGAACGTCCTCTACAGCGACGAACTCGAGGCCGCCGACGACCCCGACGCCCGGCGCGACCAGCTCGTCGAGGAGTACCGCGAGGAGTTCGCCAACCCCTACACCGCCGCCGACCAGGGGTATATCGACGACGTGATCGAGCCGACCGAGACCCGCCCGCGGCTCGTCCAGGACCTCGAGGTCCACGCGAACAAGCGCGACGAACTCCCGGACAAGAAACACGGGAACCTCCCGCTGTGATCGAAGCGATCGACGGACTGGACGACGCCGACCCGGACGAGGCGGCGGCGGTCGCCGCGGCCATCCACGCCCACGTCGCGCGCGGCCGCGAATCCTCCGCCCCATCCGAGGAGACGTGGGACGGCGAGCGGTGGGCGTTCGCGGGGCGACTCCGGGCGCTGACTGGTCGCGCGGGACGGGTCCCCGACGGCGCGCCCACGGACGCGTGGGCCGCGGCGGGCCGGGCCGACCGGTTCTGACCCGTTAGGCCTCGGCGGCGGCCGCGCCGGCTTTCTTCCGCGTGATGTAGCCGGCGATGCGGTTGCGCACGCCTTTCGACTCGACGTTGGTCAGCTCCGCGACGTTCTCCTTGTTCGTCTCGAAGTCGGCGTTGAACGCCTCCGGATACCGCTCCAGCAGCAGCGTCCCGAGCTGCTTGACGTACTTCGGCTTGATCGCCATACGGGCTGTAGGCCGTGGTTCCCACTAAAGCGATCCGTTCTGACCGGGGGCGAGCGCGCTACCGACGGTCGCGCCAGCCCGCGTACTCGTCGACGCGGGCGAACGCCTCGCGGACGCGCGGGCCGCCACAGGAGTCGACGACGCCCGCGAAGTACTCGAGTCGGTCGAGCAGGGCGTCGGTCTCGTAGCTCTCGACGTCCAGCCGCGAGGCCGCGACGGTGGCGTCGACGACGGCCGCGAACCCCCGGTCTATCGCCGGCACGCGCCGCTCGCGGACGGTGCTGGCCGTCGGCTCCAGCGCCCACGTCACCGTCTCGGTGCCGCCCTCTTCGGCCGTCGACAGCCGCACGGCGTCGACGCGGACCCACGCCGCCGCCGAGTCGAGGACGGGGTCGTCCTCCTCGCGCACCGACAGCGCCGCGTCCACGAAATCGCGGGGGTCGGTGACGAACTGAACGACGCCGCCGCCCTCGCGGACGAAGTTCCGCCGCGTCCGCGTCCTGCCCCACGTCGTCGCAGTCACCGGGTCCTCGTCGGCCTGTCGCCCGCCAGTCTCGCCCCGGGGCGCGTGCAGGCCGAGCGCCGCGACGTTCCACCGGCCGTTCGGGCCGAGCGTCGTCGTCACGCTCTCTGTCACGCCCGACCACTCGACGGGCCAGTCGTCGCTCATACCGGGAGCCCCCTGTCGAGTGCCACGAACGCCGCCGCCGCGGTCAGGTCCGCGGTCGTCCCCGGGTTCACGCCGCGCTCGCGGAGGTCCGCCGCCAGCGCCTCGGCGTCTCCGAGGCCCGCACACGCCGCCGCACGGTCTCGCACCTCCCGTGCGACGTCCGGTCCGTGTTCGGTCTGAACCAGCGTGTCCGGTCGGTCGCCGAGCAGTCGGAGAAACGCGCGCGCCACCCGGTCCGGCGCCGGCCCGTCGTCGCCGAGGATTCGGTCGGCGGCGCGGAAGGCCCGCGGACAGCCGCGGACGAGTTCGGCCGCGTTGCCGTCGTGAGGGACCGAGAGCAACAGGACGTCGAACAGGGTCAGGCCGCGCTCTGCCGCCGCCTCGCCCGCCCGCGCCCCGCGCCGCGCGTCGAGAGCGTCGAGGCCCTCGGGCGGGTCGCCGACCGCCACGTCGACGTGTTCGAAGGCCTCGAAGAACGCCCGCGCGTCGCCGACTGTCGTCCGCTCGACGACCGCCTCGACCCGGCTCCGTGTCAGCGCCCCCGTCGTGGCGGTCCGAACGAGCGGGCAGAGCAGGAGGAGACAGCCGAACTGCGTGTTTCCGCCCTCCTGCTGGCTCATCCGCGCCACGCCGCGCTCGAAGGCCCGTCCGACGCCCGGGCCCGCCGGGTCGGCGGCGGCGTCGAGTCCCGGGCGCGCCCCGACCGCGCCGGCGAGGAAGTGCTCGAACCGAAGGGCCGGGAAGTCGTGTGCCCGGTCGACGTTGCCCGGCTTCGGGGTGCCGGACACCTCCAGCAAGAGCGCGAGTTCGGCGTGGTCGGCGGGGCCGAAGTCGGGACGAGGGTGGTTCACGGCGACACCTCCGGTATCTCCGGCTCCCGCCACGCCTCCTCGACGTCGCTCGCGACCCGCGCCAGCAGCGCGGGCTCGGTCGTCGGGCGCCCGACGCTCACCGCCGTCGCGCCGCGGTCGAGGTAGCGTCTCGCGCTCGGTGCGTCCCGGACACCGTTGTTACCGACCACCGTCACCTCGGGCGCGGCCGCCGCGACCTGCGCGACCGACGCCGGCGTGTCCATCGCGTCGACGTGGACCAGTTCCGCGCCGGCGTCGCTCGCGGCGCGGGCCACCGCCCGGAGGTCGACGCCCGCCACCTCCGCGCGCACCTTCACGCTCGTCGTCGCCGGGGCCGCCGCGGCGACCTGTGCGGCGAGCGCGTCGGGGTCACGCAGGAGCCGCTCGCCCGCGCCGGCGGCGCACATCTCGTCCTGCCGGCAGTGGGCGTTCACCTCGAGTACGGCGTCGTGGGCGGCACAGACCTCGGCGACGGGCTCGACCGACGCCGGCTCCGCCGCCCGGACGTTCAGCCCGGGGCGCACCGGGACGTCCTCGAGCGCCCCGAACTGCCCGTCTGCCCACGCCGCGGGGTCGGCGGGCAGGAACTCCTCGCGGTCGCGGTCGACCATCGTGCGCGCCGCCTCGCGGGTCGGTCCGTCGAGCGCGAGGCCGCCGAGGAGCGCACAGTCGACGTGCGGGGCGACCGCCCGCGCCCACGCGGCGTCCGCGGCCCCCGAGAGACTCGCGGCGAGGAGCCTCACGCCACACCCCCCTCGATGTCCGCGCCGACGGCCGCCAGCGCGTCGAGCGCCGCGCGCGTCACCCGCTCTGCGTCGTCCGGCCCGTCGAGTCGGGTGTCAGTCCGGACGACTGGCCGGTCGAGGTCTGTCGGGTCGTCGGAATCGAGGACGAACGCGTCCGCCCACGGGTACGCCGCGGCGACCCCCGCCGTCGAGGGGCGCCGTCCCGTTCCACGCATCAGCGCGGGCGCCGGTCCGGAGAACGCCCTGTCGCCGACGAACGGCGAGACGGCGACGACCGGCGTCTCGGCGAGCGCGTCTCGTACCCCCTCCAGCGCCGCCATCGGCCCGATGCTCGTCACCGGGTTCGACGGCCCGACGACGACGGGCGCCGAGAGCGCGTCGCGGACGGCGGGCGTCGTCGTCGCCCGCTCTGCGCCGCGGAACTCGACGCCCTCGACCGCCGGGTCGGCGCGCCGTGCGACCCAGAACTCCTGGAAGTGCATCGTCCCCTCCTCTGTCTCTACCATCGTCGCGACGGGGTCGTCGCTCATCGGGAGGAGGTCGATCCGGAGGTCGAACGCGTCCGCGAGGAGCCGCGTCACGTCCGTGAGCGACCGCCCCTCGTCGAGGAGGCCCGTCCGCGTGACGTGGACGGCGCGGTCGCGGTCGCCGATCTCGATGAACTCCGCGACGCCGGAGAACCGGCGGTGGCGGGCGATCCGGCGACCGCTCGTCTGGGCCTCGGGCGGGAGGTATCGCGGGCCGGGCTCGAGCCCCGCCTCGGCCGCGAGTTCGTGGAGGCGGTCGTGGGTCGCGGTGGTGTCGCCCGCGATCCCCCACCAGCGCTCACGGTCCAGTACGCCGCCGCCGTCGAAGAGGACAGTGTCGACGTCGGGACAGACGAGGTGGCCGCCGATCTCGACGTCGTCGCCGGTGTTGCCGACGACGGCGACGTCGTCCGGGTCGAGCAGACGGCGGACCCCCGAGAGGAGCTTGGGGGTTCCGGTCCCGCCGGCGAGGAAGGAGAGTTCGGGCATGTTCGCGCGAAGGGACGACGGGGCTTGAACCCTCTCCACCGGCGCGTCAGAGCCCCGCGAGGACGAGGCGGACCCCGACCGCGGTGAGCAGGGAGAGGACGACCCGTCGACGCCACCGCTCGGGCACCCGCGAGCGGAGTCGCTTCCCGGCCGCGACGCCGACGACAGCCGGCCCCGTCGCCGCGAGCGACGCCAGCGCAGCGGCCGCGCCGGGGTAGAGACCGAGCGCCCCCGCGGCGACGACCCGGACCCCGTTGAGCCCGAGAAAGACCATGGCGACCACGCCGACGAACGTCGCGTGCGGGAGGTCACAGCTCCGGAGGTAGGCGATCAACTGGACGCCGACGTTCGTCCCCCCGAACACCACGCCCGAGACCAGCCCGACCCCCGCCATCGCCGCCCCGTTCTCGACGAAACAGCGGTCCTCGACGGCCCGTCGACCGGGCAGCGGGACGGCGTCCTGGGCGGTCGCGACGAAGGCCAGCGACAGAACGCCGAGCGCGACCCGGAGCGGCCCCGTCTCGACGCCGTTCACCGCGACCAGCCCGAGGAGCGTCCCGACCAGCGCCGCGGCGACGAGCGGCCAGAACCGCCGGGCACAGCGCCCCAGTCCGTCGGCCGAGAGTTCGCGGACGAGCGCGAGGTTGACGCCGAGAATCGGGACGATCATGAACACGACGGCCAGCGCCGGGTCGACAGCCGTCGCGAGGGCCATCGTTCCGACGAGGGCGAACCCGAACCCCGCGACGCCGTTTATCGCCCCGGCGACGAGGACGACGGCGGCGACGACGAGGAGGGTCGGCGCGGCGAGTCCGGCGACCACGTGTCGTGGTCACGGGCGACCCACTTAATCGTCCGCGCGACGGGTCGGCTCCGCTCTCCGTCTCGTTTCCCGGGGTTCGTCGTCGAGACGCCCCCAACGGTTTACCCGATTCCACGACCAGTGAGTCTGTGCTCACGGTCAAAGACAGCGTCCACGACCACGTCGAGGTCCGTGGCGTCGCCGCCGCCCTCCTCGACACGCCCGCGGTCCAGCGCCTCCGTCGGGTCAGGCAGCTGGGAACCGTCTCCTACGTCTACCCCTCCGCGAACCACACGCGGTTCGAGCACAGCCTCGGGGTCTACCACCTCGCCTCGCGCGCGCTCGACTGTCTCGACGTGAACGGACCCGCGGAGGCCCGCGTCGAGGCCGCGGCGCTCCTCCACGACGTCGGCCACGGCCCGTACAGCCACAACGTCGAGGCGGTGATCCACCGCCGGACTGGCCGGTACCACGACGACGTAGACGACCTGCTGGCGACCGGCGAAGTCGGCGAGGTCCTGCGCGACCACGGCCTCGACCCCGCCGCGGTGGCACGGCTGGTGGACGGCCGCGGGCGCTACGGCCAGCTCGTCTCGGGCGAACTCGACGTCGACCGGATGGACTACCTCGTGCGCGACGCCCACCACACGGGCGTCCCGTACGGAACGATAGACCCCGGACGACTCATTCGCGAACTCCGCCTCGTCGACGGCGAACTCGTCCTCGCCGAGGGGAACGTCCAGACGGCAGAGTCGCTCCTGCTCGCGCGCGCGCTGATGAACCCGACCGTCTACAGTCACCACGCCGCCCGCATCGCGAAGGCGATGCTCCGGCAGGCCGCCGAGCGCCTCCTCGAGGACGGACTCGCTCCGGGCCGTCTCCGTCGGATGGACGACGCCGAGTTGCGGGTCGCCCTCCGCGGCCACGACTCGACCGCCGAGACCGCCCGCCGGCTCGACGAGCGCGACCTGTACAAGCGTGCGGTCTGGGCCGAGATGGCAGACACCCCCGACCACCTGCTCGACGCAGAGGTCGAACACCTGCGCGAGACCGAGCGGGCAATCGCGGACCGCGCGGACCTCGCGCCGGAGCAGGTAGTGCTCGACGTCCCCCCGGCGCCGACGATGCGCGAGTCGCGCACCCGCGTCGTCGTCAACGGCGACATCCGGCGGCTCGACCGCCAGTCGCCGCTCGTAGACGCGCTCCGGGCGTCCCAGCGCGGCCAGTGGCGCCTCGGGGTGTACGCGCCGCGCGCCGCGACCGACCGGGTGGGGACCGCCGCGGTCCGGGAACTCGGACTGGACATCGACGGCGCGCTGGTGCGCGAGGTGCGAACGGGGCTCCAGGGACGGCTGGACGACTTCGAGGAGTGAGCGTGGCGCCCGGTCGCGCCACGCGGCCCGCGAGGTGGGGCCGAGCGTGAGCAGACGGCGACGCGCGCCACGTTCGTCACGAATACGTGAAGACTGATCAGAAACGTGACGTTCAAGCCCCCACCCATCGTCACCCGGACAGATGACAGACCGCGTGGTGGAGGGGACAATCCTCCAGGGAACGGAGTTCGACCCGGTCGAGGGGCGGGTCGTCGTCGAGGACGGTCGAATCGCCGCCGTCGAGGAGGCCTCGACCGACTCCTCGGCCATCGTACTCCCCGCGTTCGTCAACGCTCACACCCACCTCGGCGACTCCGTGGCGAAGGAGGCCGGCGAGGGACTGGACCTCGACGCCCTCGTGGCGCCGCCCGACGGCCTGAAACACCGGCTCCTGCACGACGCCGACGACGACGCCCTCGTCGACGCGATGGTCCGTTCCCTGCGGTATATGCGCGTGACCGGGACGGGCGCGTTCGTCGACTTTCGCGAGAACGGCGTCCACGGGGTCGAACTCCTCCGGCGCGCGCTCGACGAGGCCGCGACGGGGCTCGACGCGACAGTTCTCGCCCGCGGGAGCGCCGAGGCGATGGCCGCCGGCGACGGCGTGGGCGCGAGCGGCGCGCGCGACGCCGACTACGAGCCGTTGCGCCGCGCCGCGCGCGAGGCCGGCAAGCCGTTCGGAATCCACGCCGGCGAGCGCGACCCCGCGGACGTCAACCCCGCCCTGGACCTGGACCCCGACCACCTCGTCCACATGGTCCACCTCGACGACGTCCACCTCGACCGGCTCGACGCGGCGGCGGTGCCGGTCGTCGTCTGCCCGCGCTCGAATCTCGTCACCGGCGTCGGCCTGCCCGACCTCGCGGCGCTTCGCGCCCGGACGACGGTCGCGCTCGGCACGGACAACGCCTTCCTCGACGCCCCGTCGATGTTCCGCGAGATGGAGTTCGCGTCGAAGCTGTTCGACGCGAGCGCCCGCGAGGTGCTGTGGATGGCGACCGGCGCCGGCGCGCAGGTGGCCGACCTCGACTGCGGCGTGATAGCGGAGGGCCGCGAGGCCCGCCTGCTCGTCCTCGACGGCGACTCTGACAATCTCGCCGGCGCACACAGCCTCGTCCGTGCCGTCGTCCGGCGCGCGGGCGCGAGCGACGTGCGCGAGACGATTCTACCGGCCGACTGAGGGGGCACGCCCGCAGCGCCGCCCGCGTTGCGCGCGCCCGGACTGTCGCTCAGACGGGCCGCAGATGTTCGCAGTCGCCCGCGTGGACCCGCTCGGTCCCCTCGTCGGTTTCGACGACCAGCGCGCCCGGGAACTCCACGTCGCGCGCGATGCCGACTACCTCTCCGCCCGGTGTGTCGACCCGGACCCGTCGCCCGGTCGTACTCGCGCGCTCGCGCCACGCCGGCAGGACGGCGTCGGGGTCGGTCGAGAGGTCGTGGAAGGCGGTCAGCAGGCGGCGGACGAACGCGGCGCGGTCGACGTCCCCGACGAGTCGGCGGAGGCTGGTCGCGCCCGACGGCAGCGCCTCGACGCCGACGTTCGCGTTCACGCCGACGCCGGCGACCAGCCACGCTATCTGTCCTCCTTCGGACTCCATCTCCGTGAGGACGCCCGAGAGCTTGCGCTCCGCGCCGTCCGCCTCGACCAGCACGTCGTTCGGCCACTTGATCCGCGCGTCGACGCCGAGCGGGTCGCAGGCCCGCGCGACGGCGACGGCCGCGGCGAGCGTGAAGACGGGCGCGTGCGCCGGCGGGCGGTCCGGCCGGACGAGAACCGAGGCGTACACCCCTCCAGGCGGCCCGGCCCATCCGCGCCCCCGACGCCCGCGGCCGCCCGTCTGCTCAGCCGCGAGGACGGCGACGTCGTCAGCTCCGTCGCTCGCCAGTTCGCGCGCCCGGCTGTTCGTGCTCGACACGGTGTCGTGGAACTCGACGTCGTACGGCGCCGAGAGGCCGAACGCGACCGCCTCGGCGCCGTACTCGGGCACGGCGGTGACGCGGTATCCGTCCTCTCCCGACTCGATCCCGAAGCCGGCTTCGCGGAGCGCCTCGACTTGCTTCCAGACCGCCGCGCGCGTCAGGCCGCGGTCGTCGGCGAACGCTGGCCCGCGGACCGGCCCCTCGGCCAGCGCGTCGAGGAGCGCCCGGCGGGTCGGGGTCACTCCAGTACGACGAGCGTGTCGCCCATGTCGACGCTCTCGCCCTCGCTCACCGCGACGCTCGCGACCGTGCCGCCGCGCTCCGCGACGACGTCGTTCTCCATCTTCATCGCCTCCAGCACGCAGAGCACGTCGCCGGCCGCCACCTCGTCGCCCTCGGCGACCTCGACCGAGAGGATTGTCCCCTGCATCTCTGCGGCCACCTGCTCGCCGCTCACCGCCGTTGCGCTCCCCCCGTCGTCGTCCTCGGTGGCCTGTGGAGGCCGCTGCCGGCCACCTGTCGCCTCCGACTGACCGCCGTTCGCGGGAGCGACCGGCGGACCGCCCCGCTCTGTCAGGTCGACCTCGAAGCGCTTGCCGTTTACCTCGACGGTGAACGTGCGCTCGACGACCTCCTCGTCTTCCGCCGTCTCTGTCGCCGCGGTCTCGTCCGGGCCGTACATCTCGACTGCGTTCGTGATACGCTCGGGGTCGACCGCCTCGTCGAGGTAGCGCGTCCAGTGCGTGCCCCCGCTGAAGCGCTCGTCCGAGAGCATCAGGCGGTGAAACGGGACGACGGTCCGCAGGCCCTCGATATCGTACTCCGCGAGCGCCCGCTCCGAGCGGGCGAGACACTCCTCGCGGTCGCCCGCGTGGACGATCAGTTTCGCGATCATCGAGTCGTAGTCGCCGCCGACCTCGTCGCCCGGCCGCACGGCGTCGTCGACACGGACGCCGATACCGCCCGGCGGGTCGTAGGTCGCCAGCGTCCCCGTGGCGGGCGCGAACTCCGCCTCGGGCTTCTCGGCGTTGATCCGGTACTCGGCGGCGTGGCCGCTGATCTCCACTGCCTCCTGCGGGAACGTGATCTCCTCGCCCGCCGCGACCCGTAGCTGCCACTTCACGATGTCGACGCCGGTCAGCATCTCCGTGACGGTGTGTTCGACCTGAATCCGGGTGTTGACCTCGAGGAAGTAGAACTCGGGGTCGTCCCCGACGCTCCCGTCGTCGGTGTCTTCGTCGACGACGAGGAACTCCACCGTGCCCGCGTTGGTGTAGCCGGCCTCGCGCACGCCCCGGCGGGCGGACTCGCCGATACGCTCGCGCAGGTCGTCGGAGAGCGCGGGAGAGGGGCCCTCCTCGATGAGCTTCTGGTGGCGGCGCTGGAGCGTGCAGTCTCGCTCGCCGAGGTGGCGGACGTTTCCGTGGTCGTCCGCGAGGATCTGGACCTCGACGTGCCGGGGCCGGTCGACGTACTTCTCGACGTACACCCGGGGGTCGTCGAAGTACGCCTCTCCCTCCCGGACGGCGGTGTCGAAGGCGTCTTCGACCTCGTCTTCGCTCTCGACGACCACCAGCCCGCGGCCGCCGCCGCCGCCCGCGGCCTTGATCGCGACGGGGTAGCCGAAGTCGGCGGCCACCTCCGCCACCTCGGCGGGCGACTCGACGGGGTCTGTCGTCCCCGGGACGACCGGAACGTCGGCCTCGCGCATCGCGCGGCGGGCGCTGGTCTTCGAGCCGAGTCGCTCCATCGCGTCGGCCGGCGGCCCGACCCAGGCGAACGCCGACTCCTCGACGCGGCGGGCGAACTCGCCGTTCTCCGCGAGGAACCCGTAACCGGGGTGGATCGCGTCGGCGTCGGCGCGCCGCGCGGCGTCGACGACGGCCTCCTGGTCGAGATAGGAGTCCGCCGCGCGGGCCGGGCCGACGTTGTACGCCTCGTCGGCGTACCGGACGTGGCCTGCGTCGCGGTCTGCGTCCGAGTACACCGCGACGGTTCGGACGCCCAGTTCCTCGCAGGCGCGCATCACTCGGACGGCGATCTCGCCCCGATTCGCGACGAGGACCTTGCTGAACACGCGCTACGCGTCGGCACCGGGTCACATAGGGGTATCGACGGCCCGGTCCGTCCCGGAAAGGTCTTGTGAGCGTCGGACCCACGCCACGCTATGACGCATACCGTCGGTATCCTCGGGGCGACCGGGGCGGTCGGGCAGCGGTTCGTCCAGCTGCTGGACGGCCACGAGCAGTTCGAGATCGCGGCGCTCACGGCCTCGCCGTCGAGCGCCGGCAGGTCGTACCGGGAGGCGTCGAAGTGGACGCTCGACACGCCGATTCCGGAGTACGTCGCCGACCGCGAGGTCGTCGAGACGACGCCCGAGGCGGTGCCGGACGACGTCGACCTGATCTTCTCCTCGCTCCCCTCGAGCGTCGGCGAACAGGTCGAGCCCGAGTTCTGCGAGGCGGGCTACGTCGTCTCCTCGAACTCCTCGAACGCCCGACTCGACGACGACGTGCCGCTCACCATCCCCGAGGTCAACCCCGACCACCTCGACCTGATCGAGGTCCAGCGGGACCGCCGCGGCTGGGACGGCGCGCTCGTGAAGAACCCCAACTGCTCGACTATCACGATGGTGCCGACGCTCGCGGCGCTCGACGAGTTCGGCCTCGAACGGGTGGCCGTCTCCACCCTCCAGGCCGTCTCGGGTGCCGGCTACGACGGCGTCCCCTCGATGGCGATCATCGACAACGCCATCCCCCACATCGGCGGGGAGGAGGCGAAGATGGAGACCGAGTCTCGCAAGCTTCTCGGCGAGTTCGACGGCGCGGAGGTCGCGTGGCACGACGCGCAGGTCGACGCCTCCTGCAACCGCATCCCGACCCTCGACGGCCACCTCGAGAACGTCTTTGCCGACCTCGCCGAGGAGCCCTCGCCCGACGAGGTCGCGGCCGCGATGCGGGAGTACCCCGGCGTCGACCTCCCGAGCGCGCCCGACCAGCTGATCCGCGTGTTCGAGGACCCGGACCGACCCCAGCCGCGTCTCGACCGCAACGTCGACGGCGGGATGGCGGTCGCCGTCGGCGGGGTGACTCCCACCGACGGCGGGATCCGGTACAACTGTCTCGCACACAACACCCTCCGCGGCGCGGCCGGCGCCTCGCTGCTCAACGGCGAACTGCTGGCCGAAGACGGCTGGATCTGACTCGCGTCGCGTCCGCCTGTCTCGCTACGCCTCGACGACCCGGAGGTGAGCGCCGCCACGAACGGATTCGAGGGGCGTCACGTCCGCCGCCGTCGCCACCACGTTGACCGGCGACGCCGCGCGCGGCCGGCCGTCGGTCGAAGCCGGCGTCGGCCCCCAGAACAGACAGAGTGCGTTCCCCCGGGGCCAGTAGGCGACAGCTCCGGGGTCGACGACCTCCCGGGCCTCCTCGGCAGGCACGTCTATGGGGACCCGAACGTAGAGTTCGTCGCCCCACTTCGACGCCTCTCCTCCGAGGGGCAGCGCCGCCGCGATGGCGTCTCGCGTCTCGGGGTTCTCGTCGGTCCACGACGCTTCGAGTTCGACGTCCCCGACGGTCAGACGAAGGTCGGACACGGACGGCTCTCTCCCGCCGATAGTATTCGTTCTACCGGCCGACGGCGGTCGGCGGGCGGGCTGCAGTTCGGGCGGCCCCGCCGTCAGCGGTCGACGTAGGCGAGGAAGGCGCCGCCGAACGTCGCGGCGAGGCCGACGACGAGGAGCAGGTTCCAGAGCGGGTCGACGGACGGCCCGGCGGCCGCGGCCCCGCTCCCCCCCTTCGTCGCCGGGTCCAGCAGGAGCAACAGCGCCTTGTCCTGTGGCAACGTCGCGGGGTAGGTCCGGTCCGGGGAGACGTCGTAGAACCGGATGAGGTGCGGCATCGCGCTGCCGCCACGCACGCGAGTCGCGTAGAACGAGACGCCTGCCACCACGGTGCCGAGGAGGGCAACGTCGTGCCAGCGGGTCCGCCCGCCGAGGGGGTCCATGGGTCCGGTTGTGCGCCGAAACAGATAATCTGTGTGTCGCAGTCACCGCAACAGGAAGGGGTCGGCGCTCAGGAGGTACAGAAACATAGCGATGGCCAGTATCAGCCCGGAGGCCATCACGTACGCGCCCTCCCAGAGGAGTTTCACGCTCACGAGCACCGCACCGACGACGATGACCCTGCTGAGCAGGGTTCCGAGGAGGGCACTCAGAGTGTCCACGCGCGGTCTAACGCATTAGAGACACTTAGGCGAGCCGCCGGTCGGGGGTTTGATACCCGTCCGGAGGGGTCTGTGAGATATGAGTGACGACGTCGGGGACGCGGTAGACGGTCCCGGCGGGCCGGACGAGGGTGTGCCGTCGGGGGCAGATGGCGGGACGGACGACGACGCGCCACGGTTCCCGGAGGACGAGGCCGTCTGCGACGGCCGCGAGAAGCACGTTACGGTCCTGCTCCCCGACGACGAGACGGTCGAACACGCCGAGGTCTACGTCCAGCACACGGCGGAGACGTTCGCCGTCTCCGAGGACCCGGGCTTCCCCGAGACGGAGACGACCCGCTACGAGAAGGCCGACGTCGTCCGCGTCACGGTGAGACAGCACCACTCGTCGTGTTTCGTCACGACGGCGGTCGCCGGCGAGGGAGAGACGCTGACGGAGCTACGAACCTTCCGCGACGATACGCTCGCCCGCACTGCGCCCGGGCGCCGGCTGGTCGCTCTCTACGAACGGGTCAGTCCGCCCGTCGCCCGGAGTCTGGCGCGCAACCCGTCGGCGACGCCGACCCGGGCCGTCCGCCGGCAGGTCCGGCTCTGCGGTCGGCTCGCGCGCCGACACCGGGACGCGTCCGGCCCGGCAGGCACCGCGCTGGCGCTGGCGCTCGTCGCGCTCTATGTCGTCGGACTGGCGCTCGGGGGCGCCAGCCACGCCTACTTCTCGCTGACTGGCCGGGGACACAGCGCCCGACCTCAGCCGAGGAACCGGTAGAGGTTCTCCGCCGGCCGGAACCCGGCGCCGTCCCTGATGTCGAGGGTCAGGCCGTGTTTCTCGGCGCTGGCCTCGAGATCTGCCAGGAGTTCCGCGACTGTGTCCCGGCCGCCGTCGTCGTGGATCCGGTACGCGTACGAGTCGCCGTCGACCGCGTAGACAGTCATCTTCGGCCGGCCCATCACGCCCCCGCGGTCGAACACGATCCGGTCTACGGCGTCGTAGTTCAGCCAGAACGTCTTGTCGCCGCGCAGGCGCACCTCGTCGATGCCGTGGTGGTCGTAGACGGTCTGCATCGCCTCCGCCTCGCGGCGGTGCTTGCCCGTCCCGAGTCCGAACATCACCGTGATGTAGCTGTACTCGACGACGTGGAGGCCGTCCTCCGCGAAGAACAGGTCCGCGAGCCGAAGCGGGAACGAGCCGGCCATCCCGAAGTGGACGTGGTTCTCGACGTCGAGTCCCGTCGAGGGCAGGTCGTCGAACTCGCCGTCCTCGACCGGTTCCTCGTGTGGCTCTCGGACGGTCACGCCTCCACCTCCCCGGCGTCGTCGTGGTACGCGAGATACGCGAAGAAGTACGAGCCGCCGACGAACAGCAGCCCCCCGAGGATGTCGACCTCGATGGCGATGAACACGCCGACCGCGAGCCCCAGGACCGCCATCGCCACGGCGAGGCGCATCCGTAGCGGGTACTCCTCGGTGCTCTCGCCGGTCGTATCGTCGAGGTGGTCGTGGCCCACGCGGCGTTCCCCGACGTAGGTGACGATCATCACCGCCAGGCTGGAGACGACGAGCGCCGTCCTGACCGACCAGGGGAGTTCTCGGCCGAACGCCCGGACGATGAAAAGCGGGGAGCCGATGACCACGAGGCCCCCGACGTACACCAGCATCCGGTGGCTGACCAGCAGACGAAACAGCCTGTCGGCGCCGTCACCTCGGCCAGCCATCACACACTGTCTACTCCGGTGCCGCACGCAAAAACGGTGGGGGTCGGGACGTCGGTTCAGGAGAGGAACCCGGCGGCCTCGTCGGCGCCGTCGACGGTGCCGCTGGTGGTCATCTTCGCGGTCCCCGAGCGGTACATCGTGTAGACCTGAACGACGAGCGCCAGGAGCCACAGAACGTACGCGCCCACGTTACTCCCTACGACGGCCGGCGACGTCTGGAACGTCGTGAGGCCGAACCGGTTGACGAGCTGTGACGCGATCAGCAGCACGCTGAAGTAGCCGAAAAAGCCCGTCGCCCACCACATCGCGACGACGCGACCCCACCCGGGCTGGGTGTGCTCGGGCAGGCGCGTCGTGTTGTTGATGATGGTGAGGGCGTTGTACGGCCACATCATCACGCCGGCGATGGCGGCCCCGATGACCAGCAGGATCCACGGCTGCTGGAGCTGGAGGCCGATGATCGCGATGCCCCACAGCACGAACAGGGTCAGCGCGCCGAAGAACACCTTGTTCAGGTCCCAGCCGGCCTCGGCGCCGACCATCTGCCAGAGGATGTCCACGCTGTTGCGGACGAACGACTCCGTGATGGCGTACTGCGTGCTGAACAGCGCGATGAACGTCACCGCGTAGACCAGCGTCGCGTTGACCGAGCCGAGCTGGGGGATCACGACGTTGAGCCACATGTTGATCGCGCCCTGGTCCGTTCCGGCCGCGTACTGTGCGGTAATCGTCATCGCGATCGTCGCGACGACGAGCAGGCCGACGACGAACGTCAGGAAATGCTCCTGTTGGCTGATCTTCCACCAGGCGCGCCAGCGCTTGAGGTTCTTCTGGGTCGGCTCGAACGTCATGCCGTTCTGTCTGACGTCTTCGGGGTCGGCGCCGCGCAGGGGGTTCTTGACCCGCCCCTGGTAGGTCGCCATGCCGAGCCCCTTCTCACGGGCCCAGACGCCCTGCGAGAGGTTGACGTACCCGCCGGCGCCCGCGTACGCGAGTCCGCCCAGGAACACGGCGATGTTCATATCCTGCGGGAGCGCGCCGAAGTTGACGGCGCCCGCCGGCACGTTGGCCAACTGACCGATAGAGCCGACGATAAACACGAGGACGACCGCCGCGGCGATCGCGACGATCATCAGCGCCACCTGGAACTTCTCGATGGCGTTGTAGAGGATGGGGCCCGCCTGGTACGAGAGCCAGATGAGTACCATCAGCCCGATGCCGATGACTGCCCAGTTGTTCGGGTCCATCCCGATGAACGACGCCGCCACCTTCGACGACCCGGCGGCCCACCCCGGCCAGCCGACGTGGAAGAAGCCGGCTACCAGGAAGAACCACGGCCAGACGGAGTGTATCCGCTTGAACGCGCTGAAGATGCTCTCTCCGGTGGCCATGGTCCACCGCTGTAGCTCCGTGTTGATGAAGAACTGCGTGATGACACCGACCCAGAAGGCCCAGTACAGCCCCCAGCCGTTCTGGGCGATCAGGGTGGGCCAGAACATCGTCTCGCCGCTTCCCAGCGACGCGCCGAGCATGACGGCGCTCGGTCCGACGATGTGAGACACCTTCGGGACCTTCGGTAGGTCGCCCAACTTGAACCCACCCTCGCCGCTCGTCGATGGGTACTCGCTGGTCTGGGGAGCCGTCTCGAGGCTCTCGTAGTCCGGATCTCGATACACCGTGTTACGGTACTGTTTCCCGGCATCGGCTTCGGTGAATACCTCGTCACCCTCCGCGATGCCGCCGTCGGATCGGACGTCCGTGTCGTCCGATCGAGTCATCGGGTACCTGCCTCCCTGTCACTAGTCCGCATGACATCCGAAGGTAATGTCATGATAATACATAAACATTGCCGCCGGCGTGTGGCCCGACGGCTCTCGACCAGACTGTCAGTCGAGGGCGTCGGCTAGCTTCTCGGCCGGGTGGGGCGGCCGCTCGCCTCCGGGCCGGTCGCCGAGTTGCGACCGGCAGGACGCGCCGGGCGCCGTCACGACATCGCCGCTGCTCTCGTCGGCCTGCTGGAACAGGATGCGGCCGATGGCCTTCGAGAGCGAGTAGTGTTCGGCCTCGTAGCCGAAGCTCCCGGCCATCCCACAGCACGTGGCGTCGAGCGGGTCGACCTCGTAGCCAGCGCGCCGGAGCACGCCGACCGTGTGGTGGTCCTTGTTCGTCGCCTTCTGGTTGCAGTGGCCGTGGTACGTGACCGCCTCGTCCGGGGCGTCGAGCGACAGGTGCTCGTCGAGGCGGAACGCGTCGACGTACTCCATGATCCCGTAGGCGTTGTCCGCGACTTCCTCGACGGCCGGCCCGTCGAGCAGGTCGCGGTACTCGTCCTGGAACATCACGGCGTCCGAGGGCTCGACGAACGCCACCGTCCAGCCGTCCTCGACGCGTTCGCGGAGCGCCCGGACGTTCTCCGCGGCCCGTTCCTCTGCGACGTCGAGCATCCCCATCGAGAACGCCGCGCGGCCGCTCGGCGCCAGGTCGTCGGGGATACGGACGTAGACGTTCGCCGCCTCCAGCGCCCGCACCGCCGCCTTCCCCGGTTCGGGGTACATGTAGTTGGTGTAGGTGTCCGGGAACAGGAGCACCTGGTCGTCGGCCTCCGCCGGCGCGAGCCGACAGCCGCCGCGCTCCTCGAACCAGTCGAGCAGCGTGTGGCGGGTGAACGTCGGCAGGTCCCGCTCGGCGGCGATACCGACCGTCTTCTCCATCAGTCGGCGGGCGCCCGGGAGCTTGGGCAGCCAGTTCGACACCGGCGCCGTCGCGCTCCCGAGGCTCGCGAAGGTGTCGATGTTCGCGAACAGCGTCTCACGGAGGCTCGTCCCCTCCTCCTGGTGGTGCTGGTGTTTCACCTCGGCCTTCAGCTTCGCCATGTCGACGCCGGTCGGACAGTCGCTCTTGCAGCCCTTACAGCCCACACAGAGCTCGAGCACCTCCTCCTGAAACCGGTCGCTGTGGATCTCTCCCTCGTCGAGTTCGCCGCTGATGGCCGCACGGAGCATGTTCGCCCGCCCCCGGGTGGTCTGGATCTCCTCTTTTGTCGCGCGGTAGGTCGGACACATCACCCCCGAGTCGGTCTGCCGGCAGGTCCCACAGCCGTTACACAGTTCGACGAGGTGCGAGAATCCGCCCTCGTCGTCGAAGTCGAGTGTGGTCTGGGGCTCGACGGACTGGTAGTCGGCGCCGTACCGCAGGTTCTCGCGCATATCCGCGCCGACGCCGCGGTCGTTGTCCGGCCCGACGTCGTCCGGGCCGTCGCGGTAGACGACGTTCCCGGGGTGGAGGAGCCACTCGGGGTCGAACGCCGTCTTGAGCCGCTTGAACGCCGTCCAGAGGTCCTCACCGTACATCTTCGGGTTGAACTCCGTCCGGGCCATCCCGTCGCCGTGTTCGCCGGAGAACGCCCCGTGGTGTTCGAGCACGAGGTCGGTCACGTCGTCCGCGATCGAACGCATCTTCTCGATCCCGTCGTCGGACTTGAGGTTCAGGATAGGCCGGATGTGGAGCGTCCCGCTCCCGGCGTGGGCGAAGTACGCGGCAGAGGTGCCGTGCTCGTCGAGTACCGTCTCGAACTGCCCGACGTACTCCGCGAGTTCCGCCGGCGGGACGGTAGCGTCTTCGATGAACGGGTACGGCTTGGGGTCGCCCTCCAGCCCCATCAACAGCGGGATAGCGGCCTTGCGGAGCTTCCAGAGGTCGCGCTGGTCCGCGTCTGCGTAGGCCTCTAAGGCGTCGAACGCCGTCCCGTTCGCGACGAAGTGGTCGTTCGTCTCCGCGACGGCCGCCTCGAAGTCGTCGACGAGTTCCGAGTCGTACTCGAGCAGGAGCGACGCCGCCGTCCCCTCGGGGATCGGCTCGGCGTACTGCGCGAACTCGACGGAGTTCGCGGCCAGTCGGAACACCTCGTCGTCCATCAGCTCGACGGCGCTCACGTCGAACTCCAGCGCCTCGGGGACGGCCTCCATCGCGTCGACGAGGCTCTCGAAGCAGTAGAGCACGAGCGCCGTCTCCTCCGGCACGGTGACCAGCGACACCTCGGCCTCGACGATGACGCCGAGTGTCCCCTCCGCGCCGACGAACAGCTTCGAGAGGTTGATCACCTCCTCGCCGTCGTCGTTCTCGTAGATCACCTTCTGGAGATTGTAGCCCGACACCGACCGCTTGAGGTTCGGGTAGCGCTCGGCGATCTCCGACTCGTGGTCCTCGACCAGCGCCCGGACGGTCTCGTAGAGGTGCGCTTCGAGCGTGTCGGTCCCGACGATCGCCTCGTACTCCGGCGAGTCGAGGACGACCTCGCGGGTCCGGATCTGCGAGCCGTCCGAGAGGACGACCTCTAGCTCCTCGGTGTAGGCGTCGGTGATGCCGTACCGCACCGAGTGAGCGCCCGTCGAGTTGTTGCCGATACCGCCGCCGATCGTCGACCGGTTCGACGAGGCCGGGTCGGGCGCGAACTTCAGCCCGTGGTCTTCGAGAGCGGCGTCGAGGTGGTCCTGGACGACGCCAGGCTGGACCGTCGCGCGCCGGGCCTCGGGGTCGATCGAGACGATGTCGTCCATGTGCCGGGTGAAATCGAGGACGACACAGCCCGCGCCGACCGTCTGTCCGCCGAGCGACGACCCCGTGCCGCGAGGCATGACCGGCACCTCGTGGTCGTACGCAATCTCGACGGCGGCGCGGACGTCCGCGGCGCTCGTCGGGAAGACCACGCCGGCGGGCCGGGCCTGGTAGATGCTCCCGTCGGTGGCGTACAGCACCTGTGCGTACTCGTCGAAGCGCACGTCTCCCCGGACCTGGTCGCGCAGGTCCGCCGCCAGCGCGGCGTACTCGGCGACGTCGGGGTGGTCGTGTCCCAGCGAGTCCACGGACGCGTCCGGCCCTCCTGGACCGTAGAACTGCTCTGCCTCCTCGATTGCCATGAACGACCGTCAACGTCGGTCCTGATATAAACGCTACGCCCGCCGACACGCCGCGTCGCTGCCCGGCAGGCGCGGACCGCCGGCGACGCCACGGTCTCCGAACCACGCGGCTTTTTCGTCCCGCGTCTACACGCCGTGGTATGGACTTCATCCACGTCGCGATCAACGTCGCGGACGCCGAGGAGTCGATCGCCTTCTACGAGCAGTTCGGCTTCGAGGAGGAGTGGTCGTTCTCCGCCGACGGCACGACCCACCGCTACGTCGCCGCCGACAACGGCATCGAGATACAGCTCTCGGAGACGCCCGGCGAGGACGAGTTCGAGATGGGGTCGGGGTGGGACCACCTCGCGCTCGGCGTCGACGACGTAGACGCGACAGTCGAGCGGGTCGACCACCACGGGGTCGTCAAGGAGCCGGGACCGCAGCCCGAGGCCGGGTCGTACACCGCGTTCCTGAACGACCCGGACGGACACGTCGTCGAACTGGTCGAGCCGCTCGACGGGTAGGAGCCGAAGAGAGTCAGAACGAAGTTTGAACAACGGTCTTGTCCGGCGGGCACCTCCGTCGAGCTATGCGACTCAGTAGACGGCGCGCGCTGGCCGCCGGCGGGACGGCGCTGGTCGCCGGGCTGGCCGGATGTAGTGGCTCTGGTGGGGGCGGCGCCGACACCGGCGGTCAGACGTCGAGCGGCGACCCGACTCTCGACGACCACCCCGTCGGTCGCGATATCGGCGTCCAGCCCCGGCTCGGACCGCCGCCGGGCGAGGCGACGGGCACCATCGTCGCGTTCGAGGACCCCTCGTGTCCGCGCTGTGCGGCGTTCGAGCGACAGACGGTCCCGAAGATACGGTCGAACCTCGTCGACCCGGGCGACGCGACGTTCGTCTTCCGCGGGGTCCCGATCGTCTACCCGTGGGGCGACCCCGCGGCGCGGGCGCTGGAGGCGACGTACGCCGAGTCGAGCGACGCGTTCTGGGCGCTCGCAGACCACTACTTCGAGAACCAGTCCGCGTTCCGCGGGCAGGGCACCGACGCCGTACTCTCGATGACGGCGTCGTTCCTCGACGACGAGACGGGCCTCGACGGGGCGAGCGTGGCCGAGGCCGTGCGCGCCGGCGAGGCAGACGCTGCCGTCGAAGCGGACCTGAGCGCGAGCGAGGACGCCAACGTCGACTCTACGCCGACGGTGTTCCTGTTTCGCGACGGCACCGTCCGGACGAGGGCGCGCGGGAGCGTGAGCTACGACGTCGTCGCGGGGGCACTCGGCCTGTGAGGTCGCGAGGAGAGCCCCGATGACGCCCGGAGTTCGACTGCCGACGCGCCCGCGCGACTGGCGGCTGATGGGCCGGACGGCCCGGCTGGTGCTCGGCGCACCGGGCTACGCCGCGCTGGCTGTCGTCGCCGGCGCCGCCGCGACGACGCTGTTCGTCCTCTCGCAGAACCTCCCGCTCGTCGGCGACGTACTCGTCGGCGGGTCGCTCCCCCCCGCGGCACGGGTTCGGGTGTTCGTCGGGCTGTTCCAGTCTTTCGCGCTCTCCACCTTCGCCGTTCTCGTGGCCGTCGGCGTCCTCTCGGGCGTCGACATCGCGATGGTGGTCTATCACCTCCGCGAACACCGCGTCACCCTCGCCGAGAGCGGGGGAAGCGTCGTCGGCGTCGTCCTCGGCACCCTCGGCGCGGGCTGTGCGGCCTGCGGGTCGGCGGTCCTCGCCGGCGTCTTCGGCCTCCTCGGCGCCGGCGGTCTGCTGACGCTCCTGCCCCTCGACGGGCTGGAGTTCGCGCTGCTGGCGCTCGTCGCGCTGGTGCTGTCGATACACTGGCTCGCCGACGGGATGCGCGGCGGGGAGATACGGGGCTGTCCCGTGGACCTCTGAGCCTACAGAATGTCTGCGGCCTCGGCCTTCTCGACGATGTCCTGTGCCATCTTGTTCGTCGCCTCGTCGACCATCTGCCCGTCGACGCTCACGGCGCCTCTGCCCTCCGCCATCGCTTCGGCGTAGGCGTCGACGATGCGCTTTGCGCGCTCTGCCACCTCGGGGTCGGGCGCGAACACTTCGTTCGCGATCTCGATCTGGCTCGGGTGGATCGCCCACTTGCCGTCACAGCCGAGCATGTTCGCGCGCTCCGCGGAGGTTCGGAACCCCTCGGAGTCGTCGATGTCGGCGTACGGCCCGTCCGTACAGGGGACGCCCGCGGATTTCGCGGCCGCGTTACACTCCGAGAGCGCGTGGTGCCAGTAGTGGCCGGGGTAGTCCGGGAACTGGCCGATGTCGAGGCCGGGCGTGCCCATCGCGGCGGCGTAGTCGCCCGGACCGAAGATCAGACAGGAGAGCCGCTCCGTCGAGTGTGCGATCTCGTGGACGTTGTGCATCCCCTCGCCGTCCTCGATCTGGGGCTCCAGTCCGACCCCGCCGACCTCCAGGTCGTTGTTGGTCTCGACCTGTGTCAGGAGGTCGTCGACCGTCTGGAGTTCGGAGGCGTCCGGCACCTTCGGGACGATGATGTCGTCGATATACTCGCCCGCCTCGGCGATCACCTCGATCACGTCGTCGTACCACCAGCGGGTGTCGACGCCGTTGATGCGGTACGAGAGCACCGTGTCCGACCAGTCGTGTTCTTTGGCGGCCGCGACGAGCGGCTCGCGCGCCTCGGCCTTCGCGTTCGGGGCGACAGAGTCCTCCAGGTCGAGGAACACCTCGTCGGCGTCGGACTCGGCCGCGTTCGCCATCATCTTCTCGTCGCTCGCGGGCACCGCGAGCTGTGTCCGCCGGAGTTCAGTCATCGGTAGCGTGGGACGCTACCGATCCGCGTCACATATAACCCACGCAGAAGACCGCAAGCGATAGGGCAGACGGCGGCGAGGCGCGGCCATGCGACTGGCACGCGTCGACACACCCGACGGACCCGTACGTGGCGAGTACCGAGACGGCGCCGTCCACGCCGACGACGGCGTCTACGAGGCCGACCCCGACGACCTCCTCGCGCCCTGTGAGCCCTCGGCGCTGTACTGCGTCGGCCGGAACTACGCCGCCACGGTCGACTCGATGGGCTACGACGTGCCCGACGAACCCGACTTCTTCATCAAGCCTCCCGCCGCCGTCGTCGGCCCGGGCGCGGACATCCCGTACCCGACCTTCTCCGAGGAGGTGACCTACGCCGGCGAACTCGCCGCCGTGGTCGACGAGCGGTGTGCGGACGTCGCCCCCGAGGCGGTGCCCGACGTGCTGCGTGGCTACACGATCATGAACGACATGGACGCGCTGGACCAGCAGGGCCGAACCGCGCGGAAGGCGTGGGACGCCGCCGGTCCGCTCGGGCCGTGGATCGAGACCGACGTCGACCCCGTCGACGAGCCGATGTCGATGTCCACCGACGTCGCGGGCGAGCGCCGACAGGAGTCGACGACCGAACTCATGCTGTTCGGGGCACACGAGGTCGTCTCGTACCTCTCCGGGCGGTTCACGTTCCGTCCCGGTGACGTGGTCGCCTTCGGCAGCCCCGACAACCCGGGGCTGGTCGAGCCCGGCGACGAGGTCGCGATCACCTACGACGGGGTCGGAACGCTCCGCAACACCGTCGTCTGAGCGGGGCTCGACGCCGCATCCGCCGACCGGCTCGAGTCACCGGATCTGGTTCTCCAGACCCTCGAAGGCGCCCGTCTCGGCGGCCCGCGCGAGGTTACGCGCGAGGATGCCCGCCCGCCGCTCGTAGTATCTCGGGGTGTCGCCGGCGTTGTGCGGAGTGATCAGGACCTCGTCGAACCCCCAGAGCGGGTGGTCCTCGGGGAGCGGCTCCGGGTCGGTGACGTCGAGCGCCGCCCCGCGGATGTGGTCGTCCCGCAGGGCCTCGACCAGGGCGTCCGTGTCGACGATAGGGCCCCGTGCGATGTTCGTCAGGGTGGCGTGGGTCGGGAGCGTCGCCAGAGCGTCCTCGTCGACGAGGCCACGCGTGTCGTCGGTGAGCGGGCAGGCGACCACGAGGTGGTCTGTGCGCGCCAGCGCCTCGTGGAGCCGGTCGTACCCGACTGTCTCGTCGGCCGGACCACCCTTCTCCGGGCTCCAGCGCACCGCACACGTCTCGACGTCGAAGGCGTCGACCCGCTCGACGACCGTCCGCCCGATGGCCCCCTGCCCGACCACGGTGACCGTCGAGCCCTTCAGTTCGCCGGCGTTGAACGACTCCCAGCGGCGCGCACGCTGGTGTTGCCGGGCGGTCCAGAACTCGCGGACGAACGCGAGTACCGCGCCGACGACGAACTCCGCGACGTTCGGCCCGTGGACGCCCGAGGCGTTCGTCACCCTGATCCCGCGGTCGGCGATGGCGTCGAGCGGCAGGTGGTCGGTGCCCGCGTAGACGCAGGCGTAGAGGTCGATCGCGGCGTCGTCGAGCCACGACCGCTCGAACTCGATGCCGGTCGCGACGTCGGCGCGCGCGAGCGCCGCCCGCTCCTCGTCGGGAGTGCGCGCGAGCGTCACCTCCGCGTCGACGCCGTGGTCTGCGAACTGCTCGCGGAGGACCGCCGCGTAGTCCGACGCGGGCCGGCCGTGGACCTTCTGTCTGAGTACCGCGACTTCCATGTCTGGCCCACCCACGGGCGAGCTACCTAAGCGCTCTCCCCCGCCCGTTCCGTGCCATTCATGCCTCACCACCTCGCGAAACACAGTATGGAACGCGTTGAGGTGGCCGTCGTCGGCGGCGGCCCGGCGGGCGCGGCGGCGGGGCACGCGGCGGCCGAGGCCGGGGCCGGCGCGCTCGTCGTCGAGAAAGGCGTCCCCCGCGCCGACCGGAAGGAGACGGGCCCCGACTCTACCGACGCTGCCGGTATCCTCGACTACTGGGTCGACATCATGGGGATCGACCCCGCGGAGTTTCCCGACGACGTGGTCCTCCACGAACTCGACCGCGCGGAGTTCGTCGGTCCCAGCGAAACCTGTGTCCTCCGTTCGACCGGAATCGAGTCCTCCTACGACAACTTCGGCTTCTGTATGCAGCGCGCGCGGTTCGACGACTTCCTCCGGGCCCGCGCCGAGCGCGCGGGCGCCGACTACCGCGTCGGCACGAGCGTGCGCGACGTGCGCCTCGACGACCCGGACGCCCCCGGCCGCCACGTCGTCGAACTCGCGGACGGGTCCGAGGTCGCCGCGGAGTACGTCGTCCTCGCGGACGGCCCCCAGCGCACGGTGACGAACCACGTCCTGAACTCGCTTCTTCCCTTCGACGTCACGGACCGCCTCGGCGCGACGCGCGCGAACCACATCGCCTACCAGGAACACCGCCGGCTCCCTCCCGAGGTCGCCGCGGACGTCCGCGGCGCGATCCGGTTCTGGTGGGGCTACATCCCGGGCCACACCGCCTACCCGTGGGTGTTCCCGAACGACGACGACATCGCACGGATCGGGCTGACGATGCCGATCGACCTCGATCTGGAGACGGTAGACGACCGCGACGCCTACCCCCTCCTCCACGACGACGACTCCGTCCCGCCGGGACGGGTCTACCTCCGGCGTCTCCTCGAGTACGAGTACGGCGACGAGTACGACGTAGAGACCGACTTTCCGCTCGTCGAGGACCGCGGGAAGGCCGACGGGACGGAGACGTACCCTATCTCCTCGACGCGGCCGATCGAGTCGCCGGTCGGGGCGGGCGTCGCCGTCGTCGGGGGTGCGATGGGGACGACCAGCGCGTTCCACGAGGGGGGCGACCACGTGGCGGTGCGGACGGGGAGTATCGCCGGCCGTCTCGCCGCCGAGGACCGCCTGCGCGACTACAACGACGAGTGGCAGGCGGCCATCGAGAACGAGATCCGCCGGAACGTCGCTCTCGCCGACGTCTGTCGGGACTACACCCCGGACGACTGGGACCGGGTGTTCCGGACCAGCCGCGAACTGATCGGCGCCGCCGGCGACGGCTGGTCGATGTTCGGGCTGGCAAACGCGGCAAGCGCCGGGGTAGACGCCGTGCGCCTCGTCGCCGACTACAAGCGACGGAAGTTCGGCCTGCGCGGCGGCCGGTACTGTCAGATCTGCGAGTCCGAGTACACGGTCTGACGGCCGGAACCCCCAAGACCCGTCGGCGGCTACCGTCGGTGCGCGCCGTCAGTCCCCGCCCGAGCCCACCCGCACGGGTGCGATGACGGAGCGGCGAACCCAGGCGCGCGACACCGGCGCGAGAGCGCCCGTTCGGCGGCCCGTCACGCCGCCCGCACGGTTGCCCGCAGCGCAACCCGCCCGGCACGAGGGTTTCCCGGTCGACGCGGCACGCCGCCTCGGGATGAGACCGGTCGTTAGTGTTCCGGGCGCACATCTTCAATCTCACCAGTACGACCGAGCGTATGTAGCCCCTTGTCGCTGTGTTTCGGACACTTCGACTAGCCTCTTTCGGCCGGCTGGCGCCAGAGGGCATCTGTCCGTACCCCGGCAGTAGAAAGGTTAACCTGGTTTCGAATACTACCGTCTGTATGACTACGGCCGTCAAGATGGATGAGAAGACGAAGTCGAAACTCGAAGAACTGCAGGCCGAAATCAAGCTGAAGACCGGGAAGAAAGTCACCCAACAAGAGGTTCTCGGTCGTCTCGTTGAATCCGCCGTCGAGTCGCGGTCCGAGTTCGTCGACTCGTTCAGGGACTCCCCTGAAACCCTCTCTGACGAAGAAATCGAGCAGTTCAATCAGGGGATGATATCTTCGGGCGTCGAAACGGACGAGGAGGACATCGACGACGTCCTGTACGGATGAGCGTCTTCGTGGATACGGGCGTATTCTACGCTCACCACGACACCGACGCCAGCCGTCACGAAATCGGGGTCGCTGCCCTCAACAGCGCGCTTCGGAGTGCGGAGTACGGCCGGGTGACGACGAGCGACTACGTCTACGACGAAGCTGTCACTCTCACGCAGCGACGCACGGGATCCGTCGCGGACGGTCTCGAGGTCGGACGCCGGATCCGCGGCGACGGTTATCCGGACGCTATCGAACTCCTCTATTCTTCACCCGTCCTGTTCGAGAACGCTGTGGACGTCTACGAGCAGTACGCGGACCAAGAACTCAGCTTCACCGACGCGATGACCGCCGGGATAGTCGAACACCACGACATCGACGCCGTGCTGAGTTTCGACGACGACTTCGACGGCGTGGTCGATCGGCTCGCTCCGGAATCCATCGATCCGTGACTGGCTCCATACTCGGGTTCGCTGCGCGTTGCTACGGAATCGTAGCAGAATCTACTACTAGATTCTCGCCCGGTAGTGTTCCGGGCGCACATCTCGGGCAAGGCATCACTCTCTCGAAAACAGGACAACCCACGCCGGTCGCAGCCCTCTGTTCAGACAGAACAACAGCCGTCTCGCTGTATCTGTGCGAAAGCAGTCAGGGGCCCAACGAGAGGCTCGCCGAGAGCGTTCACTCTGCCTGGCTCGACTGCCCGTGTCGAGCGCGGGACTGGCAGGCGCGGCGGTTACGACTCCCACCCGGAGCAGTGGTGCGTTCACGACGGCGGGACGACGCGCGGATACGACAGCACCGGACGCGACGGTTCGCAGTCATCGACGCCATCCGCCACCGAGCGGAGTCTGCCCGCAGGTGGTGGAGAGTCTCGACGACGCCGCCGTTCCGGGCCGGACTCCGGCGGTCCGTGTCCCGGCAGCCGAAGTTCCTTTGTCGAAGATGTGCCGATCGGAACGCATGGCAGGGGACGACATCGACGACGTCGACCGAGCGATCCTCCACGCGCTCCAGGAGGACGCCAGGAACCTCTCTTCGGACGAGATCGCGGACCGGGCCGGGATCGCGGGGAGTACCGTCCGCAAGCGCATCCAGCGGCTCGAGTCCAGCGGGGTGATCAAGGGATACAGCGCCGAGGTCGACTACCAGAAGTCCGGCTATCCGCTCCGAATGCTGCTGTTCTGTACCGCCTCGATCCCCGAGCGGGGAGATCTCATCCCGGACATTCTGGCGATCGACGGCGTCGTCTCCGTCCAGGAACTGGTCACGGGCGAACAGAACCTGCTCGTGACGGCCGTCGGCGAGTCCGACGACGACATCACGCCGATCG